>JAFGCL010000172.1 GCA_016932645.1 Dehalococcoidia bacterium | reverse complement strand
ATCAGGGCGTTCTCACAGCGCTTGCCGAACAGGGCCTGAGGGTGGCGCATGAAATACTGATCAAGAGGGTTGTCCAGGCCGATGAGGAAACTGAGGCTCATGCCCCTTCTTCGGCCGCTGCGGCCCGCCTGCTGCCAGGTGCTGGCGATGCTCCCCGGGTAGCCGGTGAGAACCGCGGCGTCCAGGTCGCCGATGTCTATGCCCAACTCCAGCGCCGTGGTGGCCACCACTCCCAAGAGATCCCCATAGAAGAGCTCCTGCTCTATCTGGCGTCTCTCTTCAGGAAGATAGCCGCCACGGTAGGGCTTGATCCTCTTGCCCAGGGACGAGATGCCGAGGCGCCGCCTGGCGTAGACATATATAAGCTCGGTGAGCTTGCGGGTACGGGCGAACGTGATGGCCCGGATTTTCCGCTGCACCAGTTCGGCCAGCAGAAAGGCGGCTTCACTGTTGGCGCTGACGCGGGTGGCTTTGTTCTTGTCCGTGAGGGGCGGGTTCCAGAGGACGAAGTCCTTCCGGCCGTGAGGAGCGCCATCGGCGTCCACCACTTGAAACGGCAGTCCTACCAGTCTCTCGACGTGTTCTCCGGGGTTGGCAATGGTGGCGGAGCAGCAGATGAACTGGGGCCTGGCTCCGCAAGTCTCTAGAATCCGTCTCAGCCTCCGGAGCACATTGGCTACATGGGAGCCGAAGACACCACGGTAGGTGTGGACTTCATCGATGACAACGTACTGCAAGCGGCGGAGAAACCTCGACCACGACTGGTGATTGGGCAGAATACCCAGATGAAGCATGTCGGGATTGGTGAGCACGATCTGGGCGGACCTCTTGGCATACGAACGCTGCTCTCGAGGCGTGTCCCCATCGAAGGTGGCCACCTTTGCCGCAGCAGGGAGCAGCGACGTCAGCTCGGTCAGACTCCTCATCTGGTCCTGGGCCAGGGCCTTGGTGGGGAAGATATAGAGAGCTCGACTCGTTCTGTCGGTCAGAATCGATTGCAGCACGGGAACGTTGTAGCACAGCGTCTTGCCGCTGGCGGCGCCTGTGACCACGACCACGTTCTCTCCGGAGTGGACCAAGTCGATCGCCATGGCTTGATGGGTGTAGAGCGGGTACAGATTTGATGCGCGGAGGGCCGATTCCAGCCGGCTGTCGAGGGCGGTGGCCAATTCCTGGTAGCTGGGTTCGCAGGACGGCAGGTGTTCTATGTGAACGATCTGGTCCCGGTAGCCGGATGAGGACTTGACGTGCTTGATGAAAGAAGAGGCGGTCATTCTGAGCTCCGAGGTCCGGCAGGTCGGTCCTCACGGCTGGGACTAGCGGAAGGGGATGAGTTCAATCTGGTAGTCGACCACTTCCAGATCAAGCCGGCTCTGGCTGATGAACTCCACCACCTTCGACAGAACCCTGTTGTTCTGCTGAGCGTCATTGCTGACGCAGGCTATGCCCAGAGTGGTCAACTGCCAAACATCCTGATCATCGACCTCGGCTATGGCCACATTGTACGTGTTTCTCACCCGGGCGATCAGAGACTTGATCACCCTACGCTTTCCCTTGAGGCTTTCATTCTCCGGCAAACGGAGAGTAATGCTGCACACGCCGAGGTTCATGAGAAGGATCCCCTTGTAACGAGGCCATTTTACACCAGCCGAATTTAACAACGCAATTGCCGTTAGAGGTTCTGCTAAGTTGAGGTGGATGAGGGGGGGGTATTCCCTATTGTTTGACCTCAGTTGCTGATGTGGTTCCTAGCACTTCTAGGATGACATGCTCCGATACTTGGCGCTTTTGCTAACTTATCGAAAGAAAGCGCCCCCCAGTTTGCACATCCCGGCGTCGCAAGAGTATCGTATCAGGCTGACATATTGAGGCTGATGCCCTACTTCAATCTCGGCAACCATCATTTGTGCTAGTTGAGCATCATTGACTGCATCAAGATACTTGTATCTATGAGCAATTGGCGCACCTAGACGTTGTTTGTTCGCTGCTATGAAGAAGACTATGGCTCTAATGGGGACTACGCTCTCTCGTGAGAGTGATTCACTGGTCTTCAGATATAGTTGGGGGACTTTGTATTCAATTGCAGTAGTGACTTTGTGGGATGCATTTCCCGTGGGTACTCGTGCAAGAAATTCACGCCGACGTTCTGGGTTTTGCATAATGTCCACATCGAAGACTCTTATCAAGGAGATGGCTCTATATCTGTGGGGTTCCACAGTGGGAACCAATATGTTGTCTTCTCTAGTATTGTCCTGATCAGCAGGGAACTCCCGAATCGTGGGGCCTGTCTCTACAAGGATAGAGCATCGTACTATGTCGATTAGCGTTTTCTCTTGTCCTATGGAGTCGGGCAAGTACCACTTTCGGATGTTCTCGGCGCTCTCAGGTTGCAGCACTCTAAGCAGAATGTCTTCGTGTGAAGCCAAGTTGATCGCATATTGCGAGAAGCCTCCTGTTGAGACTGCGGTGGCTGCACCTATTCCAAGAGACCTCTTCTGCCCTATGATCTGTTCTATCCATGGCCTACCCTCAACACCTTCTCTGGCGCGAACTTGAACGAATCTGAAGAACCTCGTTGGGTCATCGAGACTTGAGAAGGCCGCATCGACCTCTGTGGGGTCTCCCACAACGTTTGGAATTCTTGCCGATGAGAAGGTGTAAAGGTCTTCCCGACCCTGCAAATACGATTCCAATAGCGCGATCATCTTCTCATTCAGTCTCCAAGAGCTGTCGACATCATTGCTGGAGAAGAAGAGAGTTGGCTTGCCTTCAGTGGTTATATCCGGCATAGCACCTCATTGAGACTCCGGTGTACCTATTCATCCACATTATATAGGACTACCCGTTAGAAAACTCCTTGACATATTCCGGAGAATCTGTCTACAATAACAACCCTAAGCGCGAGGGATGGCAGGCAGCCAACCTCAGAGGGGGGCAAAGGTGACTCTGTGGCAAGACTCTAATGCTGTATTGACGTATGCCCAGTTTCACCACACGCTTTCTTGAAAGCATGGCTGAGAAGAAGCAACCAAAGAAAGAACCGAGACCAGAGCCAAAAACGGACAGCGAGAAGCCCGTGAAGAACGGTGGACACACGATCCCTGTTCAGATGATCTAGAGGGCCCTTCTCTCTCCGATCAAGTCGTCGAGACTGAAGCAGCCTGTTGAGCATCAACGTATCTTGGTGGGGCACCAGACGGATTGAGAAGTGTTCCTGCTGTATAGCACGGTCCAGGCCGGACAGCAGTCGGGAAGGTCGAATAGATGGAAGCGGGCGGTTGTCTGTCTGGATGTCTTGCCCAGTCTCTTGCTGTTGCAGTGATTGCCATCGCAGCAGTCATCTTGTTGCCTGTCCTTCTGTAGATCCCGGCAGCCTCATGCCGTTTGATAGAACAACGGCACCCTATTAGATCGACGAATTATTCAGATCGCCACCAGCTGTTCCCGTCCAAAGCTCGACCTTTGCCACAGCACATCCTCCGCTCCAGTCGCCTGCCGCAAGTCGATACCTGGGTGATTTGAAAAACGATGCGTCGTAATCTATGCTAGGCATCTGCGGAAGACCGGGTTCCCGCTCCGGAAGAGATGAAGTTGGCCGCCAGGACGCCTTCCATTGTTGAGATACGCACCCCCACGGGCAAGGTGTACCTTCTTGAGGGAGAGAAGCGATCCATACTGGTGGACGCCCTCAACGACTGGTATGAGAAGAAGATCATCCGGTCCATCCAGAATAGAGGGGGAGACTCCCTCAGCAAGGTCAAACTGATACTGCTCACCCACGGGCACCTCGACCACTTCGGCGGGGCACCGGGACTGAAGCGGAGGCTGGGTTGCATGATCGCCATTCACCAACTGGACGTTGAGGGGCCGCGCAGCGGACGGAACCTTCCTCTGGCGACGCGCAACACCTGGGAGAGAATGACAAGGCCCTTCGTGAGCCGCATCAAGGCTGAGCCATTTGAGCCGGATGTGACCTTCGAGGGAGATGAGGGAGACCTCTCAGACTACGGAATCGAGGCGAAGTGGGTCCGGACTCCCGGGCATACCCAAGGGTCCATTTCCATAGTCTTTCCGGCGCAGGTTGCCATCGTCGGCGATCTGGTCGTGGGGAGGTTCAATGCTCCCAGGAAGCCGGCCTACCCCCTGTGGGTCAAGGATCCTCAGCAGATCAAGGACAGCGTCAGCCGGATACTGGAGTACTCGCCGAAGACCCTGCTGTCAGGTCACGGCGGACCGCTTGATGCCGATGAGGTGAGAAGGTTCTTCCTGGGATGACTCTTTGGCGCAGAGCGGCGATTTTCTTCTCCTGCCACACACGGTCTCGCCTCCCCAGCCGAGGCACATGAAAGCCCCCAAGAATCAAACTGGATTCCTGCTCCCCGCCCTCGCGAGGACAAGCTCTGCAGGAATGACATGTCTTGCCAAAACAGGCAAGGGGCGTGCAGAGGGCCAGGTGACGAAGAGAAGTCCCAGGCTCATAGCGGAGTGGGTCGGCGTCGAACGCAGGCTCTGAGTTGACTTTGCGGGTTAACGTCGGCGGGTCGGGTCGGAGAGTACAATCAATTGACAACAAAGAGGTGCCAGTCTAACATTGGCTTTGGGTCGTGCTAGGCGGGGAGTTAGCGGTGCCCTGTACCCGAAATCCGCTATAGCGGGGCTGAATTCCCGT
>JAFGCL010000171.1 GCA_016932645.1 Dehalococcoidia bacterium | reverse complement strand
GAGAAAGAGCCTCCATCTCATCGTGGCGAACAACATAACGGAGGCCCACAGTGGCTTTGGGACCGACACCAACAAGGTCACCTTGATTGACAGCCGCGGCAAGATCGACGCCCTGCCTCTGCTGCCAAAGTCCAAGGTAGCCCATAAGGTTCTGGACAAGGTGGTCAGCCTGCTGAATGCCAGCCGGAAGAACCAGCCCAAGCAAAAGCGCCGGAGATAGCCTCCGTTTGACTCACGCGAAAGCGACGATGCACCACGCCGACCTACCCAAGGCCTACGAACCCAGACAGGTTGAAGACAGGGTCTATCAATTCTGGCTGGAGCAGGGCCATTTCACGCCCAAGATTGACCCCTCGAAGCAGCCTTTCACCATCATCATGCCACCGCCAAACGTGACCGGAGAGCTTCACCTCGGCCATGCCCTAACGGCGACGCTGGAAGACATCATGATCCGTTGGCACCGGATGAAGGGTGACCCGACTCTCTGGTTGCCCAGCACGGACCACGCCGGCATTGCCACCCAGGTAGTCGTCGAGAGGCAGTTGGCCGCCGACAAGAAGACCAGACATGACATCGGCCGCGAGGAGTTCGAGAAGAGAACCTGGGAGTGGGCCATTAAGTGCCGCCAGCGCATCAACGACCAGCACAAAAAGCTGGGCATATCCTGCGATTGGACGCGGGACACCTTCACAATGGATCCTGGTCCCATGCGCGCGGTGGCCACCACGTTCGTCAACCTGTACCGCAAGGGCCTGATCTACCGCAGCGAGCGGATCATCAACTGGTGCCCCCGCTGCCAGACCGCGCTCTCCGATCTAGAGACCTCTCACGAAGACACCACCGGCCACCTGTATCACATCAGGTACCCCATGGTGGGCCAGTCCGGCTATGTCATCGTGGCTACCACGCGGCCCGAGACCATGTTCGGCGACGTGGCAGTGGCGGTGCATCCCGAAGAGGAGAAGTACGCCGATCTCATCGGGAAAACCGTGGCCATCCCAGTGATCAACCGCCCCATCCCGGTCATTGCCGACGAGGCCGTTGACCGCAGCTTCGGTACAGGTGCACTGAAGATCACGCCGGCCCACGATCCGGTCGACTTCGAGATCGCCCAGCGGCACAATCTGTCTCTGGTCAATATCCTGAAGAAGGACGCCTCCCTGAACAAGGAGGCCGGGCCTTACGACGGCTTCGACCGGTTCGATTGCCGCAAGGACCTGCTCGTCCGCCTTGAGAAGGACGGCCTGCTGGTAAAGGTGGAACCGCATTTGCACGCGGTGGGGCATTGCATGCGCTGCGGCACGGTGGTGGAACCATGGGCCAGCCTGCAGTGGTTCGTCAAGGCAAAGCCGCTGGCCGAGCCAGCGATCGAAGCGGTCAAGAGCGGCCAGATCACGATTATCCCGGACCAGTTCCAGAAGGTCTATCTCAACTGGATGGATAACATCCGTGACTGGTGCGTCAGCCGCCAGCTCTGGTGGGGACATCGAATCCCAGCGTGGTACTGCGACGACTGCGGCGAGATCACGGTGACCGTTGACAAGCCCGGCAAGTGCGCCCACTGCGGTTCCGGCAAGATTCAGCAAGACCCAGACGTCTTGGATACTTGGTTCAGCTCGGGTCTGTGGCCCCATTCCACACTCGGCTGGCCAGACGATACCGAAGACCTGCGCTACTTCTATCCCACGACAGTCATGGAGACGGCCTACGACATCCTCTTCTTCTGGGTGGCCCGCATGATCATGATGGGACTGGAGAACACCGGCCAGGTTCCGTTCCGGTGGGTCTACCTTCACGGCCTGATCCGGGACGAGAAGGGCGCCAAGATGAGCAAGATGAAGGGCAATGTCATCAACCCCCTCGATAGCATTGACACCTACGGCGCTGATGCGCTGCGCTTTTCTCTGGTGGTAGGCACGTCCGCCGGCAATGATATCCCCTTGAGCAGCGGGAAGATGGAGGCTGGCCGCAATTTCGCCAACAAGCTGTGGAACGCCTCCCGGTATGTAATCCGGAGCCTGCCCGAAGGAACCGTGGATACATCACTGCCGCCGAATTTGCCCGTCGAGGACCGATGGATACTGAGCCGGCTTGATCAGTTGGCTGCCCGCGTCAACAGACTCCTCGAGGAATTCCGCTTCGGCGAAGCCGAGGCCGAGGTCTACGAGTTCGTCTGGGGAGAGTTCTGCGACTGGTACATTGAGCTGGCCAAGATTCGTCTCAACCAGCCCGGTTCGCCTTCGCCCGTTCCGGTGCTCATCCGAACCCTGGAAGCTTCCCTGAGACTGTTGCATCCATTCATGCCCTTCATCACTGAAGAGATATGGCAGACCCTGGTCGCCCGCTTGCCGCCCGATGCCACGAGGCCGGATTCTCTCGTTGTCGCTACCTACCCGGTCAGCACCGGGTTCGTCGACGCGCAGGCAGAGCGCGAGGTAAGCCTGATCATTGAGATCATCCGCTCCATCCGTAATGCGCGGGCTGAATCCAAGATCGATCCGGCGAAGCGGATCGAGGCGCAAGTTCACGCCAAGAACAATTGGGTCATAGAGCCGCACCGTCGGGCCATAGAGACGCTGGCCAGGGTGCAGCCTCTGCACATACTGGGAACACGAAAAGAGTCTGCCAAGGACGGGGCTCAGGTTCTACACGTTGGCGAAGTGGACATTGTCCTGCCGATGACTGTAGACATCGATGCCGAGAAGAAGCGCCTGGAGCAGGAAAAGGAATCCCTGCAGGCCAGGATCGCTGGCCTGAATACCCGCCTCAGCGACCAGACCTTCCTTTCCAAGGCGCCCAAGGCCGTGGTCGACAAGGAACGCGGCAAGCTGCAGGACTCTCAGACGAAGCTACAGAAGACCGAGGAGCGGCTAGCCGAACTGAACCGGATGAAGTCCTAGGACACCGAGTCTTCCAGAAGGAGAGAATCAATGACCATCGAAGACAAGCTGAACAACCTGGCCAAGATGAGAGAGCAAGCCATGCAGGGGGGAGGCGCCAAGCGCATAGAGTCTCAGCACTCGAAGAACAAACTCACCGCCAGGGAGAGGATCAACCTTCTCTTCGATCCGGGCACCTTCGAGGAGATCGACACATTCGTTATGCATCGCACCAGCGACTTCGGGCTGGAAAAGGAGAGATACCTCGGGGACTCGGTGGTCATCGGCTACGGGAAGATCAACGGCCGGCTGGCCTTCACGTACAGCCAGGACTTCACGGTGATTGGGGGCACGCTTTCACTGGTGGCCTCGGAGAAGATCTGCAAGGCGATGGATCTAGCGGCCAAGAACGGCGCGCCGTGCATCGGGCTGTTGGATTCCGGGGGTGCCCGTATTCAGGAGGGCGTGGACAGCCTGAGGGGATACGGCGAGATATTCACCCGTAACACGCTGTACTCGGGCGTGGTTCCCCAGATATCCGTGGTCCTGGGGCCGGCAGCCGGCGGCGCGACGTACTCGCCGGCGATCACCGACTTCATCTTCATGGTCAAGGGCACGGCGCAGATGTACATCACCGGTCCTGACGTCGTGAAAGCGGTCAGCGGCGAAGAGGTCACCCACGAGGACCTGGGTGGCGCCATGGTCCACGCCAGGGTCAGCGGCAACTGCCATTTCGTCGCAGAGAACGAGCAGGAAGTCTTCCAGATGATCCGCCGCCTGATGACCTTCTTGCCCCAGAACAACATGGAGGAAACGCCCCTGGTGGCCTGCGGCGATGATCCCAACCGGCGCGATCCGGACCTGGTCAACGTCGTCCCCGTGGAGCCCAACAAGGCCTACAACATGCGGGATGTCATCGCCAAGGTCTTCGACAACGGCGACTTCATGGAGGTGCACGAGCACTGGGCCAACAACCTCATCGTCGGGTTCGCCCGGCTCAACGGTCAGAGCGTGGGGATCGTGGCCCAGCAGCCGGCGTACCTCGCCGGCTCTATTGACATCAATGCCTCCGACAAGGGGGCCAGGTTCGTCCGGTTCTGCGACTGCTTCAACATCCCGGTCATTACGTTCGTCGATGTGCCGGGCTACATGCCGGGGACCGACCAGGAGTTCGGCGGCATCATCAGGCACGGCGCCAAGTTCCTCTACGCCTATGCGGAAGCGACAGTGCCTAAGATAAGCATTATCACCCGCAAGGCCTACGGCGGAGCGTATGTCGTGATGAGCAGCAAGAGCCTGCGCGGCGACATCAACTACGCCTGGCCGACGGCGGAGATCGCGGTCATGGGGCCGGACGGCGCCGTCAACATCGTGTTCAGAGGAGAGATATCCAAGGCCGAGAAGCCGGACGAGAAGAAGAAGGAGTTGGTGCAAGAGTACAGAGACAAGTTCGCCAACCCGTACGTGGCCGCCGCGAGAGGGTATCTCGATGACGTCATCGACCCGCGCGACACGCGGCCCAAATTGATCAAGGCGCTGGAGATGCTCAAGAACAAGGTCGATCACCTTCCCGCCAAGAAGCACGGGAATATACCTTTGTAGGAGCCCAAGGTGAGAAGCAGAGATTGGATTCCCGCCTCCGCGGGAACGACGAGTGAAATGTCGCAGTCATTAGAGGGATTGCCCGCAAGAGGGTGCAGGGATTCGTCCCTGCCGGGAGTCCGAGGGTGTCCCTCGGTCACGTTTTCTTTCTTCCCCCAAGAGTGGGGGACATAGGGGGTTGAATTATGGCACTGAGAGAGATTCGCGCCGACCAGATAACACAAGCAGTCGCCACCATGTGTCAGGAGGCCAACTTCTTCTTGCCGCAAGACGTGCTCGATGCCATCAAGAAAGCGGTGGGCACCGAGGAGTCGCCCCTGGGGAAAGCCACGCTGGAGAAGATACTGGACAATGCTGCCATCTCCGCCAAAGAACGTGTGCCGTTATGTCAAGACTGCGGCCTGGCCGTGATTCTCGTCAAACTGGGACAAGAGGTCCACATCACCGGAGGTGGACTCAAT
>JAFGCL010000170.1 GCA_016932645.1 Dehalococcoidia bacterium | reverse complement strand
GGAAGGGGAGAGTCGAACTCCCACGCCTCGCGGCACATGATCCTAAGTCATGCCTGTCTGCCAGTTCCAGCACTTCCCCAAGCACAATGGAACGTGAGAGAGTGAAACAACTCTTCACTCAAGACCTGCTGGCTGAGTTCCTCCAAAGCAGAAGAGGCGGTACGTCTGAACACACTCTGAAATTCTATCACACTTGCCTCAAGAGGTTCTTAGGGCGTGAACTGACTGCCCGGAGCATAAACGAGTTCCTGCATAACCTGAACTGTAGGAATGCTAAACACTCATACTACTGAGCGATAAGGGCACTCCGTGGTTGGCTCTGCAAAGAAGGCCACCTTGAAGACAATCCAATGGGCAGAGTGAATGCTCCCAAGGTAGCCAGAAGGCTATTGCCCACAGTCACTCTGGAGCAATTGGACGTCCTGTTAGAGGCGGCTGAAGATCAAAGGGATAGAGCGTTATTTGCCCCGTCTCATACCCTGTTCTGCACGACTACAAACAGGAAGGGTAAATGAGGTATGATTTGTAGTAGGCAAAGGAGGGCAATCCATGATTGGATGGTATGTTCTTGCGGGTTTCGTAGTAGCGACTATCGCGGCTGTGGTGATCCTTCAAATCATGTGGAATCCAAAAGACTAGTATTCACATAGTGTCAACGAAGAGAGATGGGGGCCTACTATGCGACCCCCTCTCCCATCCCCTTCAGATTCTCGGCGCGGCTTCACAGATCAAGGGGAAGCGTTCCCGGGATGAAAGAGGGCAGAACCAGGTGAGTCAGTATGACGTGACTCCTAGTACCGCACTAGTGAGTACACCGGGCAGTCCAGGAGCTTCCTGCCTTCAAGTCCAGTCAATTCAACCAGGAAGGCCGCACAGACGACTTTGCCTCCCGAGGCTTTGACCAGGTCGGCAGTCGCTTTGGCCGTGCCCCCGGTGGCCAGAACGTCATCCACAATCAGGACCCGCTGACCATGATCGATGGCATCCACATGCATCTCCAATGTGCCCAGACCGTACTCGAGCTTATAGTCCATGGTGAGTCGCTCATACGGGAGTTTCCCTACTTTGCGAACCGGCACGAAGCCGCACTCCAGCTCATACGCCAGTGCGGCACCCAGAATGAATCCCCTGGCCTCCATGCTGACAATCAGAGCAATGTTCTCGCCCTGGAAACGATAGGCCATGCTGCGGATGGCTTTACTGAGGATGTTCCCCTTGCGGAGAAGGGGCGTGATATCACGGAATGTCACGCCGGGCTTGGGCCAATCCTGGATGTCGCGAATGTACTTCTTGAACTCCTCATCCTCGTTCTGCGAAGCTGCTCCACTATTGTGTCGATTTTGTTCCCACATCTACTCCTCCGTTGCGCGTTTGACGAATACCTTGTGCCGCAGACGAATGCCCAAAGAGGATTTTAGCGAACCATCAGGATTACGGCAAATCTCACAGGCACCGCCTCTGAAAGGATGCGTCAACTACCTGCAGTTCTCTCTGCGTTGTCATGCGCTTCACAAGAAACACAGCTTCATGACTATATCCTAGTAGTGCTATTTGCACGTTCCGGCCTGAGAACATTTTGTGATTGGCAAAGCTGTCACTGAGACACAGGTATGATGCCCTGACTGTAGATTTTGTCGTATGTTTGCCAAATCACGGAACAAGGAGGTCTAGTGTGATGGAAGAGCAATCATTGCTGCAGAAGCTGGATGGGGCCGTCTACCGGATTAGAGTGGTGGAGAAGGAACGAAACGAGACCATCGATCGCATTAAGCAGTTGGAGCACGAGGCCGGCGAACTAAGGCAACTGATATCCACAGCCGAGGCCAAGGCTGACGAAATCCTCAAGGCAAGCTGAATTCCTGCAACCGACGGAGCAGCTTGGCTTTGCACCTAGGAAGCCGCAACAAGGCGGCACCACCTAGCTGAAGTATGCCCTCTCTTTCCGGAATTCACTTGGTTCGGAGAGGGCCCTGCCCCCCCACCCTGTTCTCCCGACTGCCGCGCAATAGCATTGATGGCTGTTGCGCGGCAGTCTTCGTTTTGTCCGG
The DNA here is from genome assembly GCA_016932645.1 of Dehalococcoidia bacterium. Lineage (GTDB taxonomy): Bacteria > Chloroflexota > Dehalococcoidia > UBA2247 > RBG-13-53-26 > JAFGCL01. Next base: position 3,467 of record JAFGCL010000170.1, on the reverse strand, counting down.
CAGCATTTCGACACAGCATCATCGCCCAATGAGGGGAAATTCCTACAGCATGGCCAGTACAACCATTTGGCCAGGGGGCAAGAAGCCATTGTGAGACAGCCCTCAGGATGCAGCCTTCAAGAACCATTCTGAGATAAGAGGAGCGTCTTGCCGGGCAAGGCACCCCTTCTCTTGTGTGTAGTCAGTTGGCAGAACGAGGGGCTAGGATGCAGACGCTGTGTTGACCGGTTCCCGTATGGCCTCGGCCCTCCACATCTGCTGCTGTTGCGGATCAACGAAGTAATCTATGGTCTCACCGCAATCGCTGCAATGAGCTCTGGCGATCCCTTTGGACGCCGTCAGACTCGAGCCTATTAGCATGCCGCCATTGGTGCTGAAACAGCGAGGGCAGGGTCCGAAGATGTGCACATCGCCGTCTTCACATATCAGCCAGCGCAATGTCGGTCCAGTGACTGTCTTTTCGGTCTTGCTCTTCTTGTTCTTCTTCCCCATTCTGCACTCTCCAATACAGCGGCTGTCAAAGCCGCGCTAGGGCATGTCCTTCACCGATAGCCTGCCCATGATGCTGGTGCCGCTCACCAGCAACGACTTGGCCGTCGGAGGAGGCATCTGCTTTGCCGGCGAACGCCTCATGGTGCGTGATCCCAACAGCGAAAGCCCGGTAATAGTGACCGGCGTTTCCGATCTGACAATGACATCATTGGCGCCAAAGAGGGAGAACAGCGCCACCTCGGTCACACCTTCAGGGAGTTGGGCCTGACGGAAATCCACCTCCGTGGATCCGAATATGGCTACTGACCGCACCTTCCTGGCTGGACGCCATGGGCCTCTGCTGGACTTTGAACTGCCAACCAATGCTAGATCCGTCATCTTGTCTTCTCCGTTCAATTCCGAACTGAAAATGTCTGGTTTTGGGCAAGGCACCCCGTCGTCCCAATCCGTGAAAAGCCTACAACCAGCCTTTCACAGCCGAATCTCAGCATTGTCTGGTGCTGTCACAGATTCTTCTCATGGTCCATACCACCACAGGCTCTCAACGCTCCAGTGGTAACGACCCCGATAAGCTGCCATGAGCGATGCAAACGCCATCAAGATGGAAAGACCCCTGAAGAACGAGATCAGTGAGCACAGGAGACTGCCGGAGAGATGGCTTTTTTCTCAGTGAAGGTGACAGCTTCCAAAGGGACTCTGGCTGGCTAGGGCTTGAAGGCCCCGACCGCATTCTGCAGCGCTTCAACCACAGTTTGATCCTCGTCCGGCGGGACCGTCCGGGGATCGAGGAGCAAGGCATTGCCTTCGATCCGGGCGATCACCGGAGTCTGGCTGGCCCGCAGCTTACGTGCCAGGCTGGGGCCTTTGGCTTTGGGCGATCCCTTGACCACCACCAGCCACGTCGGCAGGGTGCTGCCCGGCAGGCTGCCTCCCCCCACCACCGACTCCCCACCCGTGACCGCGCCCAGCGGGCCCAGGCATTCCGCCCACGCTTGGGCGCGTCTCTCAATTTCGGCCAGAGGCATGGAGATCATCTGCCAGACCGGCACCTTCTGCTCCGCCTCCCCCTTCAGGTAGTGGGTCAACGTAGCGGCCAACCCGGCCAGTCTGGTCTTGTCTATGCGCAACGCCCGGGCTAGCGGATACTTCCGCAGTCTCTCCACCAAGTGCTTCCTCCCCACGATGATGCCGGCCTGTGGCCCGCCCAGCAGCTTATCGCCCGAGAACATGGCCAGGGCAGCGCCGGCGGATACGCTGTCCTGCACCGTAGGCTCCAGGCTCAGCCCGAATCTAGCGGTATCCAACAGGCAGCCGCTGCCCAGATCGTCGAATACCGGCAGGGTATATTGCTCACCAAGCCTAACAAGATCAGCGATGGCGACCTGCTCGGTGAAGCCCACCACCCTGAAATTGCTGGTGTGCACCCGCAGCAAAGCAGCCGTTCTCGGCGTGATTGCCTGTTCGTAGTCGGCAATGTAGGTGCAGTTGGTGGTACCCACCTCCAACAGCTTGGCCCCGCTCTGCCGCATGACGTCAGGGATACGGAAACCGCCGCCGATCTCTACAGCCTGGCCCCTGGAGACGATAACCTCTTTCTTCTTGCAGAGAGCCGTAAGCGCCAGGAGTACCGCCGAAGCGTTGTTGTTGACCACCATCGCATCTTCCGCCCCGGTCAACCGGCAGAGAAGGGAGGTTATGTGCACGTCGCGGTGCCCGCGTACGCCAGTGTCGAGATCGAATTCGAGATTGGAGTAGCCCCGCGAGGCCGCATCCATGGCGGCGATGGTTTCCCGGCTGAGTGGCGCCCGGCCCAGGTTGGTATGTATGATGACGCCGGTGGCATTGATCACCGGCCGGAGAGTAGGTTCGGCCAGTGTCCGGACGCGGTCGGCCACGGACTTCACCAGGTTGTCAGAGGAAGGTGCAGACTCGCCCCGCGATATCGACTCGCGGCTTTCCTCGAGAACCTGGCGCGCCACCTCCACGACTAAGGTTCGGGAGTATGATGACTCCAGCTCCTTGATCCGCTCATCGGAGATCAGCTTGTCGACGCTGGGGAGGCTGCGGAAATCGCTCTTGGCCATCACATCTCCAGGCAGCAACAATCTAGCACACGACGACTACGCACGCAAACCTGCCTTGCCAGCGTACGTTTTGACAGGCCCGAGTCCCAGATGGTACAAACTAAGAAATTGAGTTTCCCGGATGACAGACTTGGCGGAGAGGAGGTGATGTCGATGAATCGCCGAACGTGAACCCGAACCAGTCAGAGAGCGTGGCTCTTATCGGACCAATCCCTAACTGAAGCAGCCAGAGAAGGAGCTTGTCAATTTGCGGCGATTCGTCCCGTCGCTGACTCCGCATACGTCAGCTATTGTTGCCGGACTCATCCTCAGGGTCCCAGCAGACCTGCTGCCTAGCCCGGGCCACCCCGTCAACACAGGATTCCCCACAGAACCAGCACAGCAGACCCGCTTTGACGTTCCACGCCGTGTTCCGGGCCGTACCGCCGCAGCTCTAGCCCCAAGATACTCACAGGCCGGAGATCGTTTCGGACCTCCGGCTCCTTCCATTTGGAGTTCATTTGTCTCCACCAAATCGAAGAAAGGGGAAAACGTATGACACGGTTCTGGAATGCAAGAACCAAGATTATTCTAGCCGGACTCATCTTTGGCGTCCTCGGCGCGTTAGCAGTCAACTGGGGCAACCCGCCGAACATGGGAATATGCGTAGCCTGCTTTCTCCGCGATATGGCGGGCGCCCTCAAACTCCACCAAGCATCCGTTGTCCAGTACCTGAGGCCCGAAATCATGGGGTTCACTTTGGGCGCTTTGTTGACCGCCTTCGTCTTCCGCGAGTGGCGGCCCCGGGGTGGGTCGTCACCAATAGTCCGCTTCGTTCTGGGAGCCTTCGTAATGATTGGGGCCCTGGTCTTCCTGGGATGCCCCATCAGGATGCTGTTGAGACTGGCCGGC
>JAFGCL010000169.1 GCA_016932645.1 Dehalococcoidia bacterium | reverse complement strand
CTTGAGTCGGCGAAGCGGTGCCTCAAGGAGGGCATCGACCTGATGACGAACTGGCAGGAGGCGAACGCCACGCTGGGCTATGTGGCGATGGCGCGGATCAGGCAGGCCGAAGGCGACCGGAAGGGCGCCACTGAAGCCATCGAGAAGGCCAAGCAATTGGCGGTGGCTTTCGATGCCACGGAGCTGGATGACATAGAGGTGGCGGTGTATGAAGCTGGCCTCTACGTTGCCCAGGGGGACATGGAAGGGGCGGCTCGCTGGATAGAGGAAAGCGGCTTGACGGAGACTTCCAGCCGCATCGAAACGGGCGTCGGGCACCTGCCGTATGCAGTGCGGGAGCTTCAACATATAATGTGGGCGCGCGTTCTGATTGCCCAGGGTCAGGCTGACGGGGCGCTGGAGATACTGGATCCGCTGCTGTTGGCCGCCGAGGGGTTGGGCCGCACCGGGAGCGTGATCCGCATTCTGATTCTCAAGGCGCTGGCCTTTGGCGCTAGGGGCGACACCGTGCGTGCCGCCAAATCGCTGGAACGGGCCCTTTCGCTGGCCCAGCCGGGGGGATACGTCCGGGCCTTAGTTGACGAAGGTGAACCGATGGCGCGCTTGTTGCGTCGTACGGTGGTGGGTGACGCAGCCCGCGATTATGTCCAGCGGTTGCTGGCAGTACTACCTGCTCCGGAAGCGGCTGCAACGTCCAAGGGCAAGGCACAAGGAGGCCTCGTGGAGCCTCTCAGCGATCGTGAGCTGGAAGTACTGCGGCTGGTGGTGGCCGGTCGCTCCAACCGGGAGATCGGCGAGGAACTCTGCCTGGCAATGGGGACAGCCAAGAAGCACGTGTACAACATCTATGGCAAGCTTGGTGTGCGTCGGCGTACTGAGGCCGTTAGCCGCGCCAGGGAACTGGGCTTGATCTAGACTGAGGGGCAGCCACAGAGGGTCTTCCCAACTCCAATTCCGGAATCTGGAGAGTGTGCAGTCCGTCTCAGACGGATGCCGGTGGTTTGGGCTCATCGTGATTATCGCGGGCAAGCTGCTCTTCGCCCCTCTTCGTTTCCTGTGTCCCCCAAGATTGGGGGCGATGGTGTGGACACGGGTTCTAAGATGGCTTCCCAAGCCTCCGTCAGAAAGCGTCTGCACTTCTCACCATAAACCCGCAATTACCACCTTTGCCTGCTTACGCGTGCTGCGGTTTACTGCCATCCTTTGGTCACGAATCTGAAAGGAGGGCGGGCAATCATGGCAACTGCAGCTCTGGAACTGCAAGAATCGCGAAAACACCGGCTTCGCTGGTGGACGCTGGGGGTCTTGTGCCTCAGCGCCCTTGTGGTGGTGATCGATTCCAGCATCCTGAACGTGGCGCTGCCCACGCTGCAAAGAGAATTGGGCGCGTCGGCTGCAGGCCTGCAGTGGATCGTCACCTCCTACATCCTTATATTTGGCGGGATGCTCCTGACTACCGGCTCCCTGGGCGATCGTTTCGGACGGGCCATGATGCTGCGCGCCGGTCTGATCGTATTCGCGCTGGCATCGCTGGCCGCGGCCTATACCGGCACCACGGGACAACTGATAGCCGCCCGGGCCGTGATGGGGCTGGGGGCGGCCATGATTGTGCCGTCCACGCTGTCCATCGCTGTCGACGTCTTCAAGGGTGAAGAGCGCACCAAGGCCATCGCTATGTGGGCGGCGCTGAACGCCGTGGGCATCGTCCTGGGGCCCATTGTCGGGGGACTCATTCTGGAGCACCTTGACTGGAGCTGGATCTTCCTGGTGAACATACCCATCGCCGCGTTGGCGATACTGCTCACGTTCCTGCTGATCACCGAGAGCCGTGATGCCGAGGCCAAGCCGTTGGACATACCGGGGGCCATCCTGTCCATAATGGCTGTCTCCTCCCTGGTCTATGCCATCATCCAGGGGCCGGATGAAGGGTGGACCTCCCGGTACGTATTGACCTGTTTTGCTGTGGCCATGGTCACCGGAGCAGCGTTCATTCTTCGGGAGTTACGTGCCAAGTACCCGCTGCTGGACCTTTCGTTCTTCAAGAAGCGGCGCTTCACGGCCGGCGCGACTGCCCTCAGCCTGCAGTCGCTGGCGCTCGCCGGTCTCATGTTTGCCTTCACGTTGTACCTCCAGTTCGTCCAGGGATACAGCCCTCTGGAAGCGGGCGTCCGCTTCCTTCCCCTGGCGGCGGGGCTCATGGTCGGGGCCAGACTGAGTGAAAGGATGGTCCACTACTTCGGCACCACGAGGGTGATTGCCGGCGGTCTCCTGCTGATGGCGGTTACCCTTCCGCTGATCGTACTGTGGCAGGCCGACAGCCCCTACTGGCTGATCGGGATGGTGCTGGTGGCCGTCGGGTTTGGCGTAGGGAATGTGGCGGCGCCGTCCGTTGACGCCATCATGGGCGCCGTGCCGGAGGCCAAGGCTGGCGTGGCATCGGCCACCAACAGCGTGATCCGCATGATCGGCGGTGCGCTGGGCATAGCTATCCTGGGCTCGATCATAAACTCCCTGTATGCCAGCAAGGTGGCCAGTGCTGTGGTCTCGCTGCCGGCGGAGTATGCGGCGCTGGCCAAGAACAACGTGGGTGCGGCGATGACGATTGCCGCATCGCTTCCTGGCGAGGCCGGCCGGGCGCTCTCCAGCGCGGCGGGGAATGCCTTCACCGATGCCATGGGGCAGGTGGCCATCATCAGCGCCGTAGTCATGGCGGTCACGGCCGTGCTGGTCCTGGTGTTCATGCCCAGCCGGGCAGAGAACGGGGTGGAGACGCAGCCGCGCCCGGAGGACGAGCAGTAGAGGTCAGGCTGTCTCGACACGGGCAGAATCGAAATCTATACTGGTGGCGGCTGTCGTGGCGGCGCTTGCGTGGGATTCCGACATTGATTGCCGCGTCCGCGAGAATAGCAGTAGAGGTGCAGGAGATGCTCTCCTGCCGGGAGTCCGAGGGTGTCCCTCGGTCCCCTTCTTATTTTTCCCCCAAGACTGGGGGACATTGGGGGTTGAAGGACTGCAGATGCAAGACCTCATCAAACAGGCCGCCGCCGACCTGGCGGCCTCCAGCTATGCCATAGTGCTGACGGGTGCCGGCGTATCGACGGAGTCCGGCGTGGCGGATTTCCGGGGGCCAAAGGGTATCTGGACCACGAACCCACAGGCTGAGGCCCAGGCCTACCAGAGGTACGAGCGATTCCTGAATGACCCGGTGGCCTACTGGCAGGAGATGCTGGGCACCGTGGGCACCAGCAGCAACTTCTACCGGCAGATGCGGGAGGTAGCACCCAACCCGGGCCACTATGCAATCGCCCGTTTGGAGCAACTCGGCATCATCAAATGGACCATTACCCAGAATGTCGATGGCCTCCACGAGAAGGCGGGAACCCGCAACGTCATGCACTACCACGGCACCGTGGAAAAGCTCAGGTGCCTTTCTTGCGGCTCAAGGTTCAGTGTAGACGAGTACTCGCTGGACAAGCTGCCACCACTGTGCCGCTGCGGCCGACCCCTGAAGTACGACGTGGTCCACTTCAAGGAGCCGATACCCTCCGACATCATGGATGCCGCAGAGTCAGAGGCCATGAAGTGCGATCTCATGCTCATCTGCGGGACATCGGCTGTGGTCTATCCGTTCGCCGCACTGCCGGCTATGGCCCGGAGCAGAGGTCGCGGCGCGTCCGGCGTGAAGATCATCGAGGTCAACGCAGACCCGACCCCCCTGACGCAACAGGGTGTCTCGGACTACCTGATCCAGGGCAAGACGGGCGAAATCCTGCCTCTTGTGGTCGATGAGGTGGAAAGGCTGCTGCCGCAGCGGAGAAATCATGACTGATACTGTCAGCCATGATTGGAGCCTCGCGCCTGAACCTGCCAACGCTAAGATCCACGGCAGGGCGTACGCGCACTGGTCACCTGGTCCGTCAATACTTCGGTGATTCCTCGAGACCGCCTGGGTGACCTCGCGATACTGGTACTGCTTGCTTGACAAAAAGTACAGTATGCTGTACATTAAGTATTGGCTACTGGACAGGAGGCAGAAGGAATGACGAGGAAGACATTCAGAGTCTTGCATGCGGTCCTCGGCGCTGGGCTGGCGATAGCTGCGGTCTGCGCCGTCACCCTTCACATCTTGTGGATTCTGGTTGTGGCCGTGGTTTGCGCTACTGGCCTGAATTACCTTCTCAGGAAAGCCACGAAGGAAGTCATGAATGATGAGCGCACCAGCCTTCTCTACGAAAAGGCAGCGGGGGCGACGTTGCGCCTGACAATGCCGATAGCGGCGATTGCGTCTGTGGTTTTGCTGGTACTGAATGATCGTATTTCGGATGACGCGACCCTGATTGCATACGTGCTGAGCTACGCCGTCTGCATCCTGCTGCTGGTTCACCTTGCCTTCTATTCGTACTACAGCAGGAAGCACTAAGAGGGATAGCAGATGGAGAACCGACTGAAGGTTTTTCGGGCCATGCACGATCTCACCCAGGAGTCATTGGCTGGCAGGCTTGGTGTCACAAGACAGACTGTCATCTCAATTGAGAACGGTAAATACGATCCATCCATAGGTCTCGCCTTCCGGATCGCCAAGCTTTTCAATGTCAGGATAGAGGACATCTTCGAATACCAGGGAGAGCCCGGCGAGTTCCGTGGGCTGCCGCCGGCCCCTCAGCACGGCTCCGATGCAGACTGAGACATCGAGGGGAAGATGAATCAAGCAGCCATACGCACCGACAACCTGACCCGTGACTTTAGCAAGATACGGGCGGTGGACCAGCTTACGCTTGAGGTGCCTGCAGGCATCATCTTCGGCTTTCTGGGTCCAAATGCCTCGGGCAAGACAACGACCATCCACTTGCTCCTGGGGTTGCTGGAGCCGACGTCGGGCTGGGCTGAGGTTCTTGGATTTGATACGCTAAGGAAAGGCGACGATGTGCGGGCGCACACCGGCGCTTTGCTTGAGCATCCAGGACTCTATGAGCAGATGAGCGCCGAGGACAATCTGGAGTTCTACGGGCGCGTATGGCGAATGCCTGCCGGAGCGCGGCGGGCGCGCACACAGGAACTGCTGACTCAACTGGAGCTCTGGGACAGGCGGGGTGAACGAATTGAGAAGTGGAGCCGGGGAATGAAGCAGAAACTCGCCCTGGCCCGGGCGCTATTCCACCGTCCGCCCCTGGTCTTT
>JAFGCL010000024.1 GCA_016932645.1 Dehalococcoidia bacterium | reverse complement strand
TGCCGGGGCTGCTCACACGGTCTGACCGGAATTATGCTCGGTCAGTCCCGTCCTGCGTGGACTGTTCAGACTCTAGCACTTGATCAGGCGGCCGTCAATGGGGTGACGATCCTGTCTTCCGCGAGAACCACTTGGCAGTGCAGCCCGCCTCAAGAGGATGCCAGGAGTGCGAGTGACGGTGCAGCAGCAGTTGTGACAGCTCCGCCAACACCAAGCCGAGGGCCGGAGCCATCATAGGCGGTGACAGGTCAAACGCGTGTCCTCACCAGAAGAGAGGTTCCGAATAAGGATCCGGCTGCATCTTCCGGATCGCTTCGAGGCTCTTGTTGTGGAGCTTCTTGGTGATCATGTACAGCGCCTCAGACTCCTTCTTTGACAGGCAAGACATGACATCAGGAACCTCGCTGGCGGCGGCCCATTGCTTGACCGCCTCCTCGCCCTTCTTGGTCAGCGACACTCTGAGCCAGTTCTTCCTTTTCATATCCTTCTTAGTGCTGACCAGGCCCTGGGTTTCCATGCGGTGCACCAGCGCAGACACAGTATGAGGCTGCTTGTGCATCATTCGCGCCAGCCTCATCGGTGTCATCGGCTCCTTGGAGACCTTCAGACAATACAGAACCGAAGCTTGAGGTATGTTGAGGCCAATCCTGGCCAGTTCCAGGTTCCTGGCCCTTTCCATGATGGCCACGAACGTCTCCAGCCTCAGCCATGCCTTTTGGTTCTCGTTCAATCTGATGGGCTCAGCCACTTACGCTCCCCCTTCTTCTCATCTTCCGATCATGCTCAATACACAACAGAATGAAAGCGAGAGGCCTCTTCCAGAATGCATGCTCGATTTCGGGCGTGGCCTCTGGGCGCTCCGCAATACCTGTGGTCACTGGATCTCCTGGTCTTGACTCATGCTGCCGTCCCCGGTTTCACACGAGCGTTGATGAACTGACCGGAACAGCGCTGAATCATTATACCATTTGACCATGGCCGGAATATGAAGAGTAAGCCCGCCATCCATTGACGGCGCTAGCCCCCACGCCCAATCTCCCCGAGAACGAGGCTGACAGCTCTTGGGATGGCCTCTTGCACCTCAGGTGTGCAGCTCTCACGAAGCGGTGTCACGTTGGCTACCTCAACAGCGAAGATGACGGTCTCGGACGGAAGCGGCAAACCCATCTTCCGTCCGGTCTCCAGCGCTGATCTCAGACTGACATCATGGACGGTGAACGAGTGCAGGGGAGCAGGAATGTCCTCCAGCCCGAGCCGGTAGACCTCACCCGGCTTCCCGCGACGGGTCTGAATCGCGTCGATGATCACGGCCCGATCGTGACCTGTCAGCAGGTCCAGCAGGGCCAGGCCGGCGGCCGTGCTGATCACCACCTCCACATTGGGGGGGAGAACCTCCCTTTCGATGGCTTCGGCTATCCTGATACCGATGGCATCGTCGCCGCGCAGCAGGCTGCCGATGCCGATGATAACGGTTTTCAACGGCCTGACCTCCGGGGGCAAAAGGCCGCACCCTCTCTAGGCACGGTTCCGCCGGCGTCGCCGGCAGGAACAGGCGCAGAATCCGTCCTGGTCATTCTTCGAGAATAAGAGGTTTCATCAAAGCCGACAGCTTGATGTGAACGCCGCCTCCGCGGCTAGCCGCCGCAGCTACTGCAACTGGAAGATGAGCACCCGCTGCAGGACGAGCCGCCGATCGGCGTGGACATGCCGTTGTCGCCTTTGGAGATAGAGGCACACCGTGAGACCGCCCTCGGTGCCTGGTTCCGGCACTTCGGGCACGGGGCCCCCTCGCCGGATTGCGAGAGGGGCCGCATCAACTCGAACCGAAGTCTGCAGTGGGGACACCAGTATTCGTAAACAGGCATCTCTTCTCAGTCAACTCCCAACAGCGACCACTTCTCTGATCTCAGGCAATTCATCCTTGACCTGCTCTTCGATAAGACTCACGATCATCTGCTCAGGCATGCCTGCGGAGCAACTCGATAGGATCACCTGCACCCTGACTATCCCATCCGAAACATCCACCAGTTCCACTATATTCGCTCCCAGCGCCGGCCTGACCTTGGCTATGGTCTGCTCTACCTTGTCGAAGAGGCCATCTTCGCCTTGCGTCTTCACCAATGAAAATCCTCCGCCTGCATCTATCGCCGGATCAGGTCGCAATACCCTATACTGCGACTACCTCCTTCACCTCCGGGATCTCCTCTTTGAGAACCCGCTCTATGCCGTGCTTCAAGGTAATAGTGGCCATCGGACAACCGCCACAGGCACCCTTTAGCCTCACCGTGACCACTCCCGCTTTGACGTTTACCAACTCCACGTCTCCCCCGTCTGCCTGCAGATTCGGTCTGATCTTCGACAGTACTTTCTCCACTTCTTCCTTCATGACTACCTCCAGCTACACACTCAATCCCTGCTTCCACGCCGAGGAATTCACAAGCCATATTTTGGAACAGCCTGTCCGTCCTGCATACAACTTATGTCTCATATTCATGTTAGCTTGTTGCCTGCTGAGAGTCAATTAAGACGGAGGCCAGCCCTTCTCAGACACCCGGCAGCCGACCAGTCTGTTTGTCCCATCGCTGCATGGAGCGCTAGAATAGGTTGACCCAGCCATTCAAGTACGAAGGGCAGTGAAAGGGGTTCTCATGACATCTGACACGAATAGCAACCTCAGTCTGTTTTTCGAGCCCCGCAGCATCGCTGTCTTCGGTTCGATGAAAGAGCCCCAGGGGGAAGGTATCACTGCCATGCGCAACTTACACGACTTCGGGTTCCGGGGCAGGCTCTACCCGATAAGCCGTTCCAGTGCGGAGGTTCTCGGCACGAGAGCCTATCCAACAGTCGACGCCGTCAGTGACGCTGTTGATCTGGCGCTGGTGATAACGCCGCCACCAACGGTGCTGCCGATTGTCGAGCAGTGCGGCCGCAAGGGTATCAGAGCGGTGATTGTGGCCACGGAGGGATTCGCAGAGACCGGCCCGGAGGGAGCCAGCCTCCAACGTGAACTGGTGGAAACGGCGCATCGCTCTGGCACGCGCCTCATCGGACCGAACACCCTGGGTGTTCTCAACACCGCGCACAACCTGGTGACGGGCGCCTACCGCATCGGCAGCAACAAGCCACCCATCGGGGGGGTCAGCTATTGCACGCAGACCGGCTTCCTCACCTTCGGAGTGCATCCCATAAGGGACCTCGGACACCCCATCAGCAAGATATGCGATTTCGGTAACAAGTGCGACGTCAATGAAGCAGACCTCCTTCCCTACCTGGCGGACGATCCGAGCACCGACGTGATATGCATGCACCTTGAGGACATAAGGGACGGTGAACGGTTCAGCCGGGCGGCCCGGGAAGCTGCGGCCCGCAAACCAGTCCTGATTCTCAAGCCGGGCCGCAGCGAAGCCGGCGCCAGGGCGGTCTCCTCACACACCGGCTCACTAGCCGGAGACGATCTCATCTACGAGAACGCCTTTAGGCAGGCCGGGGTGATCAGGCTGAGAACCTGGCGCGAGTACTGGGACATACCGAAAGCACTGTCGCTGCAGCCTTTCCCCAAGGGGAATCGCATCGCGATCGTCACCGCAACTGGTGGAGCGGGGGTCATGTTGATTGACGCCGCTACTGAGGCCGGGCTGGTTGCAGCAGCTTTCACGCTGGCCACACGGAATGAACTGGAGACACTCTCACCCAGGCTGGCCAACAACCCGGTCGACGTCGGTCCGCAGATGTCCCTGAGGGAGGCCCCTTTCACCATCTACGAGGAGGTCGTTCCGGTGGTGCTGTCGGACCCCAACGTGGACTGTCTGACTATTGTATGTCATTTCGGTCAGCCGATCGTCAAGGTGCTAACCGGACTGGCCCCCCGGATATCGAGAATCGGCAAGCCGGTGACCGTCTTCGGCTACGGGATTGACCTGCCGGAGATGCAGAAGGCGGCACGGGAGATAGAAGCCCTGGGACTACCGGCTTACCTGGACCTGGAGACCGCAGTCAAGGCACTCGCGGTGGGCACAGCCTATTCCCGGATCAGGGCCCGGCTGAGAGCGGAAGGCCGGTAGAACCGCCAGCTTCAGTTGGTGACCAGGTGCTCCGGCATCCTGACCGCCACTACCTCCCCCTTGGCGCAGACGACCCCATCCGCCGACAGCGTCGCCGTCATGCTCACTTTGCGTCCCTTGACCTCTTTGACTGACGCCCTCACTTCCAGGGGGATGCCGAGCGGCGTGGGCCGGAGGTAGTCAACGTGCAGCGAAGCGGTCACGAAGCGCAGCGCCGGCTCCGTGCCCATGGCGCGCCCCTCCGCCCGGTATGAAGCAGCCGAAGCCGTGCCTGTACAATGGCAATCGATCAAAGAGGCGATCAGGCCTCCATACACGTAGCCCGGGATAGCGATATGGTACGGTCTGGGCTGGAACCGGCACACCGATTCCTCCCCATCCCAGTAGCTCTGGATATGCAGTCCGGATTCGTTCAGCCGGCCGCAGCCGTAGCAATGGCTCAATTGCTCAGGGTAGTAGTCTTGAAACGCTTTCTCTCCCATTTCGATGTCCTTTCTGAGGTCAGCTATTCTCCTTCGAACCGCAAGCCGACCGCTTCAGCACCAGCCCCTATTCTTCAACCCTGAATTCCCACTGGCAATGCACCTCATACTTGCTCATCCGAGGAGGGAGCTTAAGGCGCGTCGCCTTCATCTTCGCATTTATGGCGTGGGCCCTGATCGGCAGCAATTCCTTGGGAGAGTCGTCGTATTTCAGGCCAGGATTCAACCGGCTGCTGTAGTCTGCAGGGTCCGCCACGCGTCCCTCTCCGTATAACCAGAATACCCGACTCGGTGGCCACAGGCAAAAGCGGAGTCCCTCACCTCCATAGAGCATCGCAGGAAAACAGCGGCGACCGACAGTGGCTGAGGTAGCTCCACCTCACGACGGCAGCATGCGCGTCACGCGGCTCTCAAAAACTCCAGCACTTCACGATTGAAGCGGGGCGTCATCTCCACGTTGAATCCGTGCGATCCGCCCTGCACCATGACCAGCTTCGCACCGGCGATCCTGGCGGCCAGAGACTCTGACGCCTGAGGGAACACAATGCGGTCTTCAGCCCCGGTTATCACCAGGGTCCGGGCTTGGATCAAGTGAAGCCGGTCGATGGTGTTGTGTCCGGCGATAGCTCTAAGCTGGTCCGACAAACCATCGAACATCTCCGGCTTCACAAAGAACCTGGACAGGAATTGCATCGCCTTTCGGTACAGCGGCTTGTCGAATGACATCCCGATCACTGTGTTCATCGTCTTCCGCGTGTCCAGTTTGGAGAAATCCACCTCGGTCGCCCCCTCGGCGTAGCCCAGCGCCTCCATCAACTCCGGGTTGGTCGGATTAACATTGTCTCCAGCCACAGTGCTGCTGACCAGAACCAGCCTGAGCACACGCTCAGGGTAGTCAATGGCCACCTCCTGCGCCACCAGCCCGCCCAGGGACTGCCCCAGGATGTGCGCCTTCCTGACACCCAGATAGTCCATCAGTCCCACCACATCATCGGCCAAAGCCTTGAAACCATAGGGCTGTTGCGGCCGTTCGCTTCTTCCGATGCCCCTGGGATCAAAGGTAATGACCTTGAAGTGTTTCTTGAAGGCAGGGAGTTGGCGAAACCACGACTCGTGCCCGGAGCCCATCCCCGGTATCATGACCAGGGCCTCACCCTGACCCTGGGTCTTGTAGTAGAGCCTGACGCCATTCACGTTGGCCTGCGGCATTCCTGCACCTCCACCGCCCGCTCGAAGCCGATTCCGGGCCAAGCCTATCACCGCCCGGCGAGGGCTGTCAAAATGTCCCGGGGGCGCAGCCTGAGGGCAGTGCCAGCGGTCTGAGAACTACTTGTAATGGATTGCCCACACCTCGTGAGCTATTTGAGAACACTCCCCCTAGAGGACCGTGTTCCCCTGTGC
>JAFGCL010000168.1 GCA_016932645.1 Dehalococcoidia bacterium | reverse complement strand
GGACTGAAATTCTAGGTTGGGAAGAGAGATGGTGCAGGAAGAACTCGAGGCGAGGGAAGAGCTAACTGAGAAGCTGATCTCGGTGAATCGTGTTGCCAAGGTCGTCAAAGGAGGCAAGCACCTGAGGTTCAGTGCGCTCGTCGCGGTGGGCGATGGTAAAGGCCGCGTAGGAATAGGGATGGGAAAGGCGAACGAAGTGTCGCTAGCCATCCAGAAGGCAGGCGCTGTTGCCAAGAAGAAGATGGTTCAGGTACCGCTGGCGGGGACCACTATTCCGCATGAGACGGTTATGAAATTTGGTGCGGCCAGGGTGATGCTCAAGCCGGCAGTGCCAGGGACCGGTGTTATCGCTGGGGGCAGCATGCGCGCTGTCCTGGAAGTGGCTGGCGTGAAGGATATCTTGACGAAGTGCCTCGGCACCACGAATTCTGTTAACGTCGTCAAAGCGACGATGAAGGCTCTGACTGAGTTGAGGGAGCCGGAGCAGGTGGTCGCAGAGCGGAAAGGCTCGCTGCCAGCGAAAGGGTGAAGTTCAATTGGCCAAACTAATGATTACGTGGGTCAAGAGCGATATTGGCTACGCCAAGGATCAGAGACTGACCATCAAGGCCTTGGGGTTGCGCCGTCTGAACCAGAGTGTGAAGCATGACGATTCGCCGTCCATCCGGGGTATGGCGCTGAAGGTGAAACACCTTGTCCGCGTGGAAGAGGTAGAAGAATAATGCTGAGGCAGAATGATCTGACTCCGGCGCCCGGTGCGAAGCATGCAAGAAAGCGTGTTGGCCGCGGTTTGGGAAGCGGCCATGGGCGTTTCTCGGGAAGAGGCCAGAAAGGCCAGAAGAGCCGAAGCGGGCCGGGGATTCACCCCTATTTTGAAGGTGGACAGTTGCCTTTGCACAGGCGACTTCCCGGAAAGCGCGGTTTCACCAACATCTTCAAGACTCAATACTCGGTGGTCAACGTTGGCAGGCTGAACGCTTTTGACGCCGGCAGTGTCGTGGGGGCGGAGGAGTTGATCAGCGCGGGATTGGTGAGTTCGACTATGAAGCCCATCAAGATCCTGGGTACGGGTGATCTGGATAGGGCTTTGACCGTGAAGGCAGACGGGTTCTCCGGCACTGCCAGAGAGAAGATTCTGGCGGCGGGGGGTACTGTGGAGGTAGGGAGTGGAACAAAGGCAAACTAGACCACGTCTCATCCAGGCGATGATCGACGCGTTCAGTTTGCCTGATCTCAGGGGTAAGCTGCTATTCACGCTCTTCATCCTCGTCATTTTCCGTTTCGTAGCACAGGTCCCCGTTCCAGGCACCAATGCCGATGCCATGGCGGAGATCATGAAGGGCAATCAGCTCTTTGGCATGCTGAACCTGTTCAGTGGCGGGGCCATGGAGAACTTCAGCATCCTGGCCATGGGCGTCTATCCCTATATCACTGCTACGATAGTGATGCAGCTTCTGACCCCGGTGATCCCCCAGTTGATGGCTCTGTCGAGAGAGGGCGAGGCGGGCAGAAACAAGATCAACATGTATACGCACTGGCTGACCATACCGCTGGCGGCGCTCCAGGGCTATGGTCAGGTTGTCATGTTGAGTCGCGATGCGGTGGACGTGAACGGAGTTGCGACGTATGCGGTGCAGCCCGAAGGACCTTTGATGTGGGCAACCATAATACTCTCGATGGTGGCGGGAACGATGTTCCTGGTCTGGCTGGGTGAACTCATCACGGAGCGTGGTATTGGCAACGGAGTGTCCATAATCATCTTCGGTGGAATTGTGGCCGGAATGCCGAGCCTCGTTGCCCGTGGTGGACTGGTATGGGATACGGACAAGTGGGGGATCCTGGCCTTTGCCTTGTTGGGTCTGTTCACTATCCTGGCCATTGTGGTCTTCACCGAAGCGGCAAGGCGGATCCCTGTGCACTACTCTAAGAGCGTTTTCAGGGGCCGTAGGATGTACCGTCAGTCCGGTTCGACCCACATTCCCCTGAAGGTCAACTCGGCCGGCATGATACCGCTGATATTCGCCATGTCGCTGGTGATGTTACCGGGGATCGTAGCCAGCTACTTCCGAAGTAGTGGCAACACGATATCGGAAGGAAGTGGGGTGGCTCATTTCCTGAAGTGGTGGGAGCAAGGGTCATGGGATTGGAGCTACTTCCTTATATACGGCCTGCTTGTCGTAGGCTTTACCTTCTTCTATACTATAGTAATATTTGAACAGATGAATTTGCCCGAGACGCTGCAGAAGCAGGGCGGCTTCATCCCAGGCGTCAGGCCGGGGCCTAACACCTCCACTTATCTCAGCCAGGTGATGACCCGTATTACTTGGGCAGGGGCCATATTCCTGGCCTTGGTAGCTGTTTTGCCCTACATCGCCAGAAAGCTCACTGGAGTTGAGGTGGTAGTGCTGTCCAGCACAGCCCTACTGATCATGGTGGGCGTGGCGTTGGATACGATGAAGCAGTTGGAGGCGCAGCTACTGATGCGGCGCTATGAAGGCTTCCTTAAGTGACATTTGAGGGGGATCAATGAAACTGATTCTTTTAGGCGCTCCGGGTTCGGGCAAAGGTATTCAGGCAGAGAGGATTGCCGAGATGACGGGTGTCATGCATGTGTCGTCGGGCGATCTCTTCCGCAAGGCTGAGAAGGATGGCACCGATCTGGGCAAGCTGGCGAAGTCGTACATGGAGAAGGGGCAGCTCGTGCCGGACGAAGTCGTGGTCAAGATGGTCTTGGAGCACATTGCGGGAAACGAGAAAGGATTCATCCTGGATGGTTTTCCCAGGACGATTGAACAGGCAAAGGCTCTGGATAAAGCCTTCGTGAAGGATGGGATAGATAAGGCTGTCCTTATTGATGTCACCCGGGACGAACTCCTGCGCCGGCTCACTGGGCGATGGATATGCCGCAAGTGCCAGAAACCGTTTCACATGGTTTCTTCGCCGCCCAAGGTCGCCGGCAAGTGTGATGCCTGCGGCGGCGAACTGTATCAGCGCGCAGACGATACCATGGAAACGGCGAAGAACAGGCTGGAAGTCTACAACACCCAGACGGCCCCGCTGATAGACTACTATCGAAAGCAGGGCAAGCTGCTGGAATTGAACGGCGAGAGGCCGATAGAAGAGGTGAGCAAGGAACTATTGAAGAAGCTAGGCTGGAGAGGGGATGGGCGTAGTCATTAAGTCCCCTGAAGAGATCGCGGTCATGAGAGAGGCGGGGAGGATAGTGGCCAAAGTACTGGAGACTCTGGCTGGCGAGGTCAAGCCTGGTGTGAAGACCCGCGATCTGGATGCGGTCTGTGTTCAGGAGTTGGCCAGGTACGGAGCGCAGTCTTCTTTCAAGAACTACCATGGGTATCCAGCGCACGTATGCACCTCCGTCAACGATGAAGTGGTGCATGGCATCCCTGGAGATCGCGTGCTTCGTGAAGGCGACATAGTCACCCTGGATTTCGGGGCCAAGTTCAGAGGTTTCCAGGGTGACGCTGCAATAACTTTGGGGGTTGGCAAGATCAGCCCTGAAGCCAGGAAACTGATTGAAGTGACAGAAGGAGCGCTGCATGCAGGGATAGCGGCGGCGACACAGGATGTCCATTTGGGAGAGATATCGGCTGCTGTCCAGTCATATGTTGAGGCGAACGGCTTCTCGGTGGTGAGGGAATATACTGGGCATGGGATTGGCCGGGAGATGCATGAGGACCCGCAGATCCCGAACTTCGGTGAGCGGAGTGAGGGGCCTGTGTTACGAAAGGGTATGACGCTGGCTATCGAGCCCATGGTGAACGCGTGCGGCTGGAAAACCAAGGTGCGCGACGATCAGTGGACAGTGGTCACATCCGATGGCAGTCTTTCAGCGCACTTCGAGCATACCATCGCTGTGACCAATGGCAGGGCTGAGATACTGACTGTCGTCTGAATGGTGGGTATGGCAAAGAAAGAAAGGATAGAGGTCGAAGGGAAGGTGCAGGAGTGCCTGCCCAACGCTATGTTCCGTGTGGAACTGTCCAACGGGCACATGGTGTTGGCGCACATTTCAGGGCGGATGAGACGGCATTTCATCAAAATCCTCCCCGGCGATACGGTGAGAGTAGAGCTATCACCGTATGATCTGGGTCGGGGCAGGGTGGTCTATCGTTTCAAGTAGATTCAGTCTGGAGATAGGAACGTGAAGGTTAAGGCTTCAGTAAAACGCCGCTGCAATAAGTGCAAGATCGTGAAACGTAAGGGTGCGGTGAGAGTCATCTGCTCCAATCCCAGACACAAGCAGAGACAAGGTTAGAGCGGAGGTCTGAGTGGCTCGTATATCAGGTGTCGACATCCCCCCGAACAAGCGTATAGAGGTAAGCCTCAGTTACATCTACGGCATCGGGCCTGCGGTGAGCAGGAAGATACTGGGGCAGACTGGGATTGATCTTGCCAAGAAGGCGAAGGACTTGACGGAAGAGGAGATATCCCGTCTTCGTGAGGTTATTGACAAAGGGTACAGAGTTGAAGGCGATCTGAGAAAAGAGATAGGCACCAACATCGGCCGACTCACGGAGATTGGTTCCTATCGCGGCATGAGACACCGGCGGAGGTTGCCGGTGCGCGGACAGCGCACTAGGACGAATGCCAGGACCCGACGTGGACCGCGCCAGACAGTGGCTGGCAGAGGCAGGCGCCGTGGCACGGCCAAGAAGTAGCGGCTTGGTGCTGGGGTTTCTTGCGACGAAAAGGAGAACTTGATGGCCAGAAAGAAAGAGAAGAAGTCTGTACCGCAGGGTAGGGCGTATATCCACTCTACCTTCAACAACGTGATAGTCACACTCACGGACCCGAGTGGGAACGTTCTGTCTTGGGGCAGTTCCGGGACGGCTGGCTTCAAAGGCTCGAGGAAAGGGACCCCGTATGCCGCCCAGATGGCGGCGGAGTCGGCGGCCAAGAAGGCCAAGGAATATGGACTGCGCCAGGTGGACGTGTTCGTCAGGGGGCCGGGTGGAGGGCGTGAGGCTGCGATACGTTCACTTCAGATTGCCGGACTCACCATTACCAGCATCAGGGATGTTACACCGATACCGCACAACGGGTGTCGCCCTCCAAAGAGAAGGAGGGTTTAGGAAACGATGGGACGCTATACTGGACCGGTTTGCAGGCTGTGTCGCCGTGTGGGCGAGAAGCTGATGCTGAAGGGCGAAAGGTGTGAGTCGGCCAAGTGCGCCATAGAGAAGAAGGCGGCGGCATCCGGGCCACGCGGTCGTGGAAGGCGTCCCCCCAAGTATTCTGACTATGGGTTGAGGCTGCGGGAGAAGCAGAAGGCCAGATACAGCTACGGGGTTCTGGAACGCCAGTTCCGGAGGACCTTCTCCGAGGCTGAGAAGGCCGCTGGGATGACGGGCGAAACGCTGGCGCAACTGCTGGAGAGACGACTGGACAATACAGTCTACCGTCTGGGCTATTCGGAATCCCGCAGCCAGGCCAGACAGCTTGTCAGGCACGGCCATGTGATGGTCAACGGGCGCAAGGTTGACATTCCATCCTTCATCGTGAAACCCGGTGATACGGTGGCGTGGAAGGGGACCAGTGTCAACAAGGCCCTATACAACAAGGCCGTTGAGCGAATTGATGCTAGGGTCATCCCCAGCTGGCTCAGTCTGGACAAGACGGACATGTCTGGCCGCGTGTTGAGTCTTCCTGTTGCTGAAGAGATCGCGACCAAGTTCGACAAGAAGATGGTC
>JAFGCL010000167.1 GCA_016932645.1 Dehalococcoidia bacterium | reverse complement strand
GCCTTCGTTGTCCTCAGAATCGACGTATTCTGCCTTGGGATATATCCAGAAGTATGTTGCTGTCGTCTCCAGGTCGCCGGCGGGTATCCAGAGGGTGATTTCAGCCCAATCCGGATGGGTTTCCCCGGTCTCATCCTTGACCACCGTGACGCGGTGCTTCACCTTGTAGCACTCCAGCGAAGCCGTGATATTTTCAGTCGTGAAGCTGTAAGTAGGCGACGTGACCGCCACCATCTTCTGGGTCTTGATCTGCGCGGTCTCCTTGCCAAGATACGTTCCCTCGATCTTGAACTCGCGGACTCCGTCCTCGTCGCTGTAGACCGACTCAATAGTAAAGGACTCGATCTCGCCGCTGCCGCCCGACTTGGGCGTGACCGTCTCGTCGAAGGCATAGGCCGCCCATTGCGCGGTTTCCGCCCCATTGCCATCGCCGTTTCCATTGCCGTTGCCGTCTTCGTCGCCATTGCCGCCGCCGCATCCGGCCAGTGACAGGACCAGCAGGAATGCGACTACAAGGAATACGAGCTTCTTCATGACCCACCTCCCGACGTTATCCCGGGCATCCGGCCTTCAGGTGCACCACTGGGTGACCTGTGGGCGGGCACCTTGGCTCATGTTACCTCACTGAATGGTGGGGCTGTCAAGTGTTGCGCTGCCCTCTAGACAGCAAGGCCCACCTAGGTGGGCCTTGTGTATCCGGAGGGGGCCGGAGTGAACAGCAACGCAGTCACAAGGAGAACGAGGACGCTACGAACAACACTGACGACGCCCATAGCCCCTCTCGGGCTTCTCGAGGCATGCTTATTGAGGACGGAGAGTCCCTCACATGTTGTAGAAGTACAGGGCCCCAGCGATGATGGCATAGACGCACAGGCCGAAGAGAGCCAGCAACAGGGCAAACGGCAGAATGATGACCGCACCGACAACCCCGTATCGTACTGTTCCTCTGATGCCGCTAGCCAGCTGATCGCTGGATAGAGCTATGGTGGCCACCATCAAGATGGCGTAGACCACTGCCATCACGATCAGAGCAATCAACATGTCACACCCCCATCAAGCAGTCTGGCAGCCTGTGGCTGCTGCCCCGGGCAGATTGCCCCCTCAGCCCCTTCCCGAGGCACCTGACTCACCGCCTGCCACCGGGTGCGCTGGTCGCCAACGCGGTAGCATGTGAAACAGGCTATGCGGAATACTAGCACAATAGACGGAGATATTCAAGGCCCGCGTGCAGTTGCCGCTTGTCCGTCCTGCACACTGGTGAAGGGGATGGTTCAACGAATCTATGGACCTGCTGGCGTGTGGTGCGGGGCGGCCGTGCTGGGCGCGGACTGCCGCCGCGCCAGCCGTGGAGAAAACGGGCCGGCTAACCTTTTTTGATCTCAGTCGTTATACGAAACAGAATGGGTGCTCCCCGCACGCGGGAATCACCGAACAGAGGGGAAAGGAGAGAATCAGAGAGATGAAGAAATGGGGTTTCCTGATCATCGGGTTGCTGCTGGTGGGGCTGGTAATCGGGATAACAGTCCCGGCGGTCATGGCCTCGCGGGCTGCCAATCCGGACGATGGGACGTTGCCAGCCACATCGGCCGAAGCCGAGCTGGCGGAACTGGCAGCGGACTGGGAGGAGGCCGATCCGGTTACGGGCAACACCGGAGAGGGCAAGGAGATCAAGCTCCTTGAGGTGACCTTGGGTGGCGGTTTCCAGGGGGTGTGGGGTACGGACAACGCCGAAGACGCCGATCCCACGGGGAGCCTGGTGGGTGTCTATGGCAAAGTGAAGAGGGCGAGCGGCCTTGAAGCCAGCTACTTCAGAGGCGTCTGGCTCACTGACAACGATACCGTATTCGGCTATCTGAGAGGTACATGCAGCGACAATGGTACCTTCATCGGCTTCTGGAGCAATCCGGAGACTGGGGTGGGCGGGCCGGTGAATGGCACGTACTCCCCTGCCGGCAGCGACAACATTACCCCGGGTGAGTTCAACGGCACTTGGGAGACCAGGGATGGTGAACGTAGCGGGTATCTGCGTGGCACCTGGTCCCCGGTTGTCTCGGTGGAGCGTGAAGGGCGGTTCGGCGGCCGCTGGATCAATGATGACCAAGAGCTTGCCCTAGGCAAGAGAGGCTGTGCATTCGCGAAGGGCAAGGCCAAGGGCCATGTCGAATGTATTCGGGCCGGCAGAGTGTGGGGCAGCTACGGCGAGATCACACTGGCCGATGGCACCTCCGTCCACTACTTCCGCGGCAAATGGCATGCGGCCAACGACAAAACGCATGGTCGGCTGGGCGGCCTGGCGATCGACGGCCACTTCTACGGCGTGTGGGGTAGCCACAAGAAGATCTGCCGTGCGGGCGGCTACCTGACCGGAGATTATTCCTACGACAGCCAGTTGGATAAGGAACCGAAGGGGACATTTGAGGGTGTCTGGGGCCGCTTTGGGCAGGAAGACAGCGGGCTGCTGAAAGGCAAGTTCGGACCTCTGGGTGTCTCGGAGCCCTTCGAGGGTCAAGGGTTCTAGACCGACCAGGGTACAGTTGATGTCGAGCCTGCTCAGGTTTACTGGGCAGGCTCGATTCTTTTGACTGCGGGGCATCCGGGAGTCCCACGGGTGGCCCCGCCGGATTTCTATGGGCACACCGCGTCGCCTTGACAGTCAGGATAGGCATCGATATCATTCCCTCGAGTCGAGGGAGTCACCTGTCGACCTCGTCGGGATTCTGAGAGACGCCATCCTGGACAGCGGAATCCAGGGTTGGCAATGGGGGGACTCATGAAGGTGTTGGTTACTGGAGCCACTGGTTGCGTAGGCACTGCCTTTGTGGACGGACTGCTGGCCAAGGGCTACGACGTCCGCGCCATGGCCCGCAAGACGTCGGATCTCAGCCACTTGAGGATGACCAAGGCGGAGATCGTGTTCGGCGACGTTACGCAATACGATACCCTGGTGCCCGCAGTACAGGGCATCGACATCGTCTTTCATTGTGCGGCCAAGGTGACTCCGGGCTGGGGGCCCTGGTCCGAGTTCGAGGCGATCACCGTCGAGGGCACTAAGAACATGCTGAAAGCCGCCTCCGAGGCGGGGGTCAAGCGTTTCCTGCAGGTCAGCTCGGTCACCACGTATGGTGACGCCTGTCAGAAGGGGGACGTGCGGGTTGACGAGAACACCCCGTGCGAAGCCAAGAAGACCCCGGCGTCGTACTACGACTACGCCAAGAAGCTGGCCGACGATGCCTGCTGGGAATATCACAAGCAGGGCAAGATCAAGGTGTCCATGATCAGGATCGGAAGCGCCTACGGGCCCAGGGACCGGCTGCTCGGTGACCGGACCTACATTCAGACGTTGTCTCCGATAGTGGCTTGGCCGGGCAAAGCGAACCCGCGCTTCGCCATAGTGCACACCAGGGACATTGCAGAGCTGGCTATCCTGGCGGCCACCACCGACAAGGCCATCGGCCAGGTGTACAACGTGGCCGGGCCGGACGTCATCAGACTCAAGGATGTCACCGTG
>JAFGCL010000023.1 GCA_016932645.1 Dehalococcoidia bacterium | reverse complement strand
TTGTGGAAAGGAGAGAGTACATGAAGGCTGGCCTGTTCTGACAAAGCGCCCTTTGCCCAGAGGGTGCTTTTCTTTTGTCCTCACACACTGCAACTACTGAAGTGCCCTCTTCAGTCGGATTGTCGAGTATCTGATACGGTGATAGGGCAAAGAGTTCAGCAACAGACCAGCCTTCTCTTTTGAATCGTCTCGTCGACGCTGTGAGTGAACCTGGGGGCGTAGCTCACGTACCTTGCGCGTATGGCTCTTCAGGCCGTTCGCCCGTGAGTACCACCTAGAAGGTGGTCTTCCTGGTTTCCCAAACAGTCATCTGATGGGTGCTTGGTCTGTTCCAGAGGTGTGCAAATCGGGGGACATCATGCTTGTGGACGGCGCATGGGTCTAGAGAAGTGATGTCTGGGGCTGAAATGAGATTCCTGCCTCGGTCACGGTCCGGAGATGCGTGGAATTGACAAATTGTATTTGGTAGCGCCCAGTCTCGTGGGCAAGCGCGAATGACAAGGAAACGGGGGGAAGTCGAATGAGAAGCAAACTAGCACGGGTTCTTGTGGTTCTGGCTCTATTGTCGTTAGTTCTGGGTGGCCTGGCCGCCGTCCAACCGGCGATGGTTTCGGCTGCCGGGACCACTTCGCTCCACATTGTCAAATATGCCGCTGACGGTGTAACCGCGGAGAATCAGATTACCATCGACATAGCCACGATGGAGTCGACATTGCCTGTACAGGGCGACGGGGCGACACACTACTACACCCAGGGTCCCACGTTTGATCCGGACAACCTCTGGGACCCTGATGAGACGTGTCCTGGGGACAGCCTCAAGGACAAGGGCGCGTTGAAGGGCACTAACCTCAAGGATCTCTGCGACCTCGTTGGCGGTGCCGATCATGGGGACACAATAGAGATCAGGGCCACCGACGGCTATGGTGGGACTTTTGACTACGAGAACGTCTACACACCCGTTCCCAGGCAGGGGCCGATGGTGATCTGCTGGTGGAAGGACGGGCAATACACCGGTCCCTGGACGGATGGCATGCTGCTGGCCTTCTTCACAACGGTTGGCAGACCATCCGATGGAAAGCTGATCTTCGGGCACCAGGACATGCATGACTGTCTCCCCGAGGCCAACTGGCACTTCTTCTATGACAACTCGATAGAGTATCCCTCTACCCATGGCCTGTACACCAAGTATGTAAGCGAGATATCCATCTACTCCGGCGGCACGACCGGGTGGTCGGTCGATCTTGCTGGACACCTGAGCGACACCGTTCCCCAGGACTGGTTTGAGAATGCCATCGCCTGTCACCACATGGGGGCCACCTACACAGACGGGACGGACAACTGGACCGGACTGCCGTTATGGTACATGTGCGGCCTCGTCGATGACGGGAACATCCATGGGTCTGGTGCCTTCAACGACGAGGTGGCGGCGGCCAACTACACCATCAAGGTCGTCGGCTCCGAAAACAGCACCTTGTCGAGCTGGGATGTGGCGCGCAACGACGATATCATCCTGGCCAACACACTCAACGGCGCCGCGCTGCCCGCTGAGCAATACCCGTTGAGACTCGTTGGCTCTGGCGTGGGTGGTTTAGGGACTCAGAGCATAACCAGGATTGAACTTCTCGGGCTCCCACCGGTCATCACCGCCAGTGTCACTGGCAGCGGCGGCTCGATTTCGCCGGAAGGGGATGTGGTACTCAGCCCCGGCGGGGATGCAGCTTTCAGCATCACCGCCAATACGGGCTATCACGTCGCGGACGTGAAGGTTGATGGAGCATCAGCGGGAGCGGTGACCAGCTACACTTTCACGGGCGTTACCGGCTACCACACCATCGCGGCGTCCTTTGCCCCGGACGCCTACACTATAACGGCTGAGGCCGGAACCGGAGGATCGATATCGCCATCGGGCGCGGTCACGGTCAACTACGGTCAGAGCCAGACTTTCGTGATCACGGCGAGTCCGGGATACCGTATCTCGGACGTTGTAGTCGACGGCTCTTCCATCGGTGTGGTGAGCAGCCACACTTTCGCCAGTGTTGCCGCCGATCATACGATTGCTGCGAGCTTCCTGCCGACGTGGGACCTGAATGGTGACCATATCTGCAACATCGGTGACGTGGTCAAAGTGGGATTGCACTGGGGTGAAACGGGTGATGCCGGCTGGATACCGGAGGATGTCAGCCCCAACGGAGTCATCAATATCGGAGACGTTGTGGTCATCGGCTTGTACTGGGGACAGAGTTGGTAGAGGAAAGACTCCGATGGCGCACCCGGAGGTGAAATTTGAGAAGGCAAGGGACTAGCGTGAAGCGCGCTTTGTGCGCCCTGCTGCTACTGACGATCAGTGGTGTCTTCTTGGTGCCGGGACCGGCTGTCTCGGCGGCAACACAAGATTGGCCTCTGCAGCTCATCGGCGCCGCCACCGTGGACATGACGCAGGCGGAGTACGAAAGCCTGGCCTCCTCGTACCCCTTCATTTGGGATGACAATGCCACCGGCAGCTTGTGGGAAGGAGTGGCCCTCTGGAGGCTGGTGGCGCTGGTCGATGACGGCGACAACACAACGTTCAGCGATGCCATGGCATCAGCCGGCTACAACGTCAGAGTCATCGCTGCTGATGACTACAGCTACACCTTCCCCAGCCAGGAGGTGGCCCGCAATGACAACCTCATTCTAGCCAACGAACTGGATGGGGCGCCGCTGCCGGCCGAGAAGTACCCGCTGAAGCTGGTGAGCCCGGATTTCGAAGTCGGTGGCCCGAGCGTGTCGCAGGTGGTGCGCATCGAGCTGCAGAGCACCACCCCCACTCATCCAGTGCCGGACGTGGCGGAATGGCCTATCCAGCTCTACGGCGCACTCTCTGACAACCTGACGCAAGTGGAGTTCGAGGCGGGCGTTTCCTCCGACGGACTGACTTGCACGGACAACACCGGAACATGGGCCGGGTTGGCCCTTTGGAGGCTGGTGGCTCTGGTGGATGACGATGATCCGGCCACGTTCAACAGCGCGCTGGCTGCGGATGGATACAGTATCAAGGTTTCGGCGCCCGACTACTACTATGTTTTCGACAGCACCACCGTGGCTGGCAATGACGACATCATCGCGGCCAACACGCTGGACGGGCAGCCGCTGCCTCTGACGGACCCGACGAAGCCCTCGAAGCTGTGGCATCCGGTGAAGCTGGTTGGGTCGGGATTGCACAGCGGAGACAGGGTGGGTGGAGTAGTGATGATCGAACTGCTCAACCTGCCGGAATCCCCTCCTGAAGAGCCGGAGTGGGATTTGAATGGCGATCACGTGTGCAACATCGGCGATGTGGTTAGGGTAGGCCTCCACTGGGGTGAGGCTGGAGACAGCGGTTGGATAGCCGAAGATCTGAACAGGGATGGAATCATCAACATTGGCGATGTGGTGGTAGTTGGCCTGTACTGGGGGCAAACCTGGTAGGCGATCGGACCTCGTGTTCGAGCATAAGTGGAGAGAAGACAGTGAGGGGGGAACGAAAGGACGGTGAGAACGAGGGAGAAGTTGAAGCAGTCAAAGATCAAACGCAGCAATAGACTTTGGAAAGGAGCAAGGAATTGAAGATACCAAGAATCAGTCGCAGACTTATTCTGTGCGCCGTGCTGGTCCTGGCCACCGTAGGCATGTTCCTGGTGCCGGCAGCCAGTGTCACGGCGGCAGAGCAGGAATGGCCTCTGCAGCTTGTCGGTGCTACCACCGTCAACATCTCGCAAGCCGAGTTCGAGGCCATGGCCGCAGCCACCCCTTCGAACACCTACACCGACAGCGACAACAACACCTGGAGAGGCCTGGCTCTATGGAGGCTGATCGCCCTGGTTGATGATGGCGATCCGGCCACCTTCAATAGCGCCCTGGCCTCTGTCTACACCATTAGCCTGACGGCAGCGGATGGCTACGTCAAAAATGTAGTGCCGGGCGACTGGGTATTCGCCGGCAGCGAAGACGTGTTCGTAGCCAACGAAGTGCAACTCGATGAGACCCCCGATTTCGTCGAGCTGCCTTTGGTGAATCCGCTCAATCCATCCAAGATGTGGTACCCGCTTCGCGTCAACGGCTCGGGCTGTGCCTTCAGCAGCCAGAGGGTGGGAGCACTGGTCAAGGTTGAGCTGCTCAACCTTCCTGTAACCGCCGTTGGCGTGTCTCCGGCGTCCCAAGCGGTGGACAATGGAGCTTCGTTCACCCTTGACCTTGCTATCGATACCGACACTGCCTCCCGCGGCTGGCAGGCCAACGTGGCTTTCGATGCCGCCAAGATGCAGTGCACCGGTGTCACCGAGGGCGGCTTCCTGCTGGACTACGCCATCGCCAATGGCGGAGGGACCGTATCAGGTGGCGCAGCCACAATTGACAACGTCGTTGGCACTGTCACTATTCCAGGGTATGCCATAACCGGCGCGGGCTCCGGTGGACCCACGGGGACCGGCACGCTCTGCACCCTGGCGTTCACGGCCAATGCCGCCGTTGACGCCTTCGCCGCTGTCTCCCTGTCCGGAGTTGTAGTCTCAGACGTACTGGGCGTCATTATTCCCGGCCCAGTGGTTACCGGCGGCACAGTAGCCATCGGCGACGTTCCCATGCCGGACCTGGTGGTTTCCGCTCTGTCCGCCACGAAGGACGGGGACGGCACGTACACCATCGCCTACACCATCACCAACCAGGGCAACGATGACGCTGTTGCCTGCTCCACTTCGATAGTGGTCGATGGTGGTGCACCCATTGTGGTGGCCTGCCCGGCCCTATTGGCGGGTGAGAGCGACACCCAGACGCTTCCAGCCCAGGCTTTCACCAGCCCCACTGACACGATTCTGGTCACTGCCGACTCCGCTGATGCGGTATCCGAGAGCAGTGAGCTGAACAACGCCACGGAGATCGTCTACGCTCTGGCCAGTGATGGCGGTAACGTCATCATCAATGGCAACATACTAGCCAAGCTGGAACTGACCGTTCCGGCGGACATCCTGAGCTGGGTGCTGAAGCAGGGTCCTAACAGCATTTCGGGTGCGGCGAACGTAAAGTGCAACACCCCCTGGCAGTTGCAGGTCAACGACCAGGATGCTAATACCAACGGTCACATGACCAAGTGGCAGACCGATGTCTACGACACCAGTGTTAAGCTGGCCAACGCGCTCTATGTTGGCTGCGAAAGCACGGTGGCGCTCTCCGGTTCAAACCAGTTGATTGCCGACGGTGTTGTCGACGATCAGGATGCTGATAATGGGCAGGACCTGGCGGTCACTTTCAGTCAGCAGGTGCTCTACAGTGACCCGGTCCTGGGCGATGGTTACACGTACCATATCGTAGTCACTTTCACAGCTTCCAGCACATTCTAGACCTGACGAGAGATCGAGAGAGGGCGGCTCTAGAGAGCCGCCCTCTCTCCCCTCTTCGCTGCGGGGGCTCATACGGAGGAAAATTGCACAAGCTGTCAGCGAGACTGTCAGTCGCGGCAACACTGGTTCTTCTGGCGTTCTTCTTCGCGTGGCCAATAGCCACAGCTTCCACCATTATGGCCGCCGGGCTAGGTGTGACTGGGTCTCTTCTGGATGTCACCATGGATCCGGGGACTACTCACGTTCACACCATGACGGTCTCCAACGGTTACAACTTCGCGCTGGATATGGGGGTAGAAGCCCGAGGTCTGGGGCAGGGGCTCGATGGTTTGCACATTGCCCTTACCGGCGGCGAGGACCTGAGCCCGTTCTCCGCGCTGAGCTACATCACCGAAATTGACAATACTGCCTTCCACCTGGATGCGGGGGATTCTCAGGTGGTGAAGGCTACCATAAGCGTTCCTTCTGATGCCACACCTGGCACTCGATATGCCTGTGTTTATGTGTACACTCAGCCCATCGGTGAAGGGGAGGTGGGCGTGTCTCAGGCCACCACCGTGCCTTTTATCGTCACCGTTCCTGATTCGGTGCAAGTCAAGATCGGTGACATCACCGGACTGACCGTCAGTGAACTGAAGTCCGGTGAACCCATAGAGGTATCGACTACGTTCAAGAACATGGGCACCTATCACTACAAGGTCACGAACCAGGTCACCATCAAAGATGGGGCGGGAGAGGTATTCTCGGATGCCGCCACTGAGCTGACGGCCTCATCGATTATTCCCACCTTCTCCCGGTTTTTGAGCATGTCCTGCATTCCCTCGAATGCGAACAAGGGCTTACCCCCTGGAGAGTACCTGGTAGTGTCGAAGGTGATGCTGGAGGATGGGACGGTGCTGGACGTAGAGACTGCTGGTCTGACCGTGCCGGAGTGGTACAAGCCGCCGACGCCCGAGCCGAAGGAACCACGGGAGATCGACTGGCCTGTGGTGGTCATCGGCATTCTGGGGGCGCTGGTGCTGCTCATTAT
Organism: Dehalococcoidia bacterium; assembly: GCA_016932645.1. GTDB lineage: Bacteria > Chloroflexota > Dehalococcoidia > UBA2247 > RBG-13-53-26 > JAFGCL01. The sequence continues at coordinate 13,015 of JAFGCL010000023.1, read as the reverse complement.
CGTCATGTACCTCATCCTCAGGCGAGTGAGGAAATCGATGATGCCTTCTGATGGAGGAGTCAGATAGAGCCCGTGAGATGAATGTGAAGGATGCGTTCTGCTGGGGCTCCGGGGGGGGTATCCCCTCCATCGACGCCGGTGTCATTTTGAGGAGCGAAGCGACGGGGCAATCTTGGGGTGGTGGGATGGCATCGCACGAAGGCGCAGACGAGAGATTGCCGCGCCTTCTCCTGGCCGGGGGTGGAGAATGGCTCGCAATGACAGGATTGGGGGTCAGGGGGTTGATGAGTAGTGTTGAGACAGCCGTTGCTCAGGAATGGTGGCTGGGAGACGAAAGCCGCCATGCCCTTCAGGACATCTGAAGAGAGACAAGGAGTCCAGGAATGAGAATCGGGACTATCAGGAGAAGTGTGGCGAGAATCCTTCTTGTCACGTTTGTTCTCGCTCTGATGCTCTTGCCAACGGCTTGCTCTGAATCAGAATCCATATCAGGGACCACCGTGAGCCTTGCCGTAGATAGGAATATCAAACAAGGGGACATGTTTGCTGTCGAGGTCAGGATAAGCACTGATACCGCGTGCCGCGGCGCGCAGTTCGAACTGACCTTCGATCCGGCATTGATGAAATGCGATGAAGTGGTTGAAGGTGCCTTCTTCAAGGACTGGGCGGCTGGCAATGGCGGTTCTACCATCGTACTTCCGGCGACGATAGACAATGATGATGGCCATGTATCTGGGATGGGCATTGCTGTGATTGGTGCCGGAGCGGGTGGTGTGAAGGGGAGTGGGCTGCTGTGCAGCTACCACTTCACCGCCCTGGCTGATGGGACAGCGTCGCCGACGCTGTCGGGGGTAGTGGTTAGCGACGTGACAGGAACAGCGATACCGGAGGTGGAAGTCAAGAACTGAGTAGCCCGAGGCAGATGCCGGAGATGGCATGCTCCTTCAATTGTTGTTATTGCGAGGAGCGAAGCGACGAAGCAATCTCGGGGTGTTGGGGAAGGATCCGAAGGATGTTGGATTGCTGCGCCTTCTCCTAGTGCATTGGCGAGAATGGCTCGCAGTGACAGGTCGGCATTGGGTGACAGAAGAGGGTGCAGGCACTCTTCCCTGCCGGGGGTTTGGGGGTGTCCCCAGCTCCTTGATCTTCCCCCAAGACTGGGGGCCAGAGGGGTTGAAATCGATCAGGGAGAGGAAGCAAGAGCATTCTCAGTAGCCGGGGCCAAGTTGTAGACACCTTTAGGAGTCAATTCGAAGGAGGAAGGACAATGTGCAGAATGATGAACCGATGGCTGGGGGGACTGCTGGTGGTGGCGCTGGTGCTTAGCCTGTTGCCCGCGCTGGTCGCGCCGGCACCGGCGGTCGCGGCGCCGACAACTTCAGTCACTATCAACAAGTACAACGCCTACGGGACTCTGATCAGCACCGCAACCAGGGACTGGGAATGGATGATGAACAACCTTCCAGTCTATGGTGACGGTGCGACACACTACTACATGCATGGCCCCACCTTTGACGATTCCAGCTACGATCTGCTGTGGGACCCCATTGAAATGGTGAACATAGATAGCAGGGACTACGGCGCCGCCATGGGGACCGACGTCAAGGACCTGTGCGACTTGGTGGGTGGGGCCACGGCTGGCTGCACCGTCAAGATCAAGGCGGCGGACAACTTCGCCAAGTGGTTCGACTATGACGACATCTACAATCCCGAGCCGGAGCAAGGCAAGATGATAGTCACCTGGTACACCAAAGACACTGCAGAGGGCATCAGCGGCTACGTTTCCTCAGGCAGCTCCGGCACCTACCCCACGGGCTACACAACAGGTATGCGCCTCCTCTTCTTTGCTGAGACTGTTAACCCAGAAGGAAAATATGTGTTCGGCGACTGGGACATGCATGAGACGATTCCGGCGTCCCGCTGGCACTACTACTTTGATGGATCCTACTGGCCGTCGAGCAGCGGGCTGTCCGTCCAGATAGTCTCCGAGATCAACATCTACGAGCCGAACCTGATATCCTGCGATGCCTCCGGCAGCACAAAGGACAGCTTCGCGCCCGGAGAGACGGTGTATGTGAAGGGTGCATGCCTTACTGCGAGCACCAGCTATAGGCTCTGGATTCAGGGTGAGCCGGTACTGTTGAAACCGCTCAATGCACTCGATCGCCCTGAGGGCACCTATACCTTGACTGCAGCGAATGACCCCTCAGGCGCTCAGGAATCAATCACTACAGATGCCAGCGGCGATTTCGGACCTGTGGCTATCTGGAGCATCGATTCCTCTGCCACCTCCGGCAAATATGACATTGTGGCTGACAACCAGGGGGCCGGCACGGTGGGTACCTACGACTCAAACGACAAGATAGATAATCCCGGCTGGCAGGGCTTCAGTGTCAGTGAGCCTCCGCTGACGATCACTGCCAGCGCCGGAGCTAGTGGCTCCATAGCGCCGTCCGGCAGCGTTTCGGTGCCCTACGGAGGCAGCCAGGCATTCACCATCATACCGAACACCGGCTATCACGTAGCCGATGTCCTGGTGGATGGCAGTTCGGTGGGAGCAGTCACCAGCTACACCTTCACCAATGTCACGGCGGACCATACGATTTCGGCGAGCTTCGCCATCAATACCTATACAATCACTGCCAGCGCTGGCGACCACGGCTCCATGGCGCCGTCCGGCAGCGTCCCGGTCAATTATGGGGCCAGTCAGACCTTTGCCATCACGCCCAGTGACGGCTACCGCGTGGAAGATGTCCTGGTGGATGGCAGTTCAGTGGGAGCAGTCACCAGCTACACCTTCACCAACGTTGCGGCCAATCACACCATTTCGGCCAGCTTCGCGGAAGGAACAGCACCGGACTGGGACCTGAACGGCGACGGTGTCATCAACATTGGCGACGTGGTGGTGGTTGGGTTGCACTGGGGAGAGACGGGTACTCCCGGGTGGATCCCACAGGACCTAAACAATGACGGGGTCGTCAACATCGGGGATGTGGTCGTCATCGGTCTGCACTGGGGGGAGACCTGGTAGGAGACTGGCATATGAGCGGTGCTGCAACTGTCACCCTCACCTTCATCCTCTACCATCGAGGGAGAGGAGACTCCTCTCTCCCCTTGTGGGAGGGAGCGAGAGGGAGGGGGTCAGTGTGAAGTGGGCTGTGCCCATCATTATGGGCCAACGCTCTGGATTCCCGCCTTCGCAGGAGTGACAGATTGAGATACGCCATGGAGGTACAGATGGATTAGATATGCACACGCCCGCCTTGACTGGCCGGCGGCGGTCATTCGAGGCGAATCATAATACAAAATCAAAAGGAGGAGAAATGCAGAGGGACAGAACAATCAGGCGCATTTTAGGGGGGTTGCTGATGGTGGCGATGCTGCTCAGCGTCCTGCCGACGGTGGTCTTGCCGGCAGCGACCGCAGCCGCGACCACGTGGTATGTAGATGACTCCGGAGGCGCCGACTTCACCACCATCCAGGCGGCGGTGACTGCGGCCACTGCTGGTGACACCATCATCGTCAGGGATGGCGCCTCCGCGGAAAACGTGGTAGTGGACAAGAGCCTGGTAATCCAGTCTGAGAACGGTGCTGCTGGTGTCACGGTGACGGCGGTTACCACATCATCGCCGGTCTTCACCGTGAACGCTAGTTCGGTCACCATCGATGGCTTCACCGTCAGCGGAACGACCAGCACCAGCGTCGGCGGCATCGAGGTCAGCAGTGTCGAATCCTGCCTGATAGCCAACAATATAGTCACGAGCTGTGGAGTCGGCATCCGCCTGGCGGGGACGGCCACCAACAACACGGTGACGGGAAACAACTGCTACGGGAACACCAAGTATGGGTTCGCTATCCGTGGCAGCGCTTACGGCAATTTCGTCTCCAAGAACATCCTCTCGTCGAACACGAGCAAGGATATCTGCATCAAGGACACATCGTATGACAACACGCTCTGGCTGAACGACGTTCTCAGCAGCGGGGTGGAGATTTTGACCACCGTCGTCGGCCACTCGCCATTGGAGATCACCTACACGTACAACAGCGGCACATACACGGGCTACCTTGGCAATTACTACTCCACCTACTCGGGAAGTGACGCCGACGGGAACGGCGTGGGTGACACCGCCTTCACGTCGTCCTCGTACACTGACAGCTATCCGCTCATGGCCCAGTACGGCAGTGGCAGCTATGTGGAAGTAGTCCAGCAGACTTGGTATGTGGATGACTCCGGCGGAGCCGACTTCACCACCATACAGGCGGCGGTAGATGCGGCCAGCGAAGGGGACACCATCATCGTCAGGGACGGCACCTACGTGGAGAACGTAGAAATAGACAAGAGTCTTACAGTCCAGTCCGAGAATGGTAGGGAGACTACCATTGTTCAGGCGGCCGACCCGTCATTGGATGTGTTTCTTATTATGGCGGATGACGTCACTATTGATGGCTTTGCCGCCCAAGGCGTAACTGCAACATATTATGGGGGAATAACTCTCTATGGAGATGGGTCTGATGACGGAGATGTCACAGGGTGTGTCATAAAGAACAATGACTGCTCCAACAACGATTGCGGTCTAATGTTGTTCGTCGGCGATGGCAATACCTTTGAATCCAATGTAGCCAGCAACTGCAGCATCGGCCTATACCTTAACTATGCTACCAGCAACTTGGTTACAAAAAACACCTTCTCCGCCAATGATTATGGAGTCAGTCTTGATTTTGCATCATCCAATGTCCTGTGCCTGAACAACTTCATAGATAGTGCAATCTCAAACGTTACTGAAGAAACATCAGGATCATCATCCGGAGGCATCTGGAACTCCCAAACTGAGATAGACTACTCGTATGACAGCGTTTCGTACACCGGCTATGCGGGCAACTACTGGAGCGACTACTCCGGCACGGACGCCGACGGCAATGGTATCGGTGATACCCCCTACCAGACATTTACAGGCCCGGACGAATACGACAACTATCCCTTGATGGGCGAATGGCAGAATGGAGTCATCACGGTACCTTCACTAGTCCCTGATGCGGATTTCTCAGCCAGCATTCCCCAGGGACAGATAGTGAACGGCGACTTTGAGACGGGTGCGCTCGATCCCTGGATTGCAAGTGTACTCGTTCCCTATGGTGATACGCCAGGAGTGCAACTGGTTACCACAGGTAGCAGTAAGCAGGGCACGACAGGAGTTCGGATTTGGCGGACTCCTGTCAATGGTGGCAATAACTGGATCGAGCAGCAGAATGTTGACCTGACAGATGTTGAGTGGATACGATTCTGGAGGAAACAATACGGTGTATATGACACTCAACAGCTTTCAGTGTTGGTGGACAATACCACTGTCGCACTATACAACGAGACTACCACCACGACCAGATATGACACCATAGACCTGTCGTCTTTTGGCTTTTCCGGGACACACACCCTGAGATTCGACTCTTACAACGGCTATATTACCAGTGGGACGACCCCCGCATTCAGCCTCTACCTGGATAGCATCGTGGCTTTCGGTCCTGGCACATCCGGCCTGGCGCCTCTGACGGTCATATTCAAAGACCTTTCATCGAACAGTCCAACTTCATGGGCCTGGGACTTCAACAACGATGGGGTCACTGACAGCACGGCGCAGAATCCAACTTATACCTATACCGTCGCTGGCACTTATACCGTGAAGCTAACCGCGACCAACGCCGACGGCAGCGGCGAAGAAGTGAAGACCAGCTATATTACGGTCAATGGACCTCCGGTCGCTGCTTTCACGTCGGATGTGCAATCCGGCGCCGCACCGCTAACGGTCAGCTTCACTGACCAATCCAGTGGAAGCCCGACCTCCTGGGCCTGGGACTTCGATAACGATGGCACGGTGGACAGCACCGATCAGAACCCGACCTACACCTACAATGCCGCCGGAACGTACACCGTGAAACTCACAGCTACCAACACTTACGGCAGCGACGATGAGGTAAAAACGGACTACATCACGGTGGCTCTGCCCACGTTCACTATCACCGCCAGCGCCGGTGAAAACGGCAGCATTGACCCTTCCGGCGAGGTTGTGGTTACTGAAGGCGGCAGCCAGTCGTTCGCCATCACACCGGCCACCGGCTATCACGTGGAGGACGTGCTGGTGGATGGCGCCTCGGTAGGGGCCGTCACTACCTATGAGTTCACCAACGTCACAGACAATCATACCATCTCGGTCAGCTTTGCCACTGACGTGCCGGCGTGGGACCTGAACGGCGACGGGGTCTGCAACATCGGCGACGTAGTGGTCATTGGCCTGCACTGGGGCGAGATGGGAGCCCCCGGCTGGATTCCGCAGGACTTGAACGGCGACGGAGTCATCAACATAGGCGACGTCGTAGTTCTCGGCCTGCACTGGGGGGAGACCTGGTAAGAGACTGAGCTGCGAAAACGAGGAGTGCCCGTGTTATGCCTGCCCTTCTTCGGGAGGGCAGGCATGGGGCATTTGATATGACCTTTGCCTCGGATCGGAGGGACAGATGAACAGATACAGGAGCATCAAGAAGTGCCTGGCGGGGCTACTCGTGTTGGCCATGCTGGTCTTGCCAGCGACGGCAGTAGCAGAGCCGACGACATGGTATGTGGACGACTCCGGCGGTGTGGACTTCACCACCATTCAGGCAGCGGTGGCTGCGGCCAGTGCCGGGGACACAGTCGTCGTCAAGGATGGCAACTACGCCGAGAACGTGGTCGTAGACAAGAGCATAACCATCCAATCGGAGAACGGTGCGTCATCGACCACAGTCAGTGCGGTGGTCTCTTCTGCTCCGGTGTTCGATGTGAATGCCAGTGGAGTGGTGATTGACGGATTCGCTGTCCTGGGTCCCACCGACACTCACGTTGCTGGCATCGAGCTGGTGGACGTGAATGACTGCACGATAGAGAACAACGACTGCTCCGGAGGATGCTACAATGGAATCCACCTCGGCGGCGCATCAGCCAACAACACGGTAACCGGGAACTACTGCCATGGAAATACCCGGCGCGGCATCAGCGTCCGCGACACCGCGCACGACAATCTCATCTCACGGAACACGGTTGAAGACAATGCTGATGCGGGCTTCTGCATCAAGGACGAGAGTGCCGACAACGTGCTCTGGCTCAACGATGTCATCGGGAATCCGGTAGAGATTCTGACCACCGTGGTCAGCCATTCACCATTAGCAATCACCTATACCTACAGCAGCGGCACATACACTGGCTATCTCGGTAACTACTACTCCGCCTATTCGGGGGTGGATGCCGATGGCAACGGGGTCGGGGATACCGCCTTCACATCATCTTTGTACACTGACGACTATCCGCTCATGGCCCGGTATGCCAGCTACATGGAGGTGACAGTCCCCGAGGCGGACCTGCTGTGGGGGCCGTATGTCACCGGAACGACTGCGACCGCAACAGTGATCAACGTGAAGACCAGCCTGGCAACGACGGTTGCAGTCGAGTACGCAACCGAAGCGGAATACAACGCCAGCGGCTCATACAGCCAGACGGCCACCGATGGCGCCAGTGCGGAACTCCATCACGTGGCGCTGTCGGGACTCGATCAGGACACTGTCTACCACTACCGCGTTCTCTACGGCGAGGAAGCCAGTGATGACTGTCGCTTCCGTACCTTCCCCACCTCCGGTGCGGTCAATTTCGTGGTTGTCAGTGACACTCAGGACCAGTTGCCCCTCTTCAGCCAGTCGGAGCGGTTCGGGCTGGTGGCCGACAGCATCGCCGCGCAACCGGACCTGGACTTCGTGCTGATCACCGGCGACCTGGTGAATGACGGCAGCGATCTGGCGAACTGGGGCCGGTTCTTCGATGCCGGCCGCCAGATGCTGGCGACTACCACCATATACACGGCGCTGGGAAATCACGAAGACAACGATCCCTTGTACTATGAGATATTCGGCCTTCCGGCCTACTACTCGTTCGACTGCGGCGATGCCCATTTCACGATGCTGGACAGCAACATGGACACCACCGCCCAGGCCGCGTGGCTGGGCGGTGACCTTGATTCCGGCAAGGCTTGGAAGTTCGTTGGTTTCCACCACCCGTTCTACACCTCTGACCCCAATCACTTCGGGGGCTATGCCAACCTTAGGACGGAATGGGAGGGGTTGCTCCAGACGCACGGCGTCGATGCCGTCTGGAACGGACATTTTCATGCCTATGAGCGGTACCTGGAGTACGGGATCCACTACATGGTGGTGGGTACGGGTGGGGGGCCTCTCTACCAACTGGGTGACGAGATGTACGACGGCTACCAGAACAGCCTGGAGAACAGCCTGGCCTATGCCAGTGTGACCGTTGATCCGTCTGCTGAGACGGCCACGGTGCAGGTGATACGGGTAGCGGACATCTCGCTGGACAACAGCGAAGTGACAATGGTATATCCACCGGACACGGTCTTCGAGACCGTGGTGATCGCGCAAATCCAGCCTGACTGGGACCTCAACGGCGACCGCGTCTGCAATATCGGTGACGTGGTGGTGATCGGCCTGCACTGGGGCGAGACGGGAGATCCTGGCTGGATTGTGCAGGATTTGAACAACGACGGAGTCGTCAACATTGGCGACGTCGTGGTTCTTGGCCTGCACTGGGGGGAGATGTGGTAGCAGCCCCTCTGCGTTTGTTCATCCCACAAGACAAGAGTGGGGGATCAAAGGGAGTTGAAAGCGGACTTTCCGGGTAGAATCTCAGAAGGCACGCACGGCGGATTTCTGATTCCGCAGGAATGACATGCACTGTACAGTTGTGGCCATGGCTTCGGCCTTGAGGGATTGATGAACAGGGACAGGACGATCGGTAGATGCCTGGGAGGATTACTGGTGGTGGCCATGGTGCTCAGCTTGTTGCCTGTCTTCGTTGCGCCAACGCCGGCGGAAGCCGCAGCCACTACATCGCTCACTGTGACTAAGTACGATGCCCATGGCAACGTGCTCGGCACCCAGACCGTAGACTACCTGTGGATGGAGGCCAACCTGCCGGTGCAAAGCGACGGTGCGGTCCGTTACTACTGCCAGGGGCCTACGTTCGGTGCCACCGACGTGAATACCCTGTGGAACCCGTCTGAGGACGTCAACGTAGGGACATTCGACCGGTATGGCAGTCCCAAGGGCACGGACGTCAAAGACCTCTGCGACCTCGTAGGCGGAGCCACGGCGGGTTGCACTGTCAGGATCAAGGCTGCCGACAACTTCCAGAAGTGGTTCGACTATGATGACGTCTACAACCCGGAGCCGAGGCAGGGGAAGCTGGTGGTTACCTGGTACAACTCCGACTGGGGTGGCTACGTGCCGGACTACGGCGCAGGGATGCGGCTGGTCTTCTACGCTGACACCAGCACCAATCCGGATAGCTGGCATGTGTTTGGCGACTGGGACATGCATGATACACTTCCCGAGTCCCGCTGGCACTACTACTATGATGGGAATTTCTGGCCCTCCAGCAGCGGCCTGTCCGTGCAGATGGTCTCCAACATCGATATCTATGAGCCCAACCTGATCTCTTGTGACGACTCTGGCAACGCAAAGGACAGCTTCGTGCCCGGGGAGACGGCATACGTGAAGGGGCTGGGGCTGGCGGCGAGCACCAGCTACAATCTCTGGGTCCAGACTGAGCCGGTGGTGATCATTCCGGGAGGGACGCTGCTGCCCGGTGCGTCGGGCCATGAGTATCTGACTGACGATCCTTCCGGCGCGCAGGAGACAATCACTACTGACGCCAGTGGGGATTTCATCCCCACGGCGATCTGGGCCGTTGACCTTGCGACGGCTACTCCCACCAAGTATGACATCGTGGCCGACAGCCAGGCTCTGGGGACGATTGGCAAGTACGAAGCCAAGGATTTCGTCGATGCCCCCGGATGGCAGGGCTTCAGGGTCGCGAGTCCCTCCGCACCTGACGCGGCTTTCAAGGCTGATGTGGTCACCGGTGTGGCACCGCTCACCGTCCAATTCATGGACCAGTCGACGGAGAATCCGACGGCCTGGGCCTGGGACTTCGACAATGACGGCACTGTCGACAGCACGACGCAGCACCCGTCCCACACCTACAACACCCCGGGAGCGTATGCCGTGAAGCTCGCTGTCACCAACCCATATGGCAGCGATTCCGAGGTGAAAACCAGCTTCATCAGGGTGGTGGGGCCCCCGGTAGCTGCTTTCGCGGCTGATGTGGTCAGTGGCACCGCGCCACTCATCGTCCAGTTCACGGACCAGTCCACCGGAGGTCCGGACACGTGGGCCTGGGATTTCAACAATGACGGCACGGTGGACAGCACCGCCAAAGATCCCAAGCACACCTATGATGCCGCGGGTACTTACACCGTGAAGCTCACGGCCACCAACTTAGCAGGGAGCGATGCCGAGGTGAAAACGGACTATATCACGGCGACGGTCCCCACCATGGCGCTGCTGTGGGGGCCATACATCACCGGGACTACCACGACGGCGACAGTGGTGAATGTCAAGACTACTCTGTCCACCACCGTGACGGTTCAGTATGCGACCGAGGCGGAGTTCACCTCCAGCGGTACATACAACCTGAGCGCGACTGATGGCACGGACGCTCAGCTCCATCACGTCGCGCTGTCGGGGCTTGATGCGGACACTGTGTACCACTACCGCATCGTGTACGGGACGGAGTCCTCCGCTGACTTCCACCTCCGTACGTTTCCCGACTCCGGCCCGGTCAACTTCGTGGTCCTGAGCGATACGCAGGACCAGTTGCCGCTCTTCAGCCAGTCGGAGCGGTTCAAGCTGGTGGCGGACAGTATCGCTGCCCAGCCTGACATCGCCTTCGTGTTGATTGACGGGAACCTGGTGAACGACGCCAGTGATCTGGCGAACTGGGACCGGTTCTTCGCGGCCGGTCGGGCAATGCTGGCGAATACCACCGTGTATACGGCACTGGGCAACTACGAGGGCAACGATGCCCTTTACTACGATATCTTCGGGCTTCCGGAATACTACTCCTTCGACTGCGGCGATGCCCACTTCACGGTGCTGGACAGCAATATGAACATATCCGCGCAAACGACGTGGCTTGACAGTGACCTCGATACCAGCAAAGCGTGGAAATTTGTGGCGTTCCATCACCCGCTGTACACCTCTGACCCCAATCACTTCGGGGGGTGGGCCAACCTCAGGTCGGCGTGGGAGGGGTTGTTCCAGACGCACGGCGTCGATGCCGTCTGGAATGGCCATATGCATGCCTATGAGCGATACCTGGAGGACGGCATCCAGTACTTAGTGATGGGCACGGGAGGAGCGCCGCTGTACCCACTGGGCGAGGAGAAGTATGATGGCTACCAGAACAGCCTGGAGAACAGCCTGGCCTTGGCCAAGGCGACAGTTGACCCCGCTGCGGAGACAACCACTGTGGAGATCATTCGGGTGGCCGATGTTTCTGCCGACAATGCGGAGGTGACAACATTATACCCGCAGAATACGGTCTTCGAGACAGTAGTGATCATGCAAGGTCAACCGGCGTGGGATCTCAACGGCGATCATGTCTGCAACATTTGTGATGTGGTAGTGATGGGGCTGCACTGGGGGGAGACGGGAGATCCCGGCTGGATTCCGGAGGATGTCAACAACGATGGTGTCATCGATATGCTGGACGTCAAGGTCATTGGGCTGCACTGGGGGGAGACGTGGGAAGAGTGAGGACGAGTGGGACACGAATAGAATTGGCACAGAGTCTCGATATTGAGAAGGAGGAGTATTGATGAAACAAGATTGGCAGGAGGCAGACGCATGATAAGGAGGGCTCTCTTGGTGCTCGCTATCCTCTTGATGGCGGCACTGTCGGTGTCGGTATTCCCGATGTCTTCGGTGATGGCAGCGGGGGCAACAACGTCGGTTCATATCGTGAAGTATGCCGAGGACGGTGTTACGGTGGTTGAGGAAAGGACCGTGACCTACCAGTGGCTGGAGAAGAACCTGCCCAAGTGCGGTGATGGCGTGACCCACTATTACCACCAGGGACCAAGCTTCGACCCCGACAACCTCTGGGACCCGAATGAGACGGTTAACCTGAAGGACAAGGGGGCAGCTATGGGGTCCAGCGTCAAGGACCTCTGCGACCTGGTGGGGGGGATGGATTCTGACGATGAGGCCCTGCTGCAGGCCGTCGACGGCTGGCAGATCAAGTTCAAATATGTCAACGTCTACGAACCGGAGGAAAGACAGGGGACGATAGCCCTGTGCTGGTACAACGGTGAAGACGCCCTGGAGGGCGAACGGTACGGAGAAGGTTATCCCGGCAACAACGGGTACCGTACTGCTCTTCAGATTGTGGTCATGGCCGGGACCACCAACCCGGACGGCAAGTACGTCTTCGGCAACTCCGACATGCAGGCGGTCATGCCGCCCGAAGAGGGTTACTCGCACTTCTACCAGGACTCGGAGGGTTTCTGGCCGAGCACTAACGGCCTGTCCGGGAAGTGGATCGAGAGCATTGTCATATACCCCACCGGCGCCAGTCCTGAGGTCCCTGAGGTCAGCGCTCCAACCGAGGTGCCGTGGCTCTCCATAGGACTGGGGGCTGCCGGCCTGCTGCTGGTAGTTGTAGCTGTCTTCTTACTGGTCAGAAAGAAGGATGCGCTGGTGTCACCATCGGAAGGATCACAGCCATGACTACCGAACCGAAGAACAAGCCCAGGAGCACGCAGAACGGCAGACTGCGCCGGGTTCTGCCCATCCTGATCCTTGGAATGATCTGTATCGTGGCAGCGGGACTGGTGTACGCTGAGCCTTGGCAAGGGGATGCCTCAGAGAGTGACATCGAATGGAACCTGACTCTTCTTGGAATCAGTGGAGAGAATGTGACGCTCAGCCTCAAGGAAATCAAGGCCATGGAGCCCACGACGGCTCAGGGAGGCTTTTTCACCACGACCGGAGTGGTCTACGGGCCGTATGATGTCAAAGGCGTCAGCATCGAGGACCTATGCGATCTGGTGGGTGGGCTGGGACCTTCTGACGGCGTTCTCGT
>JAFGCL010000166.1 GCA_016932645.1 Dehalococcoidia bacterium | reverse complement strand
GTATAGGCCGGCCGCAGCACCACCGGATAGCCCAGCTTCTCGGCAATCCGCTCCGCCTCTTCGACGGAGTAGCAGGGGTCACTCCGCGGTACAGCAACGCCCAACTGCGCCATGGTCTCTTTGAAAATAATGCGGTCTTCACCCCGCTCGATGGCGTCTGCCTTGACGCCGATGACCTCAACACCATGCTTCTCCAGAACGCCCGCCTTGTGCAGGCTAGAAGCCAGGTTCAAGCCAGTCTGTCCGCCGAGATTCGGCAGGAGCGCATCCGGCCTCTCCCGCTCGATGATTTTGGCCACGCTCTCCACGGTCAGCGGCTCGATGTATGTTCTGTCAGCCATGCCTGGATCCGTCATGATCGTCGCCGGGTTGGAGTTGACCAGAACGATTTTGTATCCCTCTTCCCTCAGGGCTTTGCACGCCTGCGTGCCGGAATAGTCAAACTCACACGCCTGCCCGATGATGATAGGCCCTGAACCTATGATGAGGATTTTCTTTATGTCATTACGCCGCGGCAAGAATGCCTCCTTTCTTGGACGTACATCTGAATACTCGGTGTATCACAAGGCGCACTGTCACTCTCGGCGCACCAGACTGCGCTACTTTTCCCTGATCTTCAGACTGTCATCACGATAGACGACCTCACCTCCCACCACCGTGGCCATTACCTTCCCCCTGAGCAAGCGCCCGGCCCAGGGGTTGTTTCTACCCTTAGACGCGAAACGGCCCGGATCCACTACCCACGCGAAATCCGGATCGAAAAGGACGAGGTTTCCAGGGGATCCGACCTGGAGCAACCCCAGCCCTTCAGGCACCGGATAGCCGGATAGAATCGACATGCCTGCCACTCTGCTCAAGACCTTCGCTGGTCCGCTGGTCAGCCTGGCAATCAGCGTTGACAACTCGAGCTTGCCTTCGTGAGCCAAGGTGAGGACCACCGGCAGGGCCGTTTCCAGGCCGCTGATCCCGAAGGCCGCCGAGTTGAAATCGCCGGCCTTGTCTCCCAAAGTGTGAGGAGCATGATCGGTAGCAACGGCGTCTATCACTCCGTCCTTGAGCGCCTGCGCCAGCGCCTCCACATCCCTGGCGGTCCGTAACGGAGGATTCACTTTGGCATTGGTGCCGCACAGGCTGACGCTCTCATCTGTCAGAGTCAAGTGGTGCGGTGTGGCTTCAGCCGTCACCCTCACGCCTGTTTCTTTGCCGCGCCGAATGATCTCCACCGAACCGGCGGTGCTCACATGAGCAATGTGGATTCTGGCGCCGGTGAGCATCGCCAGCTCAATGTCTCTTTTTACCACGCTTTCCTCAGCCGCGGCTGGTATTCCCTTGAGATGCAGGTCCGCCGCGGAAGGTCCTTCGTTCATGACACCACCTGCAGTGAGGGCCAGGTCTTCGCAGTGATCTATCACTGGTAGGTCAAGGAGCCTACTTCGCTCCAGGGCCCTTTGCATCAGCTCGGGATTGGCAACCGGGCCGCCATCGTCGCTGAAGCCAACGACCCCCGATTCAGCCAGGCTGGCCATATCCGTCAACTTCTCGCCCCGTCGTCCTTGACTCACACAACCTATTGGGAAGACCCAGACTTTGGCCGCCAACTTCGCCTTGTTCTTCAAGAATGTCACCGACTCCGGAGAGTCGATGGGAGGAGACGTGTTAGGCATGCAGCAGACTGCCGTGAACCCGCCCCTGGCAGCTGCCTCGGTTCCAGTGGCGATCGTCTCTTTCTCCTCAAAGCCAGGCTCTCGAAGATGGCAGTGCAGATCAATGAACCCAGGCGACACCACCAAGCCTTTGGCAGAGATAATCCGGCAGCCGTCGGGACACATGCTCAGCCCGTTCTCTCCAACCCACTCCAATCTGCCTTCGCGTATGAGCAAGTCTCCGACCATGTCGATGCCTCTGGAGGGATCAATAATGCGTCCACCGGTGACAAAAAGGGACCTGTCCTTCATTCTCTATCTCCCACCGCTGAGCCAAACAAGAACCATCTCATCCTCAGCATCAAGCCTCCGTCAACCCTCCGCATACTTACCCGGCAGAAATCCCCTCGACTGTGCTTCGCTCTCTGAATCGAATATGATCAGGTTCTCCGGCCTGATCTTCTTCATCCAATGGCTATCAGAACTGTGATATCGCTTGCTCTTCAACGTACCCTCATGCCACTCTGCACTGGCGACATACTTCGGGAAAGTCTCATGTTCACAATAGATACAGCGCAGCGTCAGTGGCTTAAGACTGATTATCTTGAATTCCGGCTTGATGTACTTCTCCTCGTTGACAGACACGCAGTTCCGGTTCTGACATCGAACTCCAAACCCGCGGTTGTATGCGGGATGCGATGTCCCTGGCTTTCGGGACCTATCATCCCGGCCCGTGTCTGCCTTCTTCGACCCGAGCAGGAGGCTTATCAAAGCCATTCTGACAGGCACTCCCCGCGCTGCCTGTTTGAAGTACATAGACCGCGGATCGGCGTCCAGCTCGTAGGCCAACTCGTCGACACGTGGCAGTGGATGCATCACCAGCGTTTCCTTGAAGGTCCTCTCCCTGAGAAGCCTCTTGTCCACAACAGGGTACTCTCTCCTTGTGTCACCTTCGACTTTGGCGGCGTCACGTCGCTCCCTCTGCAGCCTGGTAACGTAGATGGCATCCACTCCCTTCTCCAACTCAACCTGCAGACTGACATCGGCCATCATGGCCAACTGATGCGGCGTGCTGGGTGTCACGTATATGGCATCCAGAGAGAAGAGCCCTCCCGTCTCCGACTGATCGGCCGTTCCGTACCTCCTCAGTTCGCCCCCGTACTCAGCGGTCAGCTTCCTCACCACATGATCCGGTATTCCCAACCCGGGAGCAGGGCGAAAGAGGATGGTCGCGCCGAACCTGGCCAGCGCATACGCCAGCGAATGAACCGTCCTCCCATACTTCAGATCACCCCAGAGGGCGACCTTGAGTCCCTTGATGGTCTTCCTTTCCTTCTTGATGGTGTAGAGGTCCAGGAGGGTCTGGGTGGGGTGCTCGTGGCCACCGTCGCCGGCGTTTATTACCGGCACCCCGGCATAGTCAGCCACTACCTTGGCTGATCCTTCCCATGGATGTCTGATGACGATAATGTCGGCGTAGCTCCCCACCACCCTGGCCATGTCCGCGATACTCTCGCCCTTCGCCAGAGAAGTCGCTCCTATGTCCACCGCCGTTATCACACGCCCGCCCAGCCTTAACATGGCAGCTTCAAACGACATGCGCGTCCTTGTACTAGGTTCGAAGAAAAGGCTGGCCATAATCTTGCCCTGACAGACGCTGGACTGCTCACCAAGCGAGTCCGCCATCCCATCGGCCAGAGAGAACACCCCCTCAACCTCATCGTTGGACAGGTCATCCATGGTCACCAGACTTCTACCTGCCAGACTCATGACGCCTCCTTGCTGCCACCGCGTTCTTCGTCGGCTCTTCGTTTGCCTCCTGTGCTGTAGCTCGACTTACGATCACAACTTCATCCTGTCCATCCACCTCCGCTACCCTCACCACTATCTCTTCGTTCCTTGAGGTCGGCACGTTCTTGCCGATGTAGTCAGGCCGGATCGGCAGTTCCCTATGCCCCCGGTCCACTAGGACGGCCAACTGCACATGCTGCGGCCGGCCGTGATCGATAAGGGCATCCATGGCCGCCCGTATGCTTCGGCCCGTATAGATGACATCGTCCACCAAGACCACACGTTTGCCAACGATGTCGTCGGGGATGTCGTTGGGATGAACTGACGGTGGCGTTTGGAGATAGGAGAGATCATCCCGGTAGGGGCCGATATCCAGCGCACCCACCGGCACATCGGCTCGTTCGATCCCTTTTATCGTGGCCGCCAACCGAGAAGCCAAAGGCACCCCCCTGGTATACAGGCCTACGAAGACAAGCTCATCACATCCATGGTTTCTTTCAATGATCTCGTGAGCGATGCGGGTCCAAGCCCGCCTCATGTCCTCTGCGGACATAATCACCTTTTCAGACATACAAAAAACCTCTTGCCGGACTGGCAAGAGGCTCCCACGCTTCCCTGTCCTCATGAGTTGGGGCTCGCGCCCACGTCCCTTGCCAGCCTCTCCGGACTGACTTAAAGGTCTCACACTAATCTGTTGTTAAGCGACCAAAGACCTGATGGTCGTCACTGAGGTGGTATGATACCATGCCCATGGCCTCCTGGCAAGTTGAGAACAATGCAGGATTGCCTTCCATCATCCGTCTTCGCCCAAACCACGGCCTGAACAGACGTCGGATTGACCGCATTAGAGACTGCAAAGGAGGGCGTTCCCCCCAAATGCAGTTCGGGAGGAAGCCGGGCACCGCTCCTGTCAGTCAAAGAGTCTTGTTCTCGAATCATGAATGGGTTTGACAGTGGGAGGATGCCTCGGTATGATTCCGAAGACCGATGGTGGCAGATTGGGGGTAATCTCCCGGTTCCCGTCAGGGATCGGCGAGGCAATGCTCCAGGCAAAGCGAACCAGGCATCGGCCAAGGTGGATACCATGAAGACGCTGGTCACGGGAAGCACGGGGTTGGTTGGTAGTGCCTTGGTCGAACGTCTGATGGCGAGGGGCTACGAGGTTCGTGCTCTGGCCCGCAAGACATCCGACCTCAGCCACCTCAAGACTACGGGGGCTGAGATCGTCTTCGGCGATATCACCGTCTATGACACCCTGCCGCCAGCGGTGAAGGGGATGGACATAGTGTTCCATTGTGCCGCAAAGGTCACACCAGGCTGGGGAACCTGGAAGGAATACGAGAAGACAACGGTGCAGGGCACCCAGAATATGTTGATGGCGAGTGCTGAGGGAGGCGTTGAGCGTTTTCTCCAGGTTAGCTCTTTCACCGTCTATGGTGACGCCTGTCAGAGAGGCGACACCCCTGCGGACGAAACCACCCCCTGTGAAGCATGCAAGACTCCTCTAACCTTCTACGACTACTCTAAGCTGCTCGCTGAGCAGGCCTGTTGGGAATGCCACAGGCAAGGCAAGCTACAGGTGTCCATGATAAGGATAGGCTCTGCGTATGGCCCCCGGGACAGGCTTCTCGCTGACAGAAACTACATTAATACTATGCTGCCCCTCGTAATGTGGCCGGGGAAGTGCAATCCACGATACGCGATCGTGCATACGTATGACATAGCGGAGTTGGCTATCATGGCAGCCACCAGTGACAAGGGCTTTGGCCAAGTGTACAACGTAGCGGGGCCGGATGTGGTTACACTCAAGGACTTCGCCAGGGTCATGGCCAGAGCGCGAGGCGGTCCCAAGATCATGGTTGCCATGCCATACACGTTAGTCTACCTCTTTGCGGCACTCAACGAGGAGTTTGCCAAGCTGCGGCGGGCAAAGCAGATGCCATTCCTCAATCGCTACTCCATCAAGCAGGTCGCTAGAGAAGGCTATCTTGATGGCTCAAAGGCCAAGAACGAGTTGGGCTGGGTGCCCCAAATATCGCTGGAGGAGGGCATAAAGCAATACTTGCAGTGGCGCGGTCAGCGGAAGAAATAGCCATCCAGCTGCCGTCTGCGATAGAATGCATAGAAAGGACCCAATGCGGAGGGAGTGCTTCCGGAGCATAGGGAGTTCGGTTCCGCGCAGCGATGCCCTGACTCGGAATGCGGCCGCGCTTGATGCTTCATCAGCCATAGCCGCGATGGCTAGCGCGGCATATTCAGGGAGGGAGCACAGATAGAGACCAAGCGGAGGAGATCATGAAAGCACTGGTTACAGGGGGCACCGGGTGTGTCGGGAGTGCCCTCGTGGAGCGTCTTATAGATAAGGGCTTCGAGGTACGTGCCCTGGCCAGAAAGACGTCAAACCTCCATCATCTCAAGGCCACCGGAGCCCAGATCGTCTTCGGCGACGTCACGGACTTTGAGAGCCTGCGTGCGGCCGTAGACGGTGTAGACGTAGTCTTCCATGCCGCAGCCAAGGTTACGCCCGGCTGGGGAACATGGGAGGAGTTTGAGAAGACCACCGTACGGGGAACAGAGAACCTGCTGAAAGCCGCCGTCGAAGGAGGGGCCAAACGTTTTCTGCAGGTCAGCTCCTATACGGTCTACGGCGATGCCTGCCTGAAAGGCGACCTCCCCGCGGACGAGTCCACAGAGTGCGCCGTCTGCCTCACCCCAAAGACTTACTACGACTACGCCAAGTTGCTGGCCGAGCGAGCCTGCTGGGAATACCACAAACAGGGCATGATCAAGGTCTCCATGATCAGGATAGGCTCGGCGTACGGGCCTAGAGACCGGCTGATCTCCGACCGGATCTACCGGTACGCCGCCTCCCCTGTCATACTGTGGCCCGGGAGAGGAGACCCCCGATATGCCATAGTCAACTCTTACGACATAGCCGATCTCTGCATACTAGCAGTAACTAGCGACAAGGCTATCGGAGAAGTCTACAACGTGGCTTGCCCAGAGCCCACCCGTCTGAAGCAGTTCGCCCACGCCATGGTCCAAGCCAGGGGTGGCAAGAGAGTATGGGGAAGCATCCCATTCTCTGTGGCCTATGTGTGGTGCTACATGATGGAGCTGATATCCAAATTGGCACACGCCAAAGAAATGCCCTTCCTCAATCGCTACTTCATTCTTCAACTCAACATGGAATGCCATCTCGATGCTTCCAAGGCCAGGAGAGAGCTGGGATGGGTGCCGAGGGTCTCTCTGGAGGAAGGCACCAAGCAGTATGTTGAGTGGCGGCGGGCCGAAGAAGAGGCAGCCAAGAAAGCGAAACACGCCGCAAAGGCCTAGCAATGGCCTTCTGCACAGTGGTCAACTGCCTCCGGCACCGATATCTCGATCACAGGAACCCCTGCTTGATGGCACCGATGGCCTCGTTGACTTTCTGGGCGGCATCCGGACTCTCGCGACCAATGGCTTCGTTCGCCCTTTCCAGGAGTTCCAGGATCTCCGCCGGGAACCCGCCATATATGTTGTAGAAGGACCGTCTCCTGCGTTCCAGGCAGAACCTGAGCCTATCCATCGGCGCTTTCGCGAGGTAGCGTGAGATGGTCTCTAGCATGGCATGCTTGTCCTCTGGGAGTTGACCTTCCACTTCCCACAGCAGGTTGGACATCTGGTCGCTGGTCAGGTACGAATGGCAATCCAGGTTCTCAATCAGAAGGCCGATCTCGCTGACCATTTCATCCTCGTCCAGAATCTGGAAATCCGCACTTCCCATCTGTTCATGCAACGGGGTGTTCTTTCTTACTCCCAGACTGCGCAGTCTGATGAAGTTTGGGCCTATAGCGTTCAGTACGCGCGCCGATTCCAGGGCGTGACTCTCGGACCACCTCTTGCCACCCAGACCGGGCATGACATACTCCGAGAGCGATATCCCCGCCTCCACCACCACCCTTCCACCCCGAATGTGCTCCTCAGCCGTCACACCCTTCTCCATGTACCGCAGCACCTCGTCCGAACCGGACTCCAACCCCACGTGCAGTCGGGACAGCCCCGCGTCGTGCAGTTCCTTTAACTCCGCCAGCGATCTGCGGGACGCGGTCTTAGCCCGCGCATACGACGTGACGCGCTCAATGCTGGGAAGCCCGCTCTTTAGGTGTCTCAGTACTTCCAGCAGTTCCGGCACTCGCATGATCAAGGTGTCGGCATCCTGAAGGAAGGCAGTACGCCCGCCCGATGCCAGCCAATTGGCCACGTTGACGAGGCTGCCGGCGCATAGTTCAACAGTAGCGGGATCTGTAGAGTCGCCTCTGTATAGTTCCGGGTTTCCGTTCACGATGGCCACCAGAACGGTGCGATCGATTTTGCCCCCCAAGCCCAGCCTCCATGAGGCGGCTTTCAATTCATCGGCCAGATCCCGCGCTACGTCAATGTCATCCTTGACTTCAGCTACGCTGCGGTACTCGAACTTCTGACCCTTGTAGACCGGGCAGAACCGGCACCTGTTCCAGGGGCAGTGCCGTGTCGCCCTGATGAGCAACGAATGGTCGCGGCCCTCGCTCGGTGGCCTTATCGGGCCCATTTCATAACACCAGCGCTTTGATCTGGTGGTGTCTATGCGATATGCGCCCGATGCGGAGCCATCGTTATGATTGAGAACCATACAGCCTCCGGAGAGCCGGAAAGGAATCCTGGAGTCGGCTTCCCATGAGCCTCCTAGAGTAATGATAGCCTTCAGTGGCGCCCGTGTGTCAAGACGTTCTATCACAGCGACCCTCGGTTTCACCTGTAACCTAGACCGGAGTTGAAAGTTCCGGTCGGCAGAACTGCCGGGTACAGAACCATCTTCTGTATGCGTGTATCTGCACAGGGAGTACGCATAATTGCGTATGCCGCAGGGCATGACCACCGGTGAATCTACTGTCCTCGCTGGTCAATTCTAGAGGACTTTTGAGCATGCGCAAACAGGCATTGCGGCGGAAGTCGGTTGGCCACCTGAGGCGGTAAGCTATTTGTGGAAAAGAAAAAGGCCTAGGGGCCAAGGAAGGAGAAACAGAAATGACAACGACAGTAATAGCAGCGATAGTGATGACTCCGATAATCCTTCTTCCGGTGGCCTTCGTCGGATACCTGACAATCGGAGGGATCTACGGAGCCGTCAAGGGAGCTAGGGTCGCCAAGAAGGCAGCCACCCCGGCCTGAGGATAGCGTGATACGAGAACAAAAGAGAACAGAGAACTAACGATGGAAAGAAGATAGAGAAGGAGAAAATGAAATGGAATGGCAGTTGATCGTAGCACTGGTGGTGATGGTTCCAGTGATAATGCTACCGGTAGCCTTCGTGTGGTACTTGAACCTTGGTGGGATACTGGCAGCGGTCCGCAGAGCGAGAGCAGCAGAGAAAGCGCGACCAGCCGCTGACACTAAAGCGGCATAGATCTGGCACAGGATCAAAGACGACCGGCATGAGAGGGGTTCTTCCAGAACCCCTCTCTTCCTGCTTTGAGCGCTGCAATTCATGATTCGCACAGAGAGACTGGGCCACACGACCCCATGATCTGGCCCGGCCTTCCCCGGAAGCCTCCTACTTTTGAAAGCATCCGTGATACAATACTGCTGCTGCAACGGGTGCTAGGGCTTGAAAGGGAACGCCCAGACGGCTTCTCATGGTGGCGATCATGACCAGTATCTTAGATTCTGTGGAGGGCATCTACCACTTCCTGACCGACCGGACCCCGGGCGCTCTACAGGCCGTCCCACCCAAGCCGCGCAGGTTCAACATCTGGCGCCAAGATGGCGTGCCCCTTGTCAGCAAGGTGAAGGACACCGGCGACGTAAGGGCTTCAGTCTCCAAGAGCCTGGACCTCATCGGAGGGATCGCCAAACTGGGTGGCAAAGGCGATACCATCATGGTCAAGCCGAATTTCAACAGCCCTGATCCTCCCCCTGGGTCCACGGATCTCGACTTCCTCAAGGCCGTCCTTGAACTCCTGCTCGAAACGGGCGCCAAAGTAGTTGTCGGCGAGAGTTCGGGCGGAATGTGGAGGCCCACCCGGAATACCCTGGAGAAGCTGGGAGTGCCAGAATTGGCTTCCAAGATGGGAGTAGGGCTTGTGCCCTTCGATGACTATCCAACGGACTGGCTAAGTGTAGAGATTGGCGGGGACCATCTACGGACCGTGGCCATGCCAAAATCCGCCTATGAGGCCACGAAGCTCGTCTACCTTCCCTGTCTGAAGACCCATGCCTTGGGCAGGTTCACCATGTCCCTGAAGCTAGGCATGGGCTTGGTGCACCCCGGCCAGAGACGCTCGATCCACATGGGCAATCTGGAGCAGAAGGCCGCAGAGATCAATCTGGCGTGGCAGCCGGACCTGATCATCATGGATGGGCGCAAGGCTTTCGTTTCCGGTGGCCCGGACAAGGGTGACCTTGTCAAGCCGGAGATCATCATGGCATCCGGCGACATGGTGGCCATCGACGTCGAAGGACTCAAGGTACTGCTATCATACCGGGCCAAGAACAGACTCCATGAGAACCCCTGGGATTCCGCCCAGATCGTTACTGCATTGAGGCATCATCTGGGCTCCAAAGAGGGCGAGTATAGGGTCCTGTCAGGATAGAGGGCCTTCTGCAAAAGCATTCCCGTCTAGAGAAACCTCGCCTCGGTGGCGCACGAATCTGTGTTTCCATTACCCAGATCTCGCCGGGACTGATCGCGGCCATTCGGCCACTTCCATTTGAGATGATGACACTATATAATCCCGAAACGTACAATCGTGTTGTTGTAGCTAGATACGGGAGGCAGGCGATGTCGGCAAAGAAGAAGAGAGTGCTACTGACCGGCGCATCTGGTTCCATGGGTGGAGAGGCTTTCAAAGAGCTGCTGCGGAGGAGAGACAAGTGCGATATTGTGCTCCTGCTCCGGCCTTCCAAGCAGAACCGGGGGGCCTTCGCCAAGTACGATGGGCAGCCTGGAGTCACCATAGTCTGGGGGGACCTGTGCAACCCTGATGATGTCCTCAAGGCCGTCAACGGAGTCGACCACGTTCTCCATCCGGCTGCATTGATTGCTCCCGAGGCTGACGGCAAGCCAAAGCAGTGCCGGATGATCAACTTCGGCGGTACGTCCAACGTCATAGCTGCCATCAAGAAACAGCCCAACAACGGCGACACCATCACCTTGGTCTACATTGGCTCGGTGGCTGCATACGGCGACAGGCTTCCGCCAATCGAGTGGATCAACGTCGGCGATCCACTCAAACCGAGCGTGGGGGACTACTACGCGACCACCAAGATAGCCGCAGAAAGGGCCATCATCGATTCCGGAATCAAACACTGGGCTATCATGCGGCAAACCTACATCGCCATCCCCAACGCCCTGACCCTCATGGACCCGATCATGTTCCACCAGCCGGTGAACACTTACATCGAGCTGATAACTTCCCAGGATGCCGGCTACGGGCTGGTCCAGACGACCGAAGCCCCCGACGAGTTCTATGAGAGGGTCTACAACATGGGCGGCGGCCCGTCTTGCCGGGTCGTCTTCGTCGACTACATGAGGCGCATGATGAAGATGTTCGGGTTGGGCGACGTCACCAAGATAATGCCGCTGAACTGGTTTGCCTTGAGGAACTTCCACTGTGGCTGGTATGAAGACAGTGACGAGCTGAACAAGTACCTCGGCCACTGGAGGCACTCGCTAGAAGATCACTACAAAGAGGTGGAGGATTCAATTCCCTGGTATCTGCGAATCCTGAAGCCATGTACATCAATCACACCCAGCTCCGTCACGAGCATTTTCGTCAGGATGTTCATGCGCCGAATGGCTGACCCGCTTCACTGGATTGAGAACAACGATGAAGAGAAGGTCAAAGCCTTCTTTGGCAGCCGCCAGAAATGGGAGGCTATTGGTGGCTGGAAGGACTACGCACTCCAGCCATCCAACCCAAACCAGCCCAGGAGAATGAAAGAAGCCATGCCCGACAAGCCGACGCTGGAGTATGCCCGCGCTCTCGCACAGGCGCGGGGCGGTCAGTGCCTGTCCGACAGCTTCGTTGACCTCAAGACTGTGCTGCAGTGGAAGTGCGGGCTGGGACACGAGTTCTCAGGCAGCCCGCGGCTCCTGCAGGCGGGGCACTGGTGTCCCAAATGCGCCGCACCCCCCTGGAACTACGATGAACAGGCCAAGGTTGATCCCCTGCTGGCCAAGTTCTACTACAATAACCACGACAAGGATGAGCACCAGAAGGTGGACTACCTGTACTGCCCCTACGAACCGGAGGAGGTCGGCTAGAAGCGGGAGGCGGAACTGGAAACAAGAGGGCTCCAGCAGACAAAGGTCTAGTACTGCAGCTGCCCGTCGGGCCCGCTGCCACTTGCCATTATGCTGACGTTGCGCGGAAAGATGTAGCTCTTGTAGATCTCCTCAAGCTGATCGAGCAGCTTGTCCGGGTCATCGTCATAGCAGACGACGGCTCCGGTACGCTTGTTAACCATGTCGATAATGGTCCGCAGATGGTCGGTGATACCCCCCGTACTCGTCAAGACACCTATCACTTTGGCTTCGTCGTAGGCAATGGCAAACTCGCCCAGGGTCCCTGAACGGCCCCCAGCGAATATGACTACGTCACAGCTCCTGATGTTCTCTATTTCCCGGCCCATGAGACCGCTGCCGGTATAGATGATGGCATCATACCCCCGTGTCGGCGAACTATAGACGTTGACATGTTCCTCGAAGTTGAGCGCAGGCGAAACACCAACTACTATTCCACCAGCCTCCTTGGCTCCCTTCACCGCTTCATGAGGCAGGCCGGGGCAAGCGCCAGTTATGAGAACGTACCCCCTTTTGGCGATTCCTGTCCCAAGGCTTCGCACTTTCCGGCGAACCTGGGCTGTCAACTTCCCCCCTGCCGACCCCATAACGCCTATTGTCATGCGCGGGAAAAGATCACCCACCTTGGGGCCTTCCTTCAAAGGAGTGTATACGGTCCGTCGTTCGCGCTTCATGTTGTCGGCCATTTTGCCACGCCTCCTCCAGGATGTCAACGAGCACGGGAGAACCTGGCGAAACTCATCATACCTATGGACTAATGCAAACCGAAAACGGTAAACTGTCGTCTAGATATGCAGACACGAGTCACTTTCCTCGGCGCAGCGCAGAACGTCACTGGCTCCAGCTATCTCCTGGAGATGAACGGAACTAGACTGTTGGTGGACTGTGGCCTCTTTCAGGAACGCGACCTGCGGGATAGAAACTGGCAAGAGTTCCCGGTGCCGCCCAAGAGCTTGCAGGCGGTTCTCCTGACTCACGCGCATCTTGACCACAGCGGCCTGCTGCCCAAGTTGGCGCGTGATGGCTTCGAGGGCAATATATACTGTACCAGCCCAACGGCCGAGATAGTCCCCATCATGCTGTTGGACTCCGCCAAACTGCAGGAGGAAGACGCGCAGACGAAACGCAGGAGGCATGAGAGAGAGGGCCGCCGAGGGCCGTATCCCGAGGTTCCTCTCTACACTACCGAGGATGCGCAGGCCGTGTTTCCCCTCCTGACCCCGGTGAAATACGACGAGCCTGTCCCCCTGCCCGGAGGAATCCAGGCTGTCTTCCGTGATGCCGGCCATGTCCTCGGATCAGCCATGATACAGTTGGACGCCAAGACAAACGGAACCCGAAGGAGATTGGTCTTCACGGGAGACCTGGGAAGGTGGGGCAGTCCCATCCTGCACGACCCTACACTCATCTCCCATGCAGACTACATATTCATGGAATCCACCTATGGTGACAGGCTCCACGACAAGCAGCAGGATGTTGAGGACATCCTGGCCAACGTCATCATCCAGACTCAGCAGGCGGGCGGCAACCTTATCATCCCCAGCTTCGCGCTGGAGCGATCCCAGGAGATCCTCTACCATCTCGACCGGCTGTTCGCCCAGGACCGCATACCTCATCTCATGGTCTTCCTCGACAGCCCCATGGCTTCCAGCGTCACGGAAGTGTTCAGGCGTCACCCTGAGCTGTTCGATAAAGAGGCGTCCGATTTCTTCCGCCGCAATGGATCGCCTTTTGATTTCCCCAACTTGAGACTGGTCAGATCGGTTGATGAGTCAAAGACGCTCAACTACATCAAGGGCACAGCCATCATCATCGCCGGTTCCGGCATGTGCACCGGAGGTAGAATAAAGCACCATCTGGCATACAACATTTCCAGGCGGGAGAGCACCGTTCTATTCGTCGGCTATCAGGCGGTGGGCACGCTGGGAAGGGAGATGGTGAGCGGCGCCAAGGTGGTCCGAATACTGGGACAGAAACACCGCGTCAGGGCCAAGATAGTCCAGATGGGAGGCTTCTCCGCCCACGCCGATAGAGACGAGCTCATCAGGTGGCTGTCCGGCTTCCGGAAGCCTCCCGCCAGGCTCTTTGTCATGCACGGCGAACCGGAGACGGCCCAGTCCTTCGCCGACCTTGTCACCCGCACCAAGAGGTGGACGGTCTCAGTGCCCCAATACCAGGACTCCGTCGTCCTGAGCTAGCCGGAGCCCAGCAGCTTGTGCGCTCGGTGTCCGGATATGAGACTACAACTCAGTTCCCAGTGACGCAATCAAGTCATTCTCCAGGAGGTGGACGATGGCTAGGACCATGATCAGGACAGTGTGCGGTCTGCCCGACTACATGCGATGCGGTCTCACTGTAGAGGTTGAGGACGGTGCGATCACCAGAATCAGCCCCGGTGATTTCCCTGACCCCGCCGATCGAGGCATCTGTCTGAAAGCGCTGGCTACTCGGGAGATGGTCTACCATCCTGATCGGCTGAAACACCCCTTGAAGCGTGCGGGGGAACGCGGTGAAAACAAGTGGCAGCGCGTGTCATGGGATGAAGCGCTCACCGTCATTGCCGCTCAACTGCAGGATATCGGCCGACGGTACGGGCCCAACGCGGTAGCCTGGATGATATCCGTGATGCCGAACCTTGCCGGCGGCGGCTACTCCCGCCTGGTCAGCCTCACCGAGGGGACAGTGGTGGACTGGTGGGGCTGCGGCGACGCAGCCGGTCCGTGTGCCGACATTGCCACCTTCGGGCACATGATGGGATCTGTACACCTGCTGTCCGACCCCAACCCCCGCTTCGTGGTCGTCTGGGGTTACAACCCGGCAGAGACCAACTACGACCATATGCGAAAGATCGTGCGGGCCAGGAAGAAGGGCGCCAAGGTGGTGGTAATCGACCCCCGGTTCACAGCTACTGCCGCCCACGCCGATGAGCATATTGCTCTGAGACCGGGTACGGATGGGTCTTTGGCCCTGGGAATGATCAATGTCATCCTGCAGGAAGGGTACAGAGACAAGAGATTCATCGCCGAGAATACCGTCGGTCCTCTACTGGTCAGGCAAGACAACGGCTTGTTCCTTAGGGAGAGCGAAGTGATGCCCGGAGGCAGACCGGACGCACTCATGATCATGGATGAGTACAGCGGAAGACGCCAGGTTGCGGGCACACCGCAGGCGAAGCCTGCGGTCAACGGCAGTTTCTCAATATCTGGCATAGACTGCGAGCCCGCCTTCCAGCTGCTGTCCGATATGGTCAGAGAGTACACTCCGGAGAAGGTGTCACAGATCACCGACGTGCCGGCCGACGTTGTACGGCGTCTGGCTGTGAGCTATGGTTCCCGCAAGCCCGCTTCCATCTTCCGCGGATGGGGGATGCAGAGGACTTTCCACGGTGACCTGGCTTGCCGGGCCATCAACACGCTGGCAGCGATCACCGGCAACCTGAACCTGGATAGGCCCTCTACTTTCGTTCTCAACTCGCGCCAGTTCCTTCTGCCGGGCGCGCCCGCCAACATTCTCCCTGTGATGCTGCTGTATGACGCCATCACCAAGAGCCAGCCACATAACGTGAAGGCGGTCTGGTGTTCGGGCCACGATTTCGTCAACCAGATGCCCAACATGAACAGGGTCAACAAAGAACTGCTGCGTCATCTTGAACTGGTGGTGGTCTGTGATCTTTTCATGACGCCATCCGCCAGACATGCCGATTACGTTCTCCCAACTGCATCATTCTACGAGTGCACTGACCTGTGCATGGCCAGCTTCTATCACAACTATCTTCAGTTGCAGCAGAAGGCGATAGAGCCCCTGCATGAGTGCAAGTCGGATTTCCAGATCGCCGCGGCACTGGGAAAGAAGATGGGGCTCGATGAGTACTTCAACAAGACCGAGGAGCAATACATCGAAGAGCTGCTGGCGTCAGGCCATCCCACAATGGAAGGGATCTCTCTGGCGCGCCTGAAAGAAGGACCGGTGATGGCCCGATCGCTGGATCGCCCTCTGCAGTTCAGGACTCCCACCGGACTGATCGAGTTCTATGTTGAGAGGCTGAAGAAGTTCGGCCAGGAACTCCCCATCTATCTCGAGCCTGTCGAGAGCACGAGGAGCGATAAGGCCAGGAGCTATCCGCTCTCTCTGCTTACAACCCACTCCAGATACCGCATTCACTCCAGCCTGGCCAATATCCCCAGCCTGCTCAGGCAAGAGCCGGAGCCCACATTGGAGATCAGCCCGGCGGATGCCCGACCGAGAGACATCATGGACGGAGACATGGTACGTGTATTCAACGGCCGGGGCCAAGTCAGGTTGAAGGCGAGGCTGAGCCATCGTATCAAACCGGGTGTCACAAACGTCACTCAAGGCTGGTGGCCCCACCAGTACTTGCAGGGTCATCACAACGAACTGACCCACGAATCAGTGAATCCGGTGCAGCAGTTCATCATGTCGCCAAACGCCGCCTTCTATGACGTGCTCGTTCAGGTCGAAAAAGTCCTGGAATGAGAGGAAAGCCCCTAGAGTCCCCTTCTCAGGCAAGACCTAGTACCCAGAAGCCATCGATTCGGGCCACTCTATCACGACGAAACGGCGGGTCTGCGCCGGCTGATGCTCCACCGAGGCTCTACGTCGCCTGTCGACGGTCACCATTACACAGCCTGTCATGCATCTCCATGAGCAGGGAGCCAAGGGCCTGGGCCGTGACTTCTTCCAGCGGCACCGACTCTTTGCGAACAGTCCTCGGTTGGCGGTACGCATCATGGTACCCACCCTCTATGGCAACTGAATTTGCACCCCGCATGACAGTCACACTGATGTACCGCCCGCTGTGCAGACCTTCATGGTCCTCACTCAATCGATAACCCGTCGCCGGACCTTCGGTCCCGCAGTCTCCACTCCGCGGCGCGGCATGTGAAATCTGCCGCCAGTCGGCGGCACGGGCAAAGCCGCGGCAGGTGCTCTTTATGACTCTGACAAGGTCAACCGGAGTCGCTCCGGAATCGCCACCGCTCCCGGCCGATGAAGGCGCACGCTTCACCACACCCGCGCCAAGTCGTCGATTCCCGTTCTTCTTGTCTGCCATTCGCCCCCTCTTTCACCAGAAACGCCTACGCGTCCCGTCGATATGTCACAAACACGGTTCAAACGTTGAGCTGAACCTCCACGCTGCCTTCTCATGCGCGCACCAACTTCTTCCTCAAGGCATCAATCACCGCCTTGTTGAACCTCGGCAAGTCGGCCGGCTTCCCCGCAGTGATGACGTTCCTGTCCTGTACCACCGGTTCGTCCACCCATCTAGCACCAGCGTTGGCGAGGTCAATCCGGATTGATGGCCACGAGGTGACACGCCTACCACTCACCAACCCAGCCGATATGAGAAGCTGTGGGCCGTGGGAGATAGCGGCAACCACCTTTTCCGAATCGTGCGCCCCTTTTACCAGATCCACCATCGATTGATGCAGGCGCATCTTGTCCGGGGCATATCCGCCGGGAATCACCAGCGCATCCAACTGATCAGCGCGCATATTGTCTGCAGTGGCATCGACTCTGGCCCTCGCCTTTCCTCGCAGGCCTTTATAGCTGGCGCTGGATCCACTGCCGACCATAACCACGACAGCGCCGGAGTCACTCATCGCTCTCGCGATTTCCACGAGTTCTGAGTCCTCAAAACCCTCTTCCACCAGGATGCCCACTCTGTTGCCTTCCAGCATGTCCCCCCCCAACTTCACCATATGAACACAGATATGTTCACGCTCCGTTCGCCTATTCCCCCACAGAATACAAGGAGCTTGCCCGGCAAACTCCTTGATCAGCAAGGCCACAAACAAAGGCAATGATCATTCTATATGGCGAAGCATGGAGATGTCATAAAATCCGAGGAGAAAAGGTTGCGAGTTTGTGACATCGGTGTCAGTAGCGAAGGTACTACGCTCGCCAGAAGAAGTGGTGGAGCAGTCAGCAATTCCCAAGCATCAAGAGGGAGGGTTCAGGACGGCGATTGATCGATCATGTAGCCGGCTTTGGGCACGGTGCGTATCAGCCCGCGACCTCCAGAGGTCGCATTCAGCTTCCGGCGCAGACGGCTGATCCATGTCCTCAGTATCTGGATGTCGCCGCGATACTCCTGCCCCCAGACCTTGCCAAGCAGTTCTTCATAGAGCATTAGACGCCCCGAGTTCCGCGCCAATTCGCTGAGTAGAAGCCACTCTATCCGAGTGAGATACTGATCCTTACCATCAACGACAATGCTGCGTCTGGCGAAGTCGATATCCACTGTGCCGAAAGAGACCGACTCGCTAGTTCTCGCGCCTTCTTCAGAGCCCATCCGCCGCTTCACCGCCTCGATCCTGGCCAACAACTCGTCAGGATTGAACGGCTTTGGCACATAGTCGTCGGCCCCCAGCCTGAGTCCTTTGATTCTCTCTGCATCTGCACCCAAAGCACTCAGAATGATCACGGGGACTGAAGAGAAACTGCGCAGTTCTCTCAACACATCAAATCCGTGCATCTTCGGGAGAAGCAAGTCAAGGACAACCAGATCGGGTTGCTGAGAAGTGATCCGCTCCAGAGCCTCGTGGCCATTCTGGGCCGTCACGACGTCATAGCCGGAGGCCTTCAACTTGGACGTCAGGAAACGCAGGATCCTTTCCTCGTCATCTACTATTAGTATGCGAAACCGCCTCAGGCGAGTATCGCCCATGCGCACTCCCTTTCGTTGGGCAATGATAACCCTCTTCGACGGAGTTGTCAAAGGTCGCATGTGTGCATTCCAGGTCCTCTTGACTCAACCAGCACTGCCCCATATCATAGGCCTGATCACAGTCCTGAGCCTCCGCGCACCTTCAACCTATGCCACCACTGTGGTGAAATCGGAGGTCCGCCGGAAACCACCCAGGGAAGGGGGGAACCATGGCAAAGGGCATTCACTCCATGTACCGAAGCCGGGCAAGCAGGGGATCCCCTGAGAAAACACCGTCGCGGTTGCAGATACACACTCGGACCGCGGCAGATATGGCTGAGAGGAACTTGTTGGCCGCGCTCTTGGACGCAGCGTCAGAAGACCGTGGAGTTGAGAGCTACCTCACCCAAGTAGTCGCGCATCTGCGCAAATATGCCAAGTGTAGCTGCATCGGAATCATCGTCTCGACAGATGAAGATGTTCTCGGCTGCACGTCGTGCCACGGCAGCGACGCCGAGTTAACGCGTGTCTCTACAGCCTCCTTCCCGGGATCAGAGAGGTGCATCTGTAGCAGCATGTGGAAACCGCAATCGAACGCACGGCCATCCAGATCAACAGCAGGCGGAGCCTTCTTCCGCAACAGCAAACCGACTGCCCCTGCGCGAACAGAGGTTACGGACGAGGCGTTCGGGATATGTGTGGGATCCACCTTCGAGTCAGTAGCGCTCATACCAATAGGGATCCCAAAGACAGTTGAAGGATTCATTTTCATCGGGGATGAACACAGAGACAGGATCCCCCAGAGAAAGCTCAAACTCCTTGAGCGAGTGGGGCCTCATGTTGGGAGTACGATTCAGGCCATCCAAGTTCAGGCAAAAATGGATCGGCTGAATCACAATCTGCCCCGCTGGGAAGGGGAGACTGCGGCCGCCGCCTATCGTAGTGACGAAATGGAGCTGGTCACCCGGCTGATCGAGAACTCCAATGAGTCCATAGTGATAAGCCAGGACTGGCGAATCATTTATGTCAACAAGAGATGCGCTGACATGGCAGGCCTGACGAAGCAAGACATGATAGGCCTGCCTTTCCTGGACATCACTCATCCTGATGACCGGCAGGAGGTCAAAGAGAGATATGTTCGCATATTGAGCGGCGAATGGTTCTCTTCCGGAACCACTGTCAGAGGATTAGACAAAGACGGCAATACGAGATGGGCCGAACTTCGGGAGATCCCGTTCTCCTGGCACGGAAGACCTGCCGTCATGTCTCTGGTCAACGACATCACCGACCACAAGAGAGCCGAAGAGGCGCTGGCTCAAAGCGAGAGGAAATACCGTCAGCTGGTTGAGACCGTCGATGAAGGAATTGGGGCCATGGATGAGGATGGTAGGATCGTCTTCATCAATCCGCGCATGGCAGAGATCTTCGGACGCACCGTTGATGAGATGCTGGGAAGACCACTCGTCTCTCTGCTTGCAGAGGAGGCAGAAGAGGTCGGTATGGTAGAAGCGCCGCGGAAGCCGGAGAGTCACCGCCACGGCATTCGAGAAGGATACGAAGCCAGGGCAAGGCGCAAGGACGGCACGGAGATTGTCCTGAGCGTGCGCTCGTCACAGATTCTGGATGATGATGGCAAATACGCTGGAGAAATTGCCGCCGTACACGACATCACCGAGCGAAAGAGGGCGGAGGCCGCCTTGACGGAGAGCGAGAGGCATTACCGATTCCTGGCCGATAACATGACCGACGTCATCTGGATCACAGATTTGAACCTCAAGCCAAGCTACTTCAGCCCTTCAGTGACCGACTTGCTGGGGTACAGCGTGGAGGAGGCCCTAAGTGGCACGCTGGACACGAGGGTGACTCTTGATTCCGCCAAGATCGCTGATCAAATCTTCGCAGAGGCGCTCAGCAGAGAGAGGGAGAAGCCTGGAACAACCACGTCGAAGACCGTAGTACTGGAGCTCATGCGCAAGGACGGCTCAACGGTCTGGGCTGAGACCACTGTGAGCTTCATCAGGAACACGCAAGGGGAGGCCACCGGAGTCCTGGGGACCATCCGCGATATGACCAGCCGCAAGAAGGCAGAGGAAGCCCTCATACAAAGCCAGACCAAGTACAAGAATCTCTTCGAGCACACGCTATTGGGTTTGGAGGTTATCGACGGGCAGACCGGCAAGACGGTGCTGGCCAATCGTTCTCTGGCCCGCATGTTCGGCTTCAAGTCCCCGGCTGACATGGTCGGTACCGACCCTTTGGACTACGTTCTGCCGGAAGATACGGAATGGGTAGTCAGTCAAATCGCTCAACTCATGACTGACCCCTCGTGGGCCAACACAGCTCAAATCAGGGCCAGGACCGAGGATGGGCGGATGATATGGGTCACCGGCATGGGCACGCCGATCGAATATGAAGGCCGGCCAGCGATGCTGCTTTCGCTAGTAGACATGACTGCTGCCAAAGAGGCGGAGTCCAGGTTGCAGGCATCGGAGGAACGGTACCGCCTAGTCGTGGAGAATGCCACCGAGGCCATTACAGTGGTGCAAGACGGCATGCTGAGATTCGTCAACCCCAAGTTTGCCATGGACACCGGCTATTCCGAAGAGGATCTGGTCTCCAAGCCATTTGTAGAATTCGTCCATCCTGACGACCGGCAGATGATGGCCGACTACCACGTCAGAAGGCTGAAGGGCGAGGAGGTTCCCCAAACCTATCAATTCAGATTCTTGACCAAGGCGGGCAACACTAGGTGGGCAGAGATTAATGCGGTCTTGTTCGATTGGGAAGGAAGACCAGCTACTCTGGGCCTGATCAGTGACATCACAGACCGCACTAAGGCCGACGAGGCACTGAAGGCCAAGGAGGAGCGTTTCCGCACCATCATAGAGAACGCCCGGGATGCGATCACCATCTTGGATGAGAACTTCGGCGTGATCTATGAGAGCCCCTCTCTATCAGCGGTCACAGGGTATTCTCCAGAAGAATGGGTAGGGAAATCCCTGGTCGACATGCAGGTCCACCCCGACGACATTGCCCTTCTGGCGTCCGAATTCGAGCGGCTGAAGAGCCAACCAGGACTGGTGATTGAGGATACCTCCGTGCGCTACAAGCATGGGGACGGTACGTGGCACGTGATCGAAGCGACGGCCCGGAACCTGCTGGACGATCCCAGGGTGAAGGGCATAGTCGTCAACTTCAGGGACATCACTGAGCGCAAGCGAGCGGAGGAGGCTCTTCTACGCATCGGGAAAGCAGTAGAAAGCTCCAGCGATGCCATAGGCATATCTGATGCAGAAGGACATCACTTCTATAACAACAAGGCGTTCACTGATCTGTTTGAATACGCCGCAGAGGAGCTTGAGGCTGCCGGCGGGGGGCCCGCAGCTTACGCGGACCAGGACGTGGCACACCAGGTATTCAAATCCATCACTAGCGGCGCGTCATGGAGTGGCGAGGTAGAGATGGTGTCCAAGAGCGGACGCAGATTCCCCGTACTGCTGCGTGCGGACTCGATCAAGGATGACGCCGGAGAGGTGATCGGACTTGTGGTAGTCCATACGGACATCACTGCTCGCAGACGGATGGAAGAAGCTCTGCGGGAGAGTGAGCTTCGCTACCGTCTGCTGGCTGAGAATGCGTCAGATGTCATATTCACTTCTGACACGGCAATGAGGCTCACCTACGTCAGCCCGTCAATAAGGCAACTGACAGGGTATTCCCCGGAAGAAACGATGTCACGTGACATTGACAGTTGGGTCGCCCCTGCCTCAAGAGACTTTGCATTGAAAGCCTTCTCATGGGCGCTCTCCAGGGCGAGGTCAGGGACGGATCTGCCCCAGGCGCTGCGCACGGCGACCCTGGAGCTGCCGAGGAAAGACGGTGGGACCGTATGGGCAGAGATCAGGATAGACTTCCTGCGGGATGCAGGCAGTGACCCTACCGGCATTCTTGGAGTCGCCAGGGACATCACTGACCGCCGCATAGCAGAGATGGAATTGGAGCACCGCGCCCATTTGGAGACCCTGATCACCGAGATCTCCACGGCATTCATAGGCATCTCCACAGACTGCATAGACCAAGGTATTCAGAACGCCCTCGAATCCATCTCGGGATTCACTGGGGTGGATTGCAGCCACCTCTTCATTCTCAATGAAGACGGGACCAGGATGGATCTGGCGCATGAATGGCGTAGCAAGGAGACCGAGGCTCCGGCCAGCGGACTCCATTCCATACCAGTCAGCAGCGTTCCATGGTTGGCGGCCAAGGTCAGACAAGCGGCATGCGTTCACATCCCCGAACTGAAAGACCTGCCGGCTGGGGCGGAGGCTGAGAGAATCCTGTTCCAGAGGCAGGGAATGCAGTCGGTCGTCGTGGTACCCATGGTCCAATCGGGCAATGCCATCGGTTTTGTTAGCCTTGGCTCCGTACGCGGCAAGAAGACCTGGGGCGAGGAGACGATGATGCTCCTCAGGCTCGTCGCCGAGATGTTCTCCAATGCTCTGGAGCGAAAGAGAATGGACCTGGCTTTGAGAGAAAGCGAGAAACGTTACCGGCTCCTCGCTGAGAACATCACAGACGTGATCTGGACCACCGATATGCAAACGAACATCACCTATATGAGCCCGTCGGCGACACGGCTGGTGGGTTTCAGTGCGGAAGAGCTCAGAAAGATGACCGTCGCGGATCTGTTGACGCCGGATTCTTTTGAGCGCGGAATGCAGGTGCTCGCCGAAAGGCAGGCCAAAGAGAGTCAAGAGCCGGGCAGCCAGCCTGACTACTGGACTATCCAAGTAG
Source organism: Dehalococcoidia bacterium (assembly GCA_016932645.1). Classification (GTDB taxonomy): domain Bacteria; phylum Chloroflexota; class Dehalococcoidia; order UBA2247; family RBG-13-53-26; genus JAFGCL01. Next base: position 2,484 of record JAFGCL010000166.1, on the reverse strand, counting down.
AGATGCGACACAAGGACGGGTCCACGGTTTGGGTTGAAGAGACAGTGACCTTCCTCCGAGACGATGATGGAACACCTATCGGCCTTGTTGGTGCCTCCCGAGATGTCAGCAGGCGCAAGATAATGGAGGACGCACTGCGCATGTCAGAGGACAAGTACCGCACCCTGGTGGAGGCCTCACCCGATGGCGTACTGTCTATTGATGCTCAGGGGATCATCACTGACTGCAACACAGGTCTTTGCAGAATGCTGGGATACGAGAGAAAGCAACTCTGCGGCACGGATGCGAGGCTATTGGGCACTAGAAAGGACCTCGATCTCGAACCGTATTACCGCGCTCACCTGACTCGGGGAGAGTTCATGGAGATAGAAACGGAGATGCTGCGACACGACGGGCAGGCTCTGCCGGTCTGGGCAAAACTGGTCAGGCTTGCCCAGCCAAGCACGGCCGACATCCAAACGATTGTCTACTTCAGAGACATCGCCGACCGAAGGAAGATAGATGAGATGAAGGACGAGTTCGTGGGTTTGGTGTCGCACGAACTCCGTAGCCCTCTCACCGTCATCATCGGGGCTCTCCACACCGCCATCTCCGAGGGATCACGTCTTTCTCAGAAGGAGACGCGCCAACTTCTTGAAGATGCAGTTCTGGAAGCCGAGCAGTTGTCCCATCTTGTTGGCAATCTGCTCGAACTGTCCAGGGCTCAGGCCAACCGTCTGTTCCTGCACGTCGAGCCGATCAACATGGCAAAGGCAATTCACAAAGTGATAGGCAGCATCGAGCGCCAGTCATCCAAACACAAATTCATCGTGGATCTGCCCAGGAAGCTGCCCCCGGTCTCAGCGGATCAACTGAGACTGGAGCGAATACTGTACAACCTCCTGGAAAACAGCGTGAAGTACTCACCGGAAGGCAGCGAGATAACCGTTTCCGCCAAGCGCGACGCGGGTCAGTTGGTCGTCTCTGTCAGCGACCAAGGCCCCGGCATCTCCAAGGAGGATCAAGCCAAGCTGTTCAAGCCATTCCAGCAACTCGGAGACCCCATGCTGGATCACACCAAGGGAGCTGGGCTTGGTTTGCTGGTGTGCCGCAGGCTTGTCGAAGCACACGGCGGGCGTATCTGGGTTGAGTCGGAGCCGGGTCACGGCGCCTCGTTCCGCTTCACCCTGGAGGCAAGCAACAGGAACGGGCCAGAAGCCGGGTAGCCGCATGCCCGAGGGGATGCCAGACACGCGGCCTTGTCCGCGGTCGCCAGCGGCACCCTGCCCATTTACAGCCAACACATCATCGTGGCTGCCATTCTTTGGCGCCTTCGGACAATCATCTCCAGTATTGAAGTGTCCAACAAGCAGTTGTCCCTTTCAATACAACGTGCTCTAAGCAGGATTATGCTGTCAATAGCTTGCGTCCTCATGGTATACTTCCCTCTGTAAAATGCAGAGGAACCACCAGCGAACCAGCGCCCTTGCACTGCTTCTTCTCCTTGCCCTGGCAATGGGATTGACAGCAGCGTTTTGGCTGATGCTAGGGCCGAGCAGGATTCTGGCAGACGACACTGGTTGGATGGTCCCGGGATCGGACAATGCTACCAGTGCTGGGACCGGGGGCGACGGGTTCGAGATTAACCCCACAAACGTCTACGCTGACGACAACGTCTCTGCCGAAAACCACGGTGGTCTGGGCGACAGCCACTTGTTCTACGACTTCGGTCTCGGCGTGCCGGCAGGTGCCACTATCGAAGGCGTCCAATTGAGGTTGGACTGGTACCTGGACAGCGACAATGGCACGAACGCCATGGGTGCAGACCTGTCCTGGGACGGGGGGGCCAACTGGACGTCGGTAGTGAGCGATAGCGTTGAGACCACCGTCGAGCATACAGCGTATCTCGGCGGTTCAACTGAAAACTGGGGGCGTTCGTGGACACCAGATGACTTCACCGACGCGAATTTCCGAGTCAGGATCACCTGCATTTCAGATACGGCAGGGAGGGTCTTCTATCTGGAGTACCTCTCGCTGATAGTCTATTATTCACCGGTTCACTACCTCGAGGTGATCGGTGATGGCACCATGACTGCAGGGAACAGCAACGTGCTCACGATCAGAGCCAGGGATACACTCGGCAACATAGCAGTCAACTACAGTGGGCAGAAGTCTCTCACTTTCTCCGGCCCGGCTCAAGCCCCCGGGGGACAGACTCCCACAGTCGGCGGGTCAGATGTTGGCACTCCTGTCTCTGTCAAGTTCACCGCCGGCGTCTCGGACAACGCAACGGCCACAACACTGGTGGCGTACAACAGCGAAACGACCACTGTTAACGTCAGCGATGGCACGTTCGACTCCTACACCAACGGCAGTTACGGCCTTAGCCTGACCGTGAATGCCAGCTCACTAGATCACATCGTCATCTCTCCCGACACCAGCACCATCTCCGCCGGCGGCACCCAGGCCTACACCGCCGAGGCCTTCGACGTCCTCGATAACTCC
>JAFGCL010000165.1 GCA_016932645.1 Dehalococcoidia bacterium | reverse complement strand
CATCGGGAACGGCACGCCGCCCTTCACCATCTTGGACAGCTCCTGCTCCTGCCAGACCTTGTGGACGAAACGGCTGTCGGTGCTCATCGCCAGGAATTCGACTCCCAACGCCTTGAACTCTCCGTACTTGGCGGCGACCGCCGCCAGTTCAGTTGGTCAGACGAAGGTGAAGTCACCCGGATAGAAGCAGAGGACAATCCATTTGCCTTTGTAGTCTGACAGCTTGACCGGCTTGAAACCTACGCCCTCAACGAAAGCATTGGCCTCGAAATCGATGGCTTCCTTTCCAACACGTGCTAGCACCTTGCTTACCTCCTGTGGTGTCGTCGTTCCCGTCGCTGGGGCTGCCTGGGACGCCGGCAGAATGGGACCGCGGGCAGGCTTGACACAGCCCTCCTTCATCTCTGGCATAGCACCTCCTCCTTCCGGTTGAATCACTTGACTGACGAATGGCAAAACAGCGCGAATGAGACTTGGCTTCTGTGGGGATGGCAATGGCTTGTTGACTTGGACGATATCATGCTCACTCGCTTGTTGTCAATAGACACTGGTGATATGGCAGAAAACGTTGACTATCTCTACTTCTTGGTCCTCCAGGCTGGTGTTGCCGCATACTGCGGGGTGCCTCTCAGTGTAACCTTGAGACTGGGCGTCTCGTTCCTGTCCCAGTTCTCCTGGAAGATCTGGTTGCAGGCAATGGACTTGATCTTCCACTGGCCATTCTGCTTGACGTATTCGTCCTGATACATTCCTGCAATACGCTGCCCGCGATTGTTCTTCTTGTCGATGAGGTAGTTGTACAGGCCCCAGGTGCCCCTGGCGCTTGTCTCGCTGGTCACCTCAATCTCAGGATGGTGGCCGTGATGGATGCCGAGGAGATCGTCGGTGAGCCCCATCTTGAAAAACCCCAGCAGTGCTTCCTTGCCCTCGAACTTGAATTCTCCGTTGAAGTACTGGGCCGAGACATCGTCGGTGAAGCACTCGGCCATCTCGTCCCACAGTCTGCCGTCCAGGCAGCGGAAGTACTTGTTCCTCAGCCTCCTGATAGCCTCGATATCCTCCAAAACCCTGACTCTCTGCTTCAATTCCTCTAACTCGTTCATGTCAACCTCCCCAACAGTATTCGTACCGCAACGATGCTTGGATTCTGTATCACTTATTGTCGGCCAGTATCTCGGAGATGTCCCTGACTATTATCCTATCATCAATCCCCTCGCTCTTCACAGCGTCCTCCAGCGTCATCAAGCACACGGGGCAGGCCACGGCCAGAACGTTGGCGCCGGTATTGACCGCATCCCATACCCTGGCATTGCTGGCCTGCTCCTTGCCCTTGGCTGAGATGCCGGTGTAGAAGTTCGCCCCGCCGCCGCCACAGCAGAACGCAGTGTTGCGGCTCCTCTCCATCTCCACCAGATCGATCCCGGGAATGGAATCCAGGATCTCCCTGGGGGCATCGTACTCACCATTGTGCCTCCCCAGGAAGCAAGGATCATGATAGGTGACCTTCCCCACCGCTCTCTGCGGGACGGGCAGCGTCCCGGCGCGGATCAGATCGCGCAGAAGCTGTGTGTAGTGCAAGACTTCGAATTCGCCAGAGTAATCGTTCTTCAAGGTGTTGTAGGAGTGAGGGGAAAGCGTCACGATCTTCTTCACGCCAAGTTCCTTGAACTTCTCTATGTTCCTGTCCCGCTGCCGTTCAAAGAGCCCCTGTTCACCCAGTAGGCGCACCTCGTTACCATCGCACTCCTCTTCCTGTCCGAGTATGCCGAAAGAAACGCTGGCCTTCAACAACAGGCTTGCCAGGGCCCTGGCCGCCTTCCGGCTCCGGCTATCATACGAGCCCACGCAGCCGACGTAGTAGAGGTACTCATCCCCGTCTGCAAACTGCTTGACGGGCAGCCCTGCTGCCCAATCGCCCCTGGCCTCCCTCGCCTCGCGGAACGCATTCCCGTAGAGATAGACATTCTCCAGGAACTGGCTGACCATCTTGGGCAGGCCCAATTGCGTCTCCACCACGTCCTCTCTTGCTTGCCTGAACATGTTCACCATGTCTTTGCCGAACTCGAACCGGCATGCTTCGGCACAGTTCCCGCACATGGTGCATGAATACAGAATCTCGGAGAGGTGATCCGTCCATTCAATGCTCTTCGTTAACAGCGCTGCCCGGATGAGCCAGTTCAATCCCCCCGGTGAATAGGTCTCCAAACGGAAGCGGTGGTACATGGGGCAGTTGAAACCTACCGGAGAATAGTCGTGCGTCAGCTTGCAGAACCCGCACCGGAAGCATCTATGCACCAGGCTCCTGTAGTCTAGTTCTGCCATGTCACTTGCACCAGTTCCCGGGATTCATGATTCCGTTGGGATCAAGGGCCTTCCAGATCTTCTTCATGAGGTCGTGTGTGTTCGGCTCCATTTTCTCGATGATTTGCTTTTGCGCTGCCACCTCGGCCTTCCAGGGAATGCCTCCCATTTGGAGGACCGCTTCGTTCGTTTCCCTCATGGCCTTCCTGACCCGTTCGACTTCCTGCTCTTCAGCCCGGTTGAAAGGATAGACGTAACCAAACATGGCGCTGTGGCAATAGCCCAGGATCTGGATTCCGGCAGAGAAGTTGATCCCGAGTCGGTGGGCAATCTCCATCCCTTTTCTCCAGGCTTCCGGGATCTTGTCCACCGGGAGAATTGCCCCGCAATATCTGAAACCGCCTCCCCTTTCGAAGTCGGCCGCCAGCGCAGGGGTGACGTATGGCGGCTTTTCGACAAACCGGCTCTTGAGCGGGTCCCACACAGGATAATCGAATCTCACTCTCCCCTCCTGGTAACCCGCCGCGATCTTCTTCAACACCGCCTTTTTGTACGCGATCTCCTCATCCAGGTCACCGGTAATGCTCGCAGTGACGTATTTGTGCGACTCATGAGTATCTGATGCGAAGCCGACGACGAAGAGGTTATCCACCATGTCTGTATGGGTGACCTGGTACAACAGTTCCGGCACCAATTCCAGGTCATCCATAGCGTAACCTACGACGTCTAGCATCCTTCTTTTCGGGAAGAGCTTCAGCGACAGCTTGGTAATGACGCCAGTCGTGCCATTCCATCCGCAGAACAAGCCGGTCATATCTGGAAGGGGGCCTTTGCAGAACGGCCAGGGTGAGACGCAGCCTGCCCCGATATTGCAGACTTCGCCGGTGGGGAGCACAACCTCCAACCCGTTGATGTGATGGGAGTTGTTACCGTACCTGAGTGATAGATACCCGTGTCCGCGTATCACTATGTTCCCGACGATGGTGGCCATCGGGGGTGCTTCCGGCCGGGAATGCTCCAGCTCAGGGCAATTCTTCTCCAGATATGACCCGAGCATGCCCTGTGTGACCCCAGCCTCAACTACCACGTACTTACGCTGCCGGTTCAGCTCCAGTATCCGGTCCATCCTCTTCATATCCATCACTATGCCGCCATTAACCGGCAGGCCGAGTCCGTTCAAGGTGAGGTTGGCGCCCATCGGGGTGATGGGAATCCTATGCTGGTTAGCCACGGCGACGATCTTCTGAACTTGATCGACGTTCTTGGGCATGACCACGTAGTCGACTTTGCGTGGTCCCTCTGTTCCGGAGTCAACGGAGTATATGAACAGCTCCTCCGGGCGATTCGAGGCATAGTCTTCGCCGACAATACTCGCCAGATCCCGGTGTATCAAGTCGTCTTTCATGGCCGGCAGACCCTTTCCTTCCATTTCAGGTTCAGCCCTGACTACCATGCCTTGGCCAGCCGCGGCATGCTGAAAGCTAGTGGCGGAATGCTGCTGCTTAGAAGTACATGCGGAAGCAGTGAGCCTGGGCCTCGAAGCCCATGGATTTGTACAGTCGGTGCGCTTCCTTGCGCCTGAGGTCGCTGCACAGCTCCACCATGTGGCATCCCGACTTCCTGGCAAGTCCTACCGCGTGTTCCAGCAGCATCCGGCCCAAGCCCTTTCCTCGGTACTTCTCGGTCACTACCAGATTCTCCAGGAAGGCCCAGGGGGTCCCGTTGTGCGAGAGATTAGGGACTACCACGAGCACGATTGTGCCGGCAACTTCGCCCTGGACTTCGGCCACGAACAACTTCTGCCTCGGGTCAGAGCGGATCTCGGCGAAGACCAGCTGATAATCGGCCGAAGACGGGTTTCGGGTGTGCTCAACTGCGGAATCACTTATGGTGAGCTCACGGTACAGTTCCACTATGCGTGGGACATCTCTCTCCTCGGCCAGCCTGATGCGTGGCTCTTTGGTCATGCCGAGTCCCCTACTACCATTCTCGCAGACCACTTGCCGGGACCGGCCGATCCGGAAAGGACGAACTTCACCTTGCGTCCTTGCGTCAGGTGCTCCTCTGATTCCCGCCGCAACCTGCCGAAGTCAGCTTCCTCCAGAAACGCTTTCAGCAACTCCAGCCGCGGCTCAAGCCCTGGTGATGAGTCGCCGGACATGATCTTGCTCATGGTCGCAGCATACTCCTGTTTGGCGCGGGTCTGGACGCAGTGCTCGAGGTTTGGGGCAAGCTCAATGCGCGTCAATTGATCTTGTGTCTCGTCCATCACTTCCGCACCTACAACCGCCCTTCACCGCGCGACCGCGATTTCCACATCTCCTCTTGCTCCTGCCTCAGCACCGCTATTTTCTCCGTCGTGTAACCGAGCAGGTCCCGGAGGACCTCGTCGGTGTGCTGACCCAGTGTGGGGGGCGGCGCATGATCACCCGCTTCCTCCCCGCTCATCTTGATGGGGCATCCTATGCCCCTGACTTCACCCAGCGAAGGATGCTTCATGACCACGATGGTCCCGTTGTGGACCACCTGCGGGTCTTTGATGGCTTGGTCGAGGCTGTTGACCGGCCCCGCGGCTACATCCTCCTTGCGCATCACCTCCAGCCAGTGCTCGGTGTCGGCCTCCTGCAGACTATCCTCTATGAAGTCCTCCAGCTCTTTCTTGTTCTCGAATCTCTTCTCCACCGTGCTGAACCTGGTGTCTGTGATCATCCACTCCTTCCCGATGACCTTGGCAATGCGCGGCCAGCTCGGCCCTAGCACCAGGTAGCCGTTCCTGGTCTGGAACACACCGACCATTGGAGCTCTCGGGTGTCTGGAGCCAGAGGCCTTGGGAGGTTCCCCGCTCACGAAGTATGACTGGAAATCGGAGGCCATATAGTACATGATGGCGTCCAGCATGTTCACGGCGATATTGCAGCCTTCGCCCGTGTGCTCGCGCCTCAAGAGGGCGGCCAGGGTCCCCGTGACCGTGAAGAAGCCCGCGGCCAGGTCGGCCGCATGCAGGGGCATTCTGATGGGCCGGCCGCCCGGCTCCCCGCAAAGACTGTAGGCACCACTGATCCCCATGGGGATATCATCGAAGGCCGGATGGTCCTGGTACGGGCCGGAAGGGCCGAAGCCGGTGATCGAGCATGATATGATGCGGGGGTTGATGCTCTTGAGGGTCTGATAGTCACCCTCCAGCCTCTCCAGTACCCCTGGCCTGAAGTTGTCGAGTACTATGTCTGACACCTTCACCAGGTCGTGGAAGGCACCTCTCCCTGCCTCTGAGTACAGATCCAGGACCACGCTCTTCTTGTTCCGGTTTACCGCCAGGAAGAAGAAGCCGTCGTTGCCGAGACGCGGCGTGGAGCCCCGCGAGAAATCGCCTGTTGGCGGCTCGATCTTGATCACTTCAGCGCCAAGGTCACCCAGTAGCTGGGTGCCCGAAGGGCCGGCGACTGCGTGGCTCAGATCGATTACACGCACGTCGTTTAAGATGCCTATTCTGCCCAATTGTCTGACCTCCTGTATGTGCGAGCCACCGGTCCATGCATACGGCTACCTCTTCCTCATGACGAAGAAGACGGAGCAGCAGCTTGCCGGGTCCGTCTTGAAGACCTCGATCTCCTGCTGCTCCTTGTCCAGCAGGGCGAGCATGTTGGGGTCGCCAGCATGCTGGGGCCGGGTTTCGTTGATCAGCCTTTGCATCGGGAAGAAGTACTCCTTCTTCCAGGTCTGTTCGTCGAGGTTGAAATAGCCGAGCAGTTCATACCCGGAGGGAGATGTCATCGAGCTTCTGGGCCAGGTTGCTGTTGTGGTCGTGCACCGCCATGCACCCTTTCGGCTTCAGGAATCGCCTCCACTCAGTCAGTCCTCTCTTGAAACCGACGTAGTCGATGGATCCCTCAGCCCAAATGATGTCGAAGCTTGCCTTCGGGAAATCCATTTCCGACATCGAGAGTTTCATTGCCTCCACCCGACTGGACAGGCCAGCTTCTTTGATCTTCCTCTTCAGGCTATCGATGGCCTTCTGGTCTATATCCAGGGCCGTTACGTGGCCGTTGCTGAGATCCGCCAGCTTCAGAGTAGGCACACCGGAGCCACAGCCCACATCTAGAATTCGCGGCTTGTCCATCTTGGGCAGCATCTGAAACGCCTTCGCTGTGAACTTGTTGAGACGCTCCCGAACGCGGTCTTTAGCAGCCAGGAAATCTGTCTTATCCAATGTTACCTCCTGATTGGGCACATTATCGCTCACTTTATCGTCAAGCTTGTTGGTCCGAAAGCATGGCTGTCACGAAACCGTAGGCGCTGATTGCTGCAGCACCTTTGAGAACTGGTAGGTCATCCTCCCCTTGTCGGCCAAGCGGAAAAGGGCGCCGGCACCTATCTTGGCCATGACTTCCTCGCCCTTCATGTGGTGATCGTTGAAGGACAGCATGCCGGCAGGTTTCAGCACTCGGTGCAATTCCTGAAGGACTGCTTCCGGCTCAGCCAGGTCATGGTATATGTCATACAGAAACGCCATATCGACGAAGTCGTTCGGTAGCCCGGTCCGGCAGTCAGAGAGAATGGTTTCCACGTTGGGGAGCCCTCTCTTTGAAACCAGGCGCTGGACGCTCTGAACTGCCAGCGGATGAATGTCCAGCGCATAGACCCTCCCTGATGGTCCCACCAATCCCGAGACCGCCGGGATATAGCTCCCCGCTCCACATCCGTAGTCCAGCACCCTGAAGCCGGTCTTGATACCCGCTTCCTTCAGGATTTCCGTGCGCGGCAAACGGAGATCGCGAAGCCTGAAACCTAGGGACATGAACCTGAAGCTGAGGTTGGATTGCAACTTCGCCATTACACAATCCCCCTTTGGGTGTGCCGTCAGACCGGCTTCCGCCCTGAGATGACTATGCCCAGGAGGTTCTGGCTGGCCTGCCATCCCGGCAAAGACGTCTCGGCCAGCACATCCTTGATCTCGGGGAGCACGTAGGATGCGTTGATGGAACTCACCAGCCCGGAACGCATCTCCCTGGGCTGGGTGTTTATCCAGAGAAACCATTTCACCAGCGGATTCATATCCCGCCTCAGGTCACTGATCACATACCTGCCGCCGGGCTTCAGCACTCGTCCGATCTCGCTCAGGATTTCCGTGGGGTGGGCCCATTCATGCAGCGAACCGTTGCTGAAAGCAGCCTCGAACTGGTTCTCATCAAAGGGCATCTTCCGGGCGTCGCCCTTCACGTACTTCACCCTGTCCGTCAGACCATATGTGGTGGCGTTCTTCTGAGCCAGACCGATCATGTCCTCGCTGATGTCCAGGCCTTTCAAGGTCGTACCTTGCGTCTTCTTCAGCCACTCCAGTCCCAGGTATCCCGGCCCCGGCCCCACTTCCAGCGCGATGCCCGAGGAGATTCCCTCCTTGATGATCAGGTCGGTCTCCATCCAGCCTTTGTCTCTCAGGCGGCGCATCATCTGGTCATAGGCCTGAGTGTTGAATTCGCCGGTTATTCCTTGGTCCGTTTCAACGATCCTGGGCTTGACCATTTCAACCCCCATTCCCCGGGGGAAACGTCATCCCGGGGCTCTTCCTGGTATCTACACTATCTACACTATCTACACTGAGACCACGCTGCCGGTGTTATTGAAGAAGAAACCGGGGCCGAACTCCTGGGCCAACCGTATTGCCGCCGGCATGCCGGTGCAATGCGATACCCCCAATCTCTGCACTCCGAATTCTCTCAACGTGGCAATCGTCATCTCCATCTGTACTTCTGACGCCCGGATAAGGTGAGTGCCGCCAATGACGCAGTATATGGTCTCCACCCCGGTGATATTCCGTGCGTGGTGCAATGTGTTGATGATCCCTCGGTGGGCGCAGCCCAGTACCACCAGCAGCCCTGGTGCCGTCTTGACGAAAACGGCTTGGTCGTCCCGTAGCGGGTCGGGAACGATTTGTCCCTTTTCACGAACACATAACCCGGGATCGATGGTTTCGAAGTCGGTGATCATGGGTATCTCACCGCTGGTAACCACATTCTCGGAGAGCCACACCGGTTTGCTGGTCAGTTGGAAGTCAGCTCCCAGGCTCTCCAGTTCCGCCCTCTGAAAGGGTATGCCGATATAGCGGGGTGGGTCATCCTTGCCAAACTGTATGAACTTCTCGTTGAAGATATCAGGATGCCCAATAACCCTGACCCGCTTCCCGATCTTGGTCAGGACATCCCGCATGCCGCCGGTATGATCGTAATGGCCGTGACTCAGCACCATGGCGTCGATTCGCCCCCAACTTATGCCGAGCAGGTCCCCATTGCGAGCAGCCGAGATGCTGGTTCCGGTGTCCAAGAGCACTCTTTGATCGTCTCTTTCCACCAGCACGCTCAGTCCCCACTCAGCCAGCATCCCCCTAGGTACGGCAAAGGCTGTGTTCTCGCTCAGCGTCGTAGCACGTGCATCCATGTCTGTCTCCTTCCTCCTACGATCTTTCCTTGGGCCTGCGCCGAAGAGTCTCCTTGGCATTTACGGGTGCTATCCGGGGCCTGCGTGCTTCGTAGACTGTCACCACAACGCCCAGACCTTTGAACCCATCCTTTATGACTGCAATATCCTCTGGGGGCAGCGGGTCGACAGCGCATTCACGCAGCGGGGTGTTGATCTGCACCTCATCGGGTGACAGCTCAGTGGCCAGCCTGGCCATTTGCGCTACACAGCCCTTGTTCTCCTTGATGAACATCATCTGAAGGGCGAGCTTGCCCCTGTAATGGCTCCTGAAGAGCCTGATACCCTCCACTACTTCGTGCAGCGGATACGGAGTTGTTGGCCTGTTGATCATCTGGAAGACGTCCTCGCTGGGGGCATCAAGCTTGGCTACCACCACGTCTGCCAGGGCCAACTCCTGGCGCACGCCTTCGTCTGGCATGAGAGAGGAGTTCGTAAGCACGGCCACAGGCCACCCTAGAATCCTCCTGGCTGTCTCCATCGCTGGACCCAGGTTGCTGGCTAGGGTAGGTTCTCCCACACCTGAGAAAGTTGCATAATCAGCCTCCATGGGCGGAATCCGATCGAGATCAGCAGTCAGTCTCGCCAGCGGCACAAATTCCCTCCGCTCAGCCAGGGGGTGGGTGGTCCTTCCCAGTTGGCAATACAGGCAATCAAAGGAACAGGTCTTGCCTTTTGTGGAGAGAAGGTCTATGCCCAGTGACCTGCCCAAGCGCCATGATGGGACGGGGCCGTATACAACTGAGTCCATTCTTGATTACCAGCGCCGGCACCGCCGGCCAAATCCATGCCGACATCCATGCATGCGGACACCTCTGGGATCCAGGCCGAGATCGGCCAGTTGACGCAGTAGTTGCCGGAGACCCTCCTCGTCTGAAATCGATGAAAAAGCTTCTCCATTGCCATCCCAGGCCATGTTTGCCCGCGCCATTTGGGACAATACGTCCAGGTAGTCATATTGCCGTCTTGCAGACTCGTCGCCGAGCACTTCGTATGCCGCGTTTATCTCCTTGAGCTTCTCTTCAGCTTCCTTCTGATTCACTGGGTTGCGGTCCGGATGATAACGCATGGCCAGAGAACGATATGCCTTCTTGATTTCATCCCGGGTGGAGTCCCTGGTTACACCGAGCACCTAGTAGTGGTCCTTCATGCCATTCGCTCCCTACCTGTGCTTAAGGAGTCCCCTTTTCGTGCAGTCCAGCTTGTTCGATGTCGCTTGCTTCTGGAAAAGGCTCGATCACCACGGAGTGCTCCTGCCAGAAATCAATGCTCCTTAGCTTTCCGTGAAAGTGCTTCTCTTCCCCAAACATGTTGAGGATTCGGAAGTGGTCGTTCACCGCCTCAACCCAAACCACGTCACGCATTACCTCTCTCTTCTCATCGCCTTCAGCCAGGTAAACCGTGGCTATGCACATCTGACTCCTCCGCTTCTAGCTCTTGGCACTTGGGAGCAACGCATCCACAACATGCTTGATGTCATCTGATGCCAGGCAATTGCCGGGCTTGCGTCCTTCCAGAGTCGCCGCGAAAATCTCTGGATCGTATCGCACGACGCCGATGGGCTCGATGCCTCTTTTCTTCAGCTCGTCCTGCAACTTCGCTGCCATTTCCGGTGAAGCAACCTTGTTCAGAACAGCCTTGGTCATGCGTACCCCAGACTCGGCAGCCAGAACCGATATCCTCGAGGCCAGTTGCAGGGATTCGAAGGATGGCTCAACCACTATAAGCACTGTGTCGAGGCTGGTAGCGACGCCCCTCCCGAAATGCTCTATCCCGGCTTCCATGTCCACAACGGCAATGCCCTTGTCATCTAGAGAAAGCTTGACCAGAAACTCCCGGGTCAAGACACCCATTGGGCAGGCGCATCCTTCGAGAGAATGGAGTATCTTCCCGATATTCACCAGGGCCAAGCCATTAGAATGCCTGATGTGCTGGGGTGGTATTTCTTTGACCAGAATCTTGTCTTGTGACAGAACACTCATCTTGGGTTCTGATTCACCTGAAGAGAACCGGGACGCCATCTTCTGCTGGAGCTTCTTCTTCCCTCCCACCAGCTCCAGAATCGGTTCCGGCGGTTGATCGAAGCCGAGGATACGATATAGCGCCGAATTTGACTCGTCGGAATCGACTACCAGAACCTGATAGCCTCTGCGTTTGATCTCATCCGCCAGCAAGGCCACAATAACACTCTTGCCGCTGCCGCCCTTTCCGCAAACAGATATCTTCATAACGGACTTCTCCAATCGACCCGGATGGCCGGGAAGGGCCGACGAAACCCGCACAAATTGCGGGAACAGGAACAAGGGTTGCTTGCTCTCATCACTTCCTGTACGCCCTCTTCCATGGCTCATTCCGGAAAGCCAGGTAGTCCTTCACGGCCTCCTTCATGGTGTTCGCCGCCAGGAGAGCGCAGTGAACGCTCTCTTCCGGTAGTTCTCCCAGGGCCTCCAGCACGTCCTGCTGGGTGATGCGAAACGCCTCACCGACCTTCTTGCCTCTGGCGAGTTCGGTGACCATGCTGCCGGCAGCGATCGAGGGCCCGCAGCCATCGGTCCAGAACAAGGCCCGTTCGATGATACCGTCGTTGACTCTGAGCCAGATCTCCATGGTGTCGCCGCAGGGGCCGGTGATGGAGGCCTGGCCGTCAGCGTTCGAAATGAGCCCCACATTCCGGGGGTTCCTCATGTGGTCGACAGCTGTCTTGGAGTAGGCCGCTTCGACCTGCTCCGCGGCATCCGGAGTCTTTACGATGTGACCGTTGGTCATTTCCCCTTCGGGCCCGAATGGAGCGGCTTCGGCTCCTTTTTCCCCCTCTCCGAAGCCGCTTTAACAAAGGCTTTGCCTAAGTCGGTGATGAGGGTTGAGTTGTAGAGCTCCAGTTGCCCTTCGTCGCAGAGTCGGGCGAGTTCGGGATCAATGGGAAGTAGTCCCAGCAGCGGCGCGCCGGCCGCCTTGGCCATTTCCTCTGCCCTGCTCTTGCCGAAGACCTCGAGCTTCTTCCCGCTGTCTGGCAGCACTAGGTAGCTCATGTTCTCCACCACGCCGATGATCGGTATGCTCATCT
>JAFGCL010000022.1 GCA_016932645.1 Dehalococcoidia bacterium | reverse complement strand
TTCTCTGTCAGTTCCTTGTTGGTGCTTGAGAACGGGTCTATGGCCGGCATGAAAGTCAACTGGGGTGTGACCAGTCTCTGGTGGTAGTCTGGGCTGCTCAGGACAACGGCATCATATTCTTCGACAAATGGAGCGAGGTACTCCCAAACCTCCTGGTTTCTGTTGGAGAGATCGACGTGACATCGCCAGATCCACGGCCCCCTGCGCCGGTAGTGTTTGATCATGGGAAGTGGCTGAGGATCGTGGACAATGACAATATCATGATCCAAGTGGTTTCGAAGAGCGTTCTCGTAGATCACCTGCTCGTAGATATCCTTCTTCCTGCCTGTCAGGTTGATCCTCTTGCCCTGCAATGCGTTGTGGAACTTCTTCGTCACGCTGAAGAAGTCCGGTGGGCCATGTACGACTCTCCACCCAGTTCTAATACCAAGGCTGTTCATCAATAGCGTCATAGCGGACAGCAGTTGAGACACTCCGCCACCATAGTAGGTCGAGTTGATGTTGACCACGTGGAGATCCTGGAGTGGCTTGGCCTTCATCTTGATTCGCTCGACGGTCTCAGAACCAACAAACTGCCGATAGCGATCAACGTGTATGATTCTATGGTGTTGCGCCATCCTTGGTCTCCTGTCTCGGGTTGGCTAATCGACCCTCACGTTTCGCATGAACTCAGCTGTCTCTTCAGGCAAGGCAGTGTTGATATAGATGCCAGATCCCATCTCGAAACCGGCCGTCTCGGTGAGCCTGGGGACCAACCTCAAATGCCAGAGATAGTGATCGCTGTTCCCGGATCCGGGCAAGCCGAGATCAAGAACGTAGTTGAAATCCGGATTGTTGAGGCCGCGATGAAGCTTGACGAGGATCATGCGCAGGATGCCAGCCAGATCCCCAACAACCTCTGTGGAGGCATCGCTGAACGAGGGCTGGTGCGCTTTCGGCACAATCCAGGTCTCGAACGGGCGAGACGATGCAAACGGATGGAAGGCCACGAACCTGTCACTGCTACAGATCAAACGGGTGCCCATGTCGGCCTCGAGAAGCGCCAAGTCGGAGTAGACGCATCGCCCGGTGGTGTCATAGTAGTCCAGCGCTACTTGCTGACGCATTCTCAGATGTCTCGGAGCCACGGCGGTGGCCACCAACTGAGAGTGAGGGTGCTCCAGCGATGTACCTGCCCCGCGGCCGTGATTCTTGAATATGATGAGCGACTTCAGCCAGGATTCCTTGGTGAGGGCACGGAACCTTTCCTGGTATGCCATTAGGACGTCCTGAACTTCTTCGACACTCATCAAGCCAGGCATTCTGTCATGGGCGGGCGTTTCGACAATCACTTCGTGAATCCCGAAGCCATCCAGGCTCACTAGCAGGCCTCTTTCTTGTGTCCTGAGAGTGTTGCCGTCTCGGGTAAGGGCAGGGAACCGATTGGGGAAGGCTCGTACCCGCCAACTATGCGTTCCATGGTCCCTGTGTGAGAGGACCTCGGGGGGAGTCATGGTCTCGTTTCCAGGGCAGAACGGACATGGTCCCTCAGACGCGATGGCGAAACGCCCTTCATTCCGCACCGCAAAGTCGTGCGGCCTTCGGCTCCTGTTGGCCGCTATGATTACCCACTCTCTGGTCGTCGGGTCCAGCCTCATCGTCGACATTCTTCACCCGCTATGCTATTAATCAGGCCCTTCACAATATCGGCCCTGTCTTTTCGAGGGCAGCCTCCATGGCATGCGCCAGAGCTCCCAACCCCCTACCCACATCTGACCCCAGATGGACGCGCACCACCCGCCGGTGTCGATTGCGGAGGGTCTCAAAGTCGCCCATAGCCTGAGCGCGCCTGAACTCGCCGAACGTGAATGGCTCACCCGGTACGGCAACATCCTCGGGATCATCGGCAGTCAGTTGAATGAACAGTCCGTTGTTGGTGCCTCCCTTGTGGAACTGTCCTGTGGAATGCAGGAAGCGGGGGCCGTATCCAAGCGTGGTAGCCAACCGAAGCTTGTCTCTCAGTGACAGGCGAATGGCCTCCAACGCTATGCTGGTCTCTGCCTTCTCGGGCAGGTATGCCTGGATGCCCACGTAGTCACCCGCACGGCTTTGGGCCAGGAAGCCTCTCAGCAGATCCCTGCCGCTGTCCGATGGCTTTCCGCCGTAGAATCTGAGAGGGTCCTCCCTCATGGTCCGGTGCGCCTCGGGCAGCTTCCCTTTGCGACGAAACGCGTCCAGCACACGGTTCGTCTCTTGCTTGCTTGCTTCCACGTCGGGTTGATCGAAGGGGTTGACTCCCAGAATGGCACCGGCAATAGCAGTGGCCAACTCCCACCTGAAGAACTCCTGGCCGATGTCGAAGATATCGCCCATGCGGATCATCGCCATGGGTGCGCCTGTTTCTCGCAGCGAATCAAGATGCCTCTTGGAGTCATCTTCAATATCACCCTGAAAGCCGATGTGTACAAAGAAACGATCGTGGCCGTAGACAGAGGGGACCCCGACGGGTTCGCCGGCAACGGGAAGAACACCGCTGTCTTCCTTGCCGGTGCTCTCAGCAACGAGTTGCTCCAACCACAATCCCAATGGACGTATTTCTTCAGGGATCACCAGCGTGAGCTTGTTTCTGCCCCCTCGAGCCATCTCCGCGATAGTGGCTCCGAGAACGATTCCAGGGCTCTCATCCGCGGGTGCGCTTGGAGTGCAGGAATGCATCATGCGTAGTGCGTGCAGCAAGACTTCCCTGATATCGACCCCAGCCAGAGCGGCGGGCAGCAGGCCGAAGTACGAAAGAGCTGAGTACCTACCACCGATATCGGGGAAATTGAGGAAGATCCTGCGAAACCCACTTTCCTGGGCCAAGCGCGCCAGGGGAGTGTCCGGGTCCGTTACGGCTGCAAAGTTCTCCCCTGCCTTGTCACCTTTCAGCACATTCATCTTCGATTGGAAGTATTTGTAGCTTGCCATGGTCTCAGCCGTGGATCCCGATTTGCTGGCGACCAGAAAGAGTACATCGGACAGGCGTGTGTCTCGCTCAAGCCTGAGAATCGCTCCTGGATCGTTGGTATCAAGCACTGTCAATGGTAGTGCTCCCTTGGACGGCGCCAGCGAGCGTCGGAGTACCTCGGCAGCGAGGCTGCTGCCGCCCATGCCCAGATGTACGACACGACTGAAGCCTGCTGCCTTGACCTCGGCGACGAACTCGTCGAGGACCTCTAAGTGATCCTCCATCTTCTCCGCCACATGCAACCAGCCCATGGCGTTCCGGATTGATGTCTGGCTCGCAGTATCCGATTTCCATAGACTCGGATCCTTCTGCCAAAGACGGACAGTGAATCGTTCGTCCTTCAGATTCTGAAGACGATTCTTGACGCCAGCCTCGTAATCGCCCCCAAAGAATGCGTACTGATCTAACGGCTCTCCCAAGGCGGCATCACGTTTCTTTTCCAGAGTCGAGATAAGTTGGTCGAAAGAATCGACGAACTTGCGTACGCCCTCGTCCTCCAACTGCCTGGTCAAGGCGTCCAGATCCAGCCCGACTTCCGGGAGTCGGCCCAGAATCCGCCGCGCTCCTTCAGCGGCCTCTTCCAGACGAGGCGCAGGGTCCCCATGATGGCGGTAGTCATTCAAGGTCTCGAATGGCACCGTGTTGACCGTGTTCGGACCGATTAGGGCCTCCACGTACTTGATATCACTGTACGAAGGGTTTTTCGTACCCGTGCTGGCCCACAGCAGCCTTTGCCGGCGCGCACCCCGGGCGGCCAGCGCGTCAAAACGCTCACCGGAGAAGACCTCCCGGTACACCTGATACGCCGCTTTCGCACTGGCTATTGCCACTCTGCCTCGCAACTCTGTGGCAGTGCGGGTCTTGGGACCACTGTCCTTGGCTATCCTGTCCAACAGAGAATCAACGAGCACATCAATGCGGCTGACGAAGAAACTGGCGACCGAAGCCACGGTGCCCAGCGGGTGGCCTTGCTTTGCCCTGATCTCCAAACCAGCGATGAACGCTTCTGCAACTTGTCGATAGCGGTCAACCGAGAACAGGAGAGTGACATTGATATTGAGTCCTTCGGAGATGAGTTGCCGAATGGCCGGCAAACCTTCTTTGGTGGCGGGAACCTTTATCATGAGATTAGGCCGGGCGACGGCGGCCCATAGTTCGCGCGCCTCTGTTATGGTTCGCTCGGTGTCGTGTGCCAAGTGAGGTGAGACTTCCAGGCTTACAAATCCGTCTCTTCCGGCGGAGTGGTCATATACCGCGCGCAGTAGATCAGCCGCCTGCCGCACGTCGTCCAGACACAAGACCCGGTAAATGTCATCGGCGCTCTTTCCAGACAACGCGAGTGCACGTATGGTGTCATCGTAATCGTGGCTGCCACCGATGGCCTTCTCAAAGATGGAAGGGTTGGATGTAATTCCACGCAGGCCATCTTCGTCGATGAGTTGCCTGAGTTGGCCTGACGAGAGCATGCCCCGCCTGATGAAATCCAGCCACACGCTCTGGCCAAAGGTCTGGATCTTCAGCAGGGGGTTCTGATTCTCGCTTCGACAAGGCATTAGCCAGTCCTCGAGGGCAGCGATCTTCGCCAGTCGCCGCGCGTGCCTTCGATTGTCAACATATTGCGCCGACAAGAAACTCTGAGTCAGATCCCAGGCAAGGGCAGATCCAGTCACTCTCCCGCCAAGGCAAATCATGTTCATATTGTCATCTTCGACACCCTGATGAGCGGAGAAGATGTCATGAACCAGGGCGGCTTTCACCCCCGGCACTTTGTTGGCGGCTACGCTGGCCCCAACCCCACTCCCACACACCGCGATTCCGCGCTCCACATCCCCTTTGGACACGGCTCTGGCGAGAGGTACAACGAAGTCCGGGTAGTCGTCATCCGGGCTGAGATCAGAGGCGCCAAAGTCCACTACCTCATACCCTGCCTCTGAGAGCGCCTTGAGCAGGTCGGTCTTCAGACTGTATCCGGCATGATCAGCTGCAATCCCTACACGCATGAGAAATCGTTTCTTTCGGCGCGAACCGATTAATCTGTAGGCAACCGGTTGGACCGCTCGAATGATCCAGGTCTGACCTTCTCTGAATAGAGCCCGGCAGCCTACTTGAAGCATGACATGGTCGAAACGCGAGGCATATTCGTAGATACACTTATCTCTGGGGTGTGGATGATACTTAGTACTGCTGTGGTGCAGACAGGTGGTCCTATGCCCAACCTGGATGCGGTACGTACGAGAAGGGCTCGCCAAGCTGCTGCCCGTGACCTTCTGCCTCCTGGGCAGTATCACGGGTGCCTCGCCCTATCTGGACTTGAACACTCTCGACACCATGATCAGTAGTCAGATAGTCGAGCTTTTGTGCTTGGGAGTCTCCAAAATGGCGATTTCGACACCCTGACTGGGGCAAAATGAACTACCGGGCAGCTTGGACTCTGGCGATTGGGGCAGCGGGAGCAGCCGACGTGGCCGGGCAATATCGAGCGGCATGGCTGAGGCGGCGTTAACCCTATGCACCTCGGGTGTTGGCGGGGCGAGACAGGCCCGGACTTGCCCCTCAGTAATGGGCAGAACCACCGCTCCGCTGAGAACCTGCTCTCTCAGCTTGTCCAATTGTGCAAGGAGAATCTCGGGTTTCCCCAACCGATAACCCTTGGCCTCTAGAGCGGCCACAGTCTCGGATTCTGATCTGCTGCTTTCGCGTGCCATTCTGGATAGTAAGATCACCTCCAGTCTCTGGGGTATCGCTCTCGGTCCAACCATCACAACCACGTTCCCGAAGGGAAGAGTCTTGTCCATCTCCTTCTTGAGAACCTCCATGGCCCGACAAAAGGGATCCGCGTTGCGGCTCAGCCACGCTCCAAGGCCAGTGCCAACAGCCATGGCAATGCTCCTCCCGGGCCTAGCCATGGTGAAATCCATGCGTGCTGACTCCTCAGCACGCTGAAGTCTCCTCACCTGCCATAGGACGTGATCCTGTAAGGTATCGATGCAGCGGGCCTGATCGGCTCGGCGGCACCTTTCAGCTTCTTCTGCCAGGATATCCGCAATTTCTGACAAGGCCTTGGCCTGCGCGTCGATTCGGCTCCGCAGACTATCCACGAGTTGACTATGGGCAATTAGGGTCTCCATTGTTCCACCTCTTTGATAGCGGAGCCCAAGCTGGCTCTCAGTTCTTCCGGGAGGGGGCTCTGAGTACCGCTTCTCTGCGGCCAATCACTTATCGCCCTCAGGACAGTCAGACCTGCGACCCTCAGCTGTACGGCGGTGATGTCCCCCTTCCCAAGCATGATAGAAGAGAACACGCGTGCCCATTCGTTGGCATTGGCGATGCCTTCGTAGCGGCCGAAGTCGTGTCCTAGGTCTATAGCCATGTTTGTAAGCTTGACTACTTCCGCCGAGGCGTTTGCCATGTCAGTGCTCAACCCCTCGGAGATCTCCTTGGCAGCATTTCTGACAGTGTTCGTCATCGTCTCGATCTCCTGGTGGAACAGAGCGGTCACATCCTGCACTGCCTTGCCCAGCTTGGCCTTCTCCAGGCGGAGCTCTAACACTGCCGACAGTCCCTCTTCCCTCTCTTCCCTGGCGGCAGCCACCTCCCCTTCGACGCTGGCTAGATCAGCCTTCCTGGCTTTTGTGAGGGCGTCCAGAGTCAAGCACTTGTCCAACCTCTCGAGTTCGCAAAGAAGCCGGTCACGCAGGGCCTCAGGCTTGATGCCATGGCGCTGTGCTAGGCCAGCGACCCGCTGGGCGAAGCCAGCCAACCCCTCTGGCGACAGTCCCAGCTTGCCCAGGAGGCCGAGACCGTCTCGTGCCGCAGCTAGCCGGCTATCGGCTGACTCCGCCCTCTGCTCCAGGACTCCGACTCTCCGCGTTAGCTCAGCTTCGCGCCTCTCCTTTTGTGTAACCTCATGGTGCAGGTCATCGCGGTGCTTCCCCAAGCGGGTGACCTCCATAGTTGCCGTCTTCTTCTGCTTCTCCATATCCTGGAGGGTCTTCTCGCACTGTCGCAATTGCCGGACCTTGGGCTCAAGACGCGCCACCTCTTCCCGGAGTTCCTTGGCTCGTGCCTCCAGCCCCTCTAGCGTCAAGCCGGAGCCTGCACGGATTTCGTCAAGAAGGAGGGCAGTGCGTATAAATACTTGGAGTGCTGATTGATCGTCTCCCAGTTGCCGATACACCCCAGCCCAGCGGTCAATCTCGGTCGGTTCGATTTGCAGCTCCTGCAGCCGGGAGAGCATGGCCAGACCAACCACGACCTGCTCAGGTGTGGTGTTGGCTTTGCGGCAGTCCACCGCCAGCTCCCGCAGCAGGTCAATCAGGTCGGTCGGTTCCTGGACCTCCGGGATTCGCCCAGCCTTGAAGTCAGCGACGATGGCTGCGACGCTCCCTTTGCTCACCCCCGTGCGGACTGCAATGGTGTCATAAGAGTCACCTCTGAGGTAGTACCGAATCACCCTCAACTTCTTACGGGCTGATATATCCTGCATGTTATGCACCTCCATATGATGGAGACTCCAATGGAGTCCCCGAAATCACGAAACCCCTGAATACATGAACAATGAGATGAACGTGCTCCTGAACGTCTCCTGAACATGATTTGAACGACATGTGACCGGGGCATGACTTGCGGATTCCGTATCTAATAAGCGTTGCCGATCTCGCCTGATTGCAGCGATCTAGGATCAATGGGTCTGGTTGCGGTTCCTGGTCGTGGCCAGGAATGCCTCTGCCAGTAAGTGCAGTGCCTGCTTGCGAACCATCCGGCTGACGTGTTCGCGGGAGAGCTTGAGCTCCTTACCGATCTGCCGGCAGCTGACCCCCTGCGAGCGCAACTCCAGGTAGCGGCAGCATCTGGATAGCGTCGGTTCGGTGCCAAGCTCCTCGCCCAGACTCTCTATGCAATTGAGGATGACCTCGCGCAACGCGAGACCGCGAGGCATGATCTTGTTGGCATAACGTGTTGAGGCGAGGTTCTCGATGTGCATGGTGCGGCTCAGGGGATTGGCATTCAGAAGGGCCCTGTCCCCCAATCCGGCCAAGGCGCGTCCTAGATGATCCAACAGCCGCTCGGTGGGGGGCTTTGAGGATTCTCCCGGTGCTAATGGCGGGGGGAGCCGGTCTCGCCGGTTCTTAGCACAGCCTACAGACCGCGTTCTCTCAGAGGCGGCCCTGATGAAGTTCGCAGACCCGACAGGAGGCTCCTTCACAACCCTTCAGGGTACTCACGGAGCCAACAAGGGCAAGGAGGCGGGATCCAATTGTCTCGAAGTGCTTATGGGTCGGGCAGTATCTCTTTCCACCACGGTGGCCGTCTCTGAACCGTCGGCGTGAGGCCTCCACCTGTCAGCCATGAACGGACCCGATTGTAGACTTCCTTCCTAAGCAGTCTGATGTTCCTGAGGCTCGATTCTCTTCGTGCTGAATTGTTGCCGCAGGCAGCAGCGTATTCCTTGTATCGATCTTGGACTTCCGGAGTCAGAGCCTCCTCGCGTAGCAGTTGCTCAAATGTGGCCTCACCACCTGCGAAGCGAGCACAGGCCGCCAATGCTCTGTCGTCAGGAAGCCCAGCCTTAGCGCGCTGGGCGAACTCGTCTACAAGCTGTTGCAGACGTCCTGGATGGTGCTTGCTTCGCAACCTCCTGTGATAGTAGCGCTGGGCGAACTCCACCGCCTTTCTTAGATCTTCCAGGCCAACCATTTCCGGATGCCAAGACAGCGACATTCGGATATTCCAGGCGCCATCTACTGTGCAGCCGAGGTCCATCCCGCGCTCCGTTAGGTCCCACATTGTGGTCGACCTCCGGTACTTGTCGTCCGCACCTTCCGCCCAGTCAATCACGAACGGATAGGCTCTTGGCCGGTATTCCGCGGGCTGTCCGGAACACCGGAACTGCCTCCAGTCTGCGAACTGTGGGAATCGTTCCAGAACAGGAATGGACCTTGGGGCCATGTACTTCGTCCCGTCCGGCAGGAAGCAGCACAGCCATGCCATTGCATAGGACTCCGGCAAACCTAGGACCTTGACAGCATCGAGAGCCCGCCTACCGGCCTCTGTGGCGCCGTCGTGCAGCGAGAACCACCCTCCAAGTTCGGTTAGATTCGGTAGCTCGTACTTTGCGACCAGTTCCGATCTCGCCCTGTCGATGGATATCCTCCAATCATCGCCAAGCGTGGATGATGGGCAACCAAGCACCAGAAAGGGCGGGCCCTTTATCGCCTTCATGTTGACCACCCCAGTTGCCATGTAATCAGAGTAGAAACAGCAGACCCAGTACTGTGGCAGATCCCCGTACCCGCTTGACTCGGCAGGCAGTTCCAGAGAGCCCACCTCGCTTCGGGATCGCTGTCGCACCTCCAGGTGTTTGCCAGTGGCAAACCAATCCCAGCACTCTTCTGGAGACAGTGAGAATGAGAATCCGAGTTCTGTTCTGGCTCTCAAGACAGATGCATCCCACTCAGGGAAGTAGCGATGAAGCAGGTTCTGGATCGTCTGTCGGTTCATACTCTGGGACCTCTTTAGTATTCGTAGGTCAGCACACGTACGGCGCCGCTCAGAAAACCTGCGACGATTCTAACCGGAGCCAAGCGATATGGCAATCGGTACCAGCGGATCTGACAGCTTGCCCTACAGGCATGGCATCGCGTGGAGATAGCGCGAACGAGTCTGAGGTGATCAGAGGACGGCTCTTGTCCTAGGCCTAGTAGTGGCAACCTCGTGAATTGAGCGGAGGAGCATCAGTGCATCCGCATGGGATAGATATTAGAGAAAGACCGCGCTGCGAAGTTGTCCGTCATGCCGGACACAAAATCGAGCGCAATTCTCTCCGGCCGTACTCCTTCGCCGTACCCCATGCTATCGAGGAATTCAAACATAACCTGAAACGTCGCGGCCTTGTACCGAGAGCGCTTTCTTGTGTCACGGCCGGTGTCCGTGCTGGCAATCACCTCGGTCAGAGTGGCAAAAAGGGAGTTGACCATCTGTTGTACTATCGGCTTCCAATGTTCAACAAGTTCGCATCGGTATATCTTTGACTTACTGAATTCGTACAGTATCTGTATGCTCTCATAGGTCTTCTTGGAGGTGGCAATGAGATCCTTCCCTTCGCTCTGTTCCAGCATGTCAGTGGTCAGGCTGCCAATCACTTCCCCGATGTCTTTCCCCAGCGTCGCCCTGACCTCCGATGGCACCGCCTTGTCTGATTCTAGGATGCCGAGAGCTATGGCATCTTGCACATCTGCAGCCAAGTAGGCAACCCGATCAACGTACCGAACGACGCAGCCTTCGAGTGTATAGGGCATCTCGTCCCGAGGTACGTCATCCCTGTACTTCGTGATGTCCTTCCCTCTATCAGGTTCGATGACCCTGTCGTACCTTTCTCCACAGTGGCAGACCACACCGTCCCTCACCTCAAAAGTCAGGTTGAGTGTCTCTCCATGCAACTCCTTCATGCAGTCAAGCACTCTCAACGAGTTCACCTCATGACTGAACCGTCCTAGGCCGTTGTCGCGACATATCTTGTCTAGGGTCTCCTCTCCCGTGTGCCCAAACGGAGCATGACCTATGTCATGTCCCAGAGCAATGGCACGCGCCAAGTCTACATTCAAAGACAACCGCCTGCAGATCGTCTCTGAGATTGAAAGAACCTGCAGTGAGTGATCCATCCTCGTAGTGATGTGGTCGTTCTCGGGAGCATAGAATACTTGAGTTTTGTGCTTGAGTCTCTTGAAGGCTGAAGAATAAAGTATCCGATGGTAGTCTCTTTCCCATGGCAAGCGATTCGGATCCTCGCTGATCGGCTTCACGCGCCCCAGACAATTTCTGCTCCTGGACGCAAACTGAGATAGAGTGGACTCAGAATCATATTTTGGCCCAATCGGCAGAGGAATTCGGTATCCTGCCGGTGCCCTTGCCCTTTTCTTCGCCACTTCTTCCGATGCCTTCAATTGCACACTGAGGTAGTTGCCCTAGCTGCGGCTCGCCTTCGTCTTTGTGCACACCTGCGGGCCTTTTCGTCCTCAAACTCGATTCTGTTCATCATACTATCCTTGAAGCGCAGGCGCGGCAAATCCTTGAGGCATGTGTAAATCTCCCTCAGGTGGTCCACTTCGTACTGGCTCCTAATCTCATCGTAGCGGCGTCTATCTTTTCCCGAGATCCCGTTCCTCGGAATGTAGTTCATTGGACCTACCCACACTGACTCTGTCACGAACGGCAACACAAGATCGACCAACGGTGCTGGGTCATAGTCAAGAAACGGCTCTATCGAGACGCTGGTCTTGAACCCTGCTCCATAGGCGAGCTGCAGGGATTGCAGGCGCTCCTCAAACCTGGGAGCTCCTGGCTCCCAAAAGGATAATAGCCGGTTGTTTGCGGATGTGATAGTGAATCTGAATTGGAGCTGTGACATACAGGAGCCGAACGTCTCTACGATGCCCCTCGTAACGGAAACCCGCGGTTTGGTTGTGATCAAGATCTCGTTGCCGGCCTCGAGCAACGCCTTGATAACTGCAAAGCATGCGGCCCGGGCTTCGGGGGAATCCGTTATATCGTGTGAACTCGGGAACATCACTCGGCCGGCTTGTCTTCTGAAGGTCCTGTGCACAACGTCACCGCGCACCTGCATTTCCTTCCAGCTCTCTTCAGTGCACCTGCCGAAGCGCTTGGCAATCAACTTGGCGTAGCAATACCTGCAGTTGTTGGAGCACCCCTTCATGCAATTGACGTTTCGATCCGCCCACTCCCTAGTGCCTGAGGTAATCTGTCTTTTCACGAGTTGACTAGCTTGAGTCTGTTTCACCGTCTGCTTCTGCCTGACCATCATTGAATACCAAGAGGTGTCAGTTGACAAGGCGGAGCCACCCCCAAACTGGCCTCTATGGCTACCCAATTGAGCTGATACTGTTTGACGCCCAAATGCCATGCATCATTCAAGTCGATTCTGATGACGTATCCTTTCTGTTCCAGCCAGTCGAGCAGGTGCTGCCTTTCTGCAGCATCCTTCTCAATCTCAACATAGTCACTGCACATGCAATCGCAGATTCCCTCCTCGTGGTTCTTCAACGTGGTCCAAAGCAGCCGCCAGTGAGCAGGTCTTTGTCTGCCCTTCAGTCCCACGAACAGCTCCGGATGATGCTGCTGAAATAGTCCGTACGCAGCAGTGTTGTCAGGCGAATATCTCGGGTTACGCGCAACGTCGCAGTAGAAATCCCTTGTGGCCTTCACGCCAATCTCGTAGTTCGAGCAGAGAACTAGATGGAATATCTGGTTCCTCTTCGGATTGAATGGCATCGGTAGAACATACCTGAACCATTTGTGAAGCTTCTTTCTGTAGCAGGACATCAAGGCATCTTCTCGTTCAGCAACAGGATTGTCGTTCAGAATCGGAATGCGCCAGTCAGCACCTCCAAATAGAGCGTCGGCCTCCAAGACCGTTCTCTTCTCATCCGCTGACCAGGTGTCCTCGTTGAGTGAAGTTGGCAGCGGGGCAAGATCGTCTCTGCCAAGAAACCAGTCCGACGTGAATGTGAAGACCATGAACTCAGTGCCAGTGGCGTAGTAGCTTGTCAACCTTTGGACAGCCACAGTCTCTATCATCCCGTAGTCGACACTGCGAAGGGGATCGAAGAACAGAAGTGCATTCCCCAGTTTCATCTTTCGAACGGTGCTAAGTGCCGTGTCCAGATCGACATTCAGCAAGTATACGCCGGATGTATTCTCTTGCACGGCTCCTTCAGCTAGGCCAGTCTCTATGTTCCTCCATCTCCTATGTATGACGTTCTTCAAGTGAGCGTAGCATTCGGCGTCCTTCTCAACCAAGATCACCTGTAATCTGCCGGCATTCGGATTGCTGCACTTGAGGTCTAGGGCATGACCAGCTGAACCTAGTATCGTGTCTCCAGTATCTTCTATGAAAACTTCTCCGGTCGCTGCATGCAACTCGACAATTGCTGTAGGGTAGTCGTAGTTGGCCCTCTTCCCACCAGACGTGATATTCCACCAGAATGGGTAGTAGAGACCGATCACCTCACTTTTCAGCTGAGATCCGGTTACGCCGCTCAAGCATATTGCATCTTGCACAAACTCAAGAGGCATATGTCTCCCGGTTCTCCAACTTCACTTTCTTCCCACAGAACCTCGGGGCACCAAAGTCTCTGCATTTCGACCCCACAGAGGCCCACAATCTGCGATTATCGTTCTTGTCCTCGTCACATCTGCACGAATCTTAGTGACCACATGCCTCCGGTGTCAACCTTGCGTCTTGGAGCAACTTCGATTGAGCCCTGCGGATCTTGGAGTCCAGAAGGCACCGACATGAGCACGATTTTATGAGACGACTGCAAACCCTGATCGCGATACCTTGCCAAGAAGGCAGGCAGTCGCAGTCGACCTTGTGTAATATCCCTACATCCTCATTCACATCTATGCAGAAGGTCAGTCCATTCCCTTGATGTTGGGCAGGGTGATGCCATCCTGATCAGAACACCAGATGGGCAGCACATACTGATCGAAGGCGGGCCGAACCCGGACACGGTGTGCCGGCAGTGGCCGGCTGGTTGTTGCACACGCACCGCAGATGCCTCATTCATGTCACAAGTTCAATCCTGAAGGGCAACTGTGGTATAGTGTGATCGTTGCGCGTGTACGCACGCTTTGAGAGACATGTCGATTGTCGTGCAATGCTGAGACCGCTGTAGTCAGAGAGCCCTTCACATTGGCGCACACAGGGTTGGGGTTGTGCAGTAACACTGGCCGAGAGTAGACATTCCTTAACATCAACATCCCAGCTCAAGATCTCACCGAACACCTTTTCGCGATACATGTGGGTGTTAGCTCGCCAAGTGGTTCCGCGACTGCACACAGCAATTAGGAAAGGAGATGTTGTATGAAGTCACTTGTCACAGGAGCCACCGGTTTCATTGGTTCAGCATTAGTTCGGGAACTGCTCAAGGACGGCAAGGAAGTGAGAATACTCGTCCGAAAGAGCAGCAACACTAAGATCATCGATGGCTTGGATATCGAGAAGGTCTACGGCGACGTCAGGGATAAGGATGCGGTCGGGGCCGCACTCAAAGGATGCGACACTTTCTACCAGGCTGCCGCCCTCTATGAGTCCTGGGGGCCATCCAAGAGGGACTATTACGATGTCAATGTGGAGGGAACCAAGGCCAGCTTGCAGGCAGCAATGGAGCAGGGGGTGCCGAAGGTGGTCCACACCAGCAGCATCGCAGCACTGGGGAACCACGGCCGCGAGACTCTGGCCAGGGAGGATGCCGAATTCAACGGTTGGAAGACAGGGGCCCACTACAACATCTCAAAATATCTGGCAGAGGTGGAGGCCCTCAAGTTTGCCCAGAAGGGTCTCCCCGTTGTCGTCGTGAACCCCGCCATAGTAATCGGGGTCCGGGATATCAGACCTACTCCATCGGGCAGGATCATTGCCGATGTCCTGAATAAGAGAACGGCCGGCTATTTTGATGGGGGTGGGAATTTCGTCGACGTTGAAGACGTGGCCCGGGGACACATCCTGGCCGCAGCCAAGGGGAAAGTCGGTGAGAAGTACATCCTGGGGAATGTCAACATGACACTCAAGGAGTTCTTCGATCTGGTCGCCGACGTTGCAGGGATGCAGCGTCTGAAAACGAAGTTCCCTTTCCCCGCTGTACTCGCTGTTTCCTATCTCTACGTGCTGACTGCTGCCATCACCAAGAAACCCCCAACGCTGACTCCCGCCCTAGCACGGCTCAACCACAGCTACATGTACTTTGACCCCTCCAAAGCTGTGAAGGAACTCGGTTTCCAGCAGACGCCCATCCGGACGACTGTGGAGAAGGCCATCAACTGGTTCAGAGAGAATGGGTAAGTGAAGGCTGGATAAGTGCGCGGTAGTTGGTTGGGAGGGGTGAGTAAGTGATAACCGTTTAGAATCGGGGGTATTGTTCGCTGTCCGACGGGGCTGTTGTCTGTCGTGCGTGCTTCGGGTATTACGGTTAGCTGTGGGTCGGCAGAAGGGTATTCATAGGTGCAACAGAGACGATATGCCCACGTTGGTGGGCGAGTGCAGTCTGGGCGCAGCCAGGAAGGTTGGGGAGGAATAGGGTCATAAGCGTAGCAGGTGATCGTAGGGAGATGGTTCCATCTCTCGGCGCATTTCATCAGTCGCGAGATAGAGCTTGCGCATGATTCTATTGAGGGTGGCAACTTCTTGTCTCGAGAGGCATGCAGTGATATTCATGGCTGTTCTTTCTGAGAGCTGACGCCGAAATGCGGCTTTGCCCTTCTTGGTCAATGATACCCTGAGCCAATTCTTCCTTGCCATATCCTTCTCAGTGCTGACTAGGCCCTGAGCCTCCATGCGGTGGACAAGAGCGGTGATGGTGTGGCGTTTCTTGTGTATGAGCCGCGAGAGTTTGACGGGTGTGAGGGGTTCTCGCGAAGTACCGAGGAAATGTAGAATGGCTGCCTGAGGAAGTCTGATTCCGACGCGGGACAGTTCGAGTTGTCTGGTTCTCTCGAGGGCAGCAGCGGTTCTGAACACTGTCTCCCATGTCTTCTCGTCTTCGTTCAAATCTGCGGGATTGGGCATTTAGACACTCCTAACAGACAGTAGCGCATTCAGTCTACGCCGATGATGGGGATTAGTGCAAAGGAGGATTGTGGGCGAGGGACAGGAGTGCGTGGGCTGTTGGTTGTTGGTCAGCTTGGTAGGGGAGGTGTTGCCTCCTTCGTGTCCACTTGGAACACGACCTACCCCAGACTCTGAATATCTACACCCTGATCTCAAACGGTATTGCTGCGGGTGTGGGTCTATTGCGAGCCCTCAATCCTGTTGTAGGGCCCTCCTCATATTGAGTGCAGGTCTAGCCCATTACATCCCACTGGAACGCCCTAACTTTTCACCTAGTCTGGCGTTGTCCTTAGTGTAGGGCAAAAAGAATACCGGTGAGGTCAGGGAAGGAGGTTCGTACCTGAAGACACCATGGAAGTACTAGCGATGATTGCCCCGTCGAAGGTTTTGTTGGTGTGATGGTGTCGATCTGGTGCAGCAAGAAAGAGCTTGGCAGAAATCCGATTTGTACGCTAGTCAAACAACAACGACAGAAAATTGAAGAATAGGAGAGGTGTTTCTATGAAAAGAATACTCGGAGTACTTGGGTTGGCCATGGTAGTTGCGGCTATCCTCGCAATTGGGATTTCAGGTACTATTCTCGCAGCTAATGGCGATGCTGATCAGGGTACCAAGACCCAGAACCAGGGGGAGGTATGCCCCTGCGGTGATTGCGACGGCGGCAACTGCGAGCCTAAGGACTATTCATACGGCCACAACTACCTAGAACCCGGCCCTCACGGTCTCGGAGATGCAGTCCCGGCATCTAAGGGTACCCAAACTCAGAACCGGGGAGAGGAATGTCCCTGCAGTGAATGTGTTTCCGGTGACTGTGAACCCAACGACTACTCTCACAACCACAACTACCTGGAACCTGGCCCGCACGGGAAATAGCACGGTATCACAGATTGTCGGGGATTGATGCAACGGCCGTTACCGTAGGAGCGCCAAACCCGACTATCATTCCGGCTGATCAATAAGAGGAGGTTGTACAACCTCCTCTTATTGTCATGGACAACCCCTACTGGTTGTACTACTACTTGACTCAAGCGGCCGTTGAATCAAAGTTGTCCCATCCATTGAGACCGGGACATTCTCCGGCCAGCAGATGTGGTTTTGGGGCCGCAAAGCGACCATCGAGGCACGGGCGTGAGTTCGCGTAACCTCCTCTCGGATCACTTGCAGGCGCTATCTGAGTAAGTTGCATTGACCAGACTTGTTCCCGGTGTGTTGGAGGTGGGCCAGGCAGGGCATGCATTGGAGAGTGCCTCTCTCATGTCACAAAAAGGTCTCTAACGGCCGGACACCGCTAACCCCCTTGACAGGCCAGCGTTATAGTGGGTAGAAAGCAACACAATAATGAACAAGCCGCGAAAGGAGGTGCAGTCTTGAAGAATTGGATGAGGATACTGGGAATGACGGTTCTCGTCATGGGGGTTTTCGGGATGGTGGTGGCGGTCGGGTGCAGCAATGATAGGGCTGACAACAATACGACATCATTGACCCTCGAAGTCACTGAGCCTGAAGACGAGTCCGTTGTCCACTTGTCCGAGATCGTCGTCAGCGGTATTACGAGATCGGATGCCGTCGTAAGCATCAATGACGTGGTGGTAGAGGTAGATGAGGACGGCAAGTTCAGCGCCACGGTCACCCTGGAGGAAGGCCCGAACTCCATTGAAGTCATAGCCAGTGACTATGAAGGGAACGAGGAGAGCCAGGTCTTGACCTTGATATACCAGCAGCCATAGGGATCTGTGACCACGGTACACGTGGGATCCCGTAGAAAGGAGAAAGTAGAATGAAGCAGAGGATAGTACTGGTAGTTGCCACACTGGCGTTGGCCTGCGGGCTGATGCTGGGCACCATGGGCACTGCCATGGCAGATGAGAGCACGGAGTGCCGCGGTCTCTTTGCCACGGTTGACAACGTCACCATCGATGAGAACGGGTTCGGCACCATCGGCCTGGTGAACGTCAAGTGCGTCGAGGGCGTGGACACGATGACCCTCATCGCCGACAATGAGACCTTGTATCACATCCCCACACTGCCCCCGTGGCAGAGCTGGGCCGACCTGTCCGCGGACCTCGCGGCCGTCGATGGCTTTGACCGAACGCAGCCCGTAGTTGTTGGTGACAGGATCGCGGTCTCTTTGGTTGAGCCGTACGCTCCTTCCGAGGACGCGGTGGCCTCGAAGGTGATGGTTATCCTCCCAGGCAAGAAGATGCATCGGCATCAGTTGGGCGTGGTGGCCAAGGTTCAAGGTGACACGGCGACCGTCGTAGGCAAGAACGGGGAGCAGTTCACAGTGACCCTCCGCAACGGGTTGGATGTTGAGCCGGGGCGGCTAATGGTCATGGTTACCAGCCGGTTCAGCAACGAGGTTCACTTCAGGGCCATGGCAGCTCACCAGGTGGGGCAGTTGATGGAGCGCTTCCAGCGTCACATGAACAAGGCTTCGAACCAGGGTGAGCTCGATGAGGCCAATGGGTTCTTGGAGCAGGCACATGAGAGACACATGAACGTTCTTGAGCGAATGCAGAACAAACTGCAGGACCAGAATCAGGAACAGTTGGCAGCAGCAGTGGGTCAGGCCATGGACCACGAGCAGTCCTGCTACCAGGAATGTGTACAGCTTAGAGAGCAGATACAGAATCAGGTGCGCGAATCAGGCTGGGACGGCCGCCAGGAATCACAGTCCGGAAAGAACTGATTCCGTTTGGCCGGGCATAGGAGGTGCATCGGCGCAGACAGGCCGATGGGCCCGACAGTAGAGAGAGTAGGGGGCAGTCCTGGGACTGCCCCCTACTTTTTGCCCGGGGATACCGGCCATGTCCTATGCCCATGAAGCCGTGTCATTACTCAGGTTATCGCTGCAATATTCAAGGTCGGTTCGAGTTTTCCATTCTTGCCTATCGTCCGGCATAGCCCCCCACTGCCTTTGAGAGTCCCTTGCCGCTGGGCTCCCCCTAGATTCTCATCTCAAACGGTATTGATGCGGGTGTGGGTCTATTGCGGGCCCTCAATCCTGATTTCGCCTCCTCGACCACTTGAGCGTCGTGACCACATGCCTAGAAAGCACATAGTCGCGCGTACGTGCTCAAAACGCCAAGATTCTCGGTTCGCAACGGCTTGACTGGCCTCCGCTCCTCAATGCTCATGCAAGTCGGTCAGCGCGTCGCGCTGCCTCTGATCGCCCTTCTCTGCCCGCGTCTGTCATCAAAGCGGGTGCCCAGCTGCACCGCGTTGCCTTCGATCTGAGCCTCGGTGAATACGGCCGAGTCTGAACTTCTTCAAGTCCATCTTGTCCATCGGCGAGAACTTCCGATGCTGAACTCTGACATGCGCCGATGCTAAGTTGACATAACGTCTCACCATTTCGAGAGTAGTGTGACCAAGGATCTGCTGCAGGGTGAAGACATCTCCTCCGTTGACTAGGTAGTTTGTGGCGAAGG
The DNA here is from genome assembly GCA_016932645.1 of Dehalococcoidia bacterium. GTDB lineage: Bacteria > Chloroflexota > Dehalococcoidia > UBA2247 > RBG-13-53-26 > JAFGCL01. The sequence continues at coordinate 1,334 of JAFGCL010000022.1, read as the reverse complement.
TGTGACGACAGAGATGTGGATGCAGCCTCTTCACTCCTGACATCCTGCCGACTCTCCCGATCACCATCTGTACGGCATTGCCACTCATGACCCTGCCATCAAACGTCAAGAACAGATTGTCCTCGTTCGTGCTGATGGGCTCCGGCCTGAAGTGATAGACGTATCTCATCAGCACCCTTTGCGCAAAGCCACCGATGGGCACAATGCGCTCTTTGGCTCCCTTGCCCATTACCTTTAGGTATCCCTCATCAAGATGCGCATTGGCCATGGTGAGGTTGGCCACTTCGGATAGGCGCAACCCGGTATCCAACATAGTGGTCAGTATTGCAGTCGCCCGGCAGCCCCACGACGTATCAGCATCAAGACACGACAGAATCCTGGACACTTCCTCATCCGTGAGCACTTCCGCCAGTCTCTGCGGGGCCTTGGGTGGCTTGAGATCGGCGAGGATGTTCTCCCCTGTGTACCCCTCCCTGTAGAGCCAACTGAAGAAGCCCCTCAGAGCTCGGACGTAGCTCTGAACGCTTATGGCCCTCAGATTCTGTTCGGTCAAACGACACTGCCGGTCAGGCCACTTCTTCCTGGTTTGCAGATGAAGGACGAACTCTCTGACCACATCAATACCGAGATCCTCAAGATGGTCCGGCAGGCTGCGCTCGTCGAGGTAGTCGCCGAAGTACCTCAGCACTCGTGAGTACCAAATGATAGTTTTAGGTGACTTCCCCTCGCTCCGATTGTAGGCCTCAAAGTGCCTTGCCAATCGGTCCAGCGAAGTACCACCCTTGTCCATGTCCTGCCACCTTCTGTTCCTAGTTGTCACCGCCATGTTAAGCCCATTCCTTTCTGAGCGGTCAAAAAAGCGTGACCGCCGTGTGACTAGCCCGTGAGCTTCAGGTGATGACGGCTTTTGTCGCTTTTGCCATCCAGGCAAGACGTCGTCGCCAGTAGATGATCGCGACTACTTGCCTAGGTCGAAACCAGAGGAGGCCCCCACGAGGGGAGCCTCCGGTTTCCGAAGCTGGAGCGGGTGACGCGATTCGAACGCGCGACCCCTTGCTTGGGAAGCAAGTACTCTACCGCTGAGTTACACCCGCTCAGGGCCTAAGTCTAGCCAAGACCGCCGAAACCCGTCAAGATGCAACTTGACATAATCCTGACGAAAAAACGAAGGAAAACTATCCCGCCGCCGGCGCCGGTTCATCCGGTTTCTTCCGCCCGTGGAAGGCCCGATGCACCTCTTTGAGCCGCTTGTCCGTGACGTGGGTGTACACCTGGGTGGTCGTGATGCTCTTGTGCCCCAGCATCTCCTGCACGGAGCGGATGTCCGCCCCGCC
>JAFGCL010000164.1 GCA_016932645.1 Dehalococcoidia bacterium | reverse complement strand
GGCACCTGGAAGACCTTGGCCGTCGGCGGAATGCGGCCTTTGCTGTCCACAATCACCCTCAATGGTTGCCTGTCTACCATCCCACCAGCCAGGCCGGCCCGCGAGGTCAGCTGCGGATCATCCCGAATCACCGTGTCCACTCCCACCATGATGGCATCTATCTGGCTCCGCAGCGTGTGCACGTATCTCCTTGACTGCTCGCCGCTTATCCACCGCGAGTCTCCGGTCTTGGTGGCAATCTTCCCATCCAGACTCATGGCGAACTTGCCGATGACAAAGGGCAATCCGGTGTGCGTGTGCTTGATGTATGCTTCGTTAACTTCCTGGGCCGATTCCTCATGGTCACCCACAAACGTCTTGATCCCCGCCGCTTCCAGTTCGGCCTTCCCCCGGCCACAGACCTGAAGATTGGGGTCAATTATGGAAATGTGGACTTCAGCAAGTCCGGCGTCAATAATGGCTTTGGTGCAGGGAGGGGTCCGCCCCTGGTGACAGCACGGCTCAAGGGTCACATACATCGTGGCGCCCCTGGCCTTATCTCCCGCCTGTTGGAGCGCGACTATCTCGGCGTGGGCCGATCCGGGCGGTTGAGTATAGCCCTCCCCCACTATGACATCGTCCTTGACTATGACCGCACCCACCGCCGGGTTCGGGCTGGAATGCACCAGGGCCAGTCTCGCCAGCAACAGCGCACGATCCATGTAGTCCATGCGATCAGAAGCCCTGCGTCCGCGCTCGGCTGCCTGCATGGGAGGCTGGTCGGCCTTCTCAATCATGCCGCCATTCTAGCATCTGCCCATTTGAACTGCAAACAAGCGTGGATTCGACCAAAAGAAAGAGAGCCTCAAATGAGGCTCTCAACATCAACGCACCAGGCAGCAGCCGCTCTTGCAGAACGGGCTCTCCTATTTCGTCTTGTAGCTGACTTCCCTCGCCCTTCTCTGTCTGAGCCACAAGGCTGCTGTGGCCACCCCCAGCACTGCTACCAGACCGATGAGGCTGTATTCCAGAGGGCGCAGCCACCACTCCTCGTCACTGCTCCCGAACGCCGCAGACGATCCATTCGACCCAGAATCGCCTTTGGGCACCAAGCGAATCTTTGCAGGGACTGATTGTCCCAGATCAAAAGCATAGAGAACGGTATTGTCGCTGTTCGCCGGAACCACATTGAGGAACTCCCCCTCCTGCTTACTCACGATTTCATCAAGCGCCGATGTCTCCGCTGGGCATGAAGGCGCAAATGGGCTTTCACCCTTGTCCGCGCTGGGCACGACCGCGAACTCCTGCACATCACCCTGGTTGGGCATCTCTTCGGCATTGTCTGTCAGCACCAGTTGATTCTCCCCCGTCGGGACAACCTCAATCATCCCGTAGATCAATCCGCTGGCCGTCAGCGAACCCACGGCAGCGCAGACGTTGTCGCTCCCATCAGGGACCACCAAGTCAACGGTAGTGTTCTCCGGCCCCACGATATCATGTCTCTCACCCGGTACAAGCCAATAGCCCGCATCGCCTTCAGAAGCTGCCGAAGGCTCGAAGACAGAGTAGTAGGAATCAGACGGGCCACTCTGTTCAAACACATCAGTCCCGTCGACAGCGAACGCCGCCACCAGCAGCAGAACGGCTGTGGCTGTAGCAAACCGCATTGCCGGCAAGGCCCTCCGCCAAGGCAACGGTCTGACCGGAGCCAAGGCAAAGCTCTTCGAAGGCGTCACCTCCGGCAGACTGCGCAGCAGTGCTACCGTCGCCCGCAGCGACTCCAACTCCTCCCGGCACCCCCGGCACGCGCTCAGATGCTCCTCTACCCGCGCCGATTCTTCAGGATCCAGGCGCCAGTCCACATAGCTGGAAAGCACATCCCGCGTCCTGGAGCACTGGTCCTTCCTAGATCTCCAGAAACATCGCCCCATTGTCTCCCCTTTGTTTCCGTGTTACCTATTTGTTATGACGCAATTCGGTGGTAATAAGTTCCATCTTCACGAAGTAGTCCCTCAGGTGGGACCTCCCCCGGTTGAGCCGCGACTTCACCGTCCCCAGAGAGCATCCCATGGCCTCCGCCACCTCCTCATAGCTGAGTCCCTGGATATCACAGAGGACGACTGCCATCCGTTGCTCATGAGACAAAGTTATCAGCCCTCTCTGGACATGCTCCCCCATGTCTTGTCGTATCGCGAAGTCTTCGGGAGACTCGGAGGACGCCGACGGGGGATCATAAGCCAGGGACTCCAGAGGAACAAAAGGCCGTCTCTTGAGTCGCCTCAGGTGATCCCGGGAGGCATTGGCTGTGATCTGCAGCACCCAGGCTCTGAAACTGCCCCCCCTGAACCTGCGGATATTCCTCCAGGCGGAGAAGAAGGCCTCTTGAGTAGCGTCCTCGGCTGCCTGAGTGTCCCCCAGCATCCGGAAGGCCACGTTGTAAGCCACCTTCTGATGGCGCCGCACTAGCTCGTTGAAGCTGTCCGAATCCCCGTTCTGGCTGGCTTGAATAAGCTCTATATCATCCATCGGTGCCAGTTCGCCGCTTGCGACATCGATCATCGAATGACCTATAATCTACCCTGTCTGAGAGAGACACGGGCCGCATCAGGGGCTATCTGAAACGACGGCGTCAGCCACTAATGATAGCACCTGTAGTCTCTGCTACGATATAGTCTGCCCGACGAACCGGAGGAGGAGAGGATGAAAGAAACGACCAGCGACGCAGAAAGGATTTTCCGCGAGGCCGGCGCCGTCATGGAAGGACATTTCCTCCTCACGTCGGGGCTCCATTCACCCGTATATTGGGAGAAATTCCGCGTCCTGGAGCAGCCCCGCTACACCGAGCCTCTATGCCGCATCATCGCCATGCACTTCCAGGGTCAGAACGTCCAACTGGTAGCGGGGCCCACCACCGGCGGAGTCATCATCTCCTACGAGGTAGCCAGACAGCTCGGCTTGCGAAGTATCTTCGCCGAGCGGGAGGGGGACACCCGCATCTTCCGCCGCGGATTCGAGATCATGCCCGGAGAGCGCGTGCTGGTGGTCGACGATATCTTGACCACCGGGGGCTCCGTACGCGAAGTGATCAGCGAGGTGAAGAGAAAGGGCGGGCAACTTGTTGGCGTCGGAGTCCTGGTGGACAGGAGTGAGGGAGCTGTGGATTTCGGCGCACCCCTATTCAGTTGCCACAAGACGTCTGTGCCGACCTACAGACCTGAGGAATGTCCTTTGTGCCGGAAAGGGATACCCGTCCAGAAGCCAGGCAGCGGGGAGAGTCAATCAGCCTAGAGTGCCCTTGCTCAGGGTGGCCAGGAAGTCAGCATTGCTCTTGGTCTTGTACAGACGCTCAAGGACAAGCTGGGTCCCTTCGTGTGCGTTCGTACTTGAGTCAGCCGCGATCATGCTGACCATTCGTCTCAGCAGCCAGACATTCTTGATAGTCTGTTCATCCAGCAGCAACTCCTCGCGCCTCGTGCCACTGCGTGGTATGTCGATGGCCGGGAAGATGCGTCTTTCTGCCAGGCGGCGTTCCAGGTGCAGCTCCATGTTGCCGGTACCCTTGAATTCCTCGTAGATCACGTCGTCCATACGGCTGCCGGTGTCCACCAGACAGGTCGCCAGTATGGTCAGGCTGCCGCCTTCTTCGATGTTCCTGGCAGCACCGAAGAAATGCTTGGGATGATACAAGGCAACGGGATCGATACCGCCCGACAGGGTTCTTCCACTGGAAGGCGCTCCCAGGTTGTAGGCCCTGGTCAGGCGGGTGATGCCGTCGAGCAGGATCACCACGTCTATCTTGGCTTCCACCAGTCGCTTCGCTCTCTCCAGAGCCAGTTCAGCCACGTGAGTCTGGTTCTCCACCATTTCATCAAAGGTTGCAGCAATCACCTCACCTCTGACGGAGCGCTTCATATCCGTCACTTCCTCAGGCCGCTCGCCAATGAGACATACCATCATATGGACGTCCTCATAGTTTGTGCAGATAGCATTAGCAATCTGCTTCAGAAGTATCGTCTTGCCCGCTTTGGGAGGAGAGACTATCAGACCGCGCTGGCCTCTTCCAATAGGCGCCACCAGATTGATCAAGCGACAGGCCACGTTCTCCGTGACCGTCTCTATGTTGAATACCTTGTTGGGGAAGATGGGCGTCAACGAGTCGAAGTGAGGGCGGCCCTTTGACAACTCCGGCTCCAGGTCATTGACCAGTTCGACTCGAAGCAGGCTCTGGTACCGCTCCCCTTCCTTGGGAGGTCTGGCCTGCCCCATCACTGAGTCGCCGGTGCGGAGCCCGAAACGCCTTATTTGCGACGATGACACATAGACATCACCCGGTCCCTGGAGCAGGTTCTCGCCACGCAGGAAGCCATATCCATCGTTGGTGATTTCCAGCATGCCGCCGGCGAACATGTTCCCATCCTTCTCCGCCTGAGAGTGCAAAAGCGAGATGATGAGCTCCTGCTTCTTCAGATTGCTGTAGCCGGAGATGCCCATGTCCTTGGCCATCTCCAAGAGGTCCTCCCTCTTCTTGGTTCCCAGTTCTGCAAAATTCATATGCACTCTCCCCTCATCCTTTGCCTGCGGCTTTCTGTGAGTCTTCCAGGAATCGAGCTATGCCCACCGTGGTGAGCGGATGATTGACCATCTGTGTCAACACTCCGTACGGTATCGTGGCGATATGCGCGCCTGCCTTCGCCGCGGCAATACAATGCAATGGGTGCCGGATGCTGGCGGCAATAACCTGGGTGCCGAACCCGTAGCGATCAAAACAAGACACTATCTCGGCTACCAACCCCATTCCATCATGCCCCACATCATCCAACCTGCCTACGAAGGGGCTCACGTAGCTGGCCCCAGCCAGTGCCCCCAGGAGAGCCTGGTTTAGCGAGAAGCAGAGAGTAACGTTCACCCTGATATTCTCTTTTGACAAGACCGACATGGCCTCCAAGCCGGCATCGCACATGGGGATCTTGATGACCACATGCTCCGACCACTTGGCTATCGCACGTGCCTCTTCCATCATCCCCTTCGCTTCCTGACTCACCACCTCAACCGACACCGGCCCCTTCACTATCGAGCAGATCTCCTGGACGGCCGACTTGTAGTCGGTCCACCCGGCCTTATAGACCAGGCTGGGATTCGTGGTTACTCCGCTTACTACTCCCAGCTTGACCCCTTTCCTGATCTGATCGATGTCAGCAGTATCCAGGTAAAGGTGCATTAGTCTCCTGCTTTCTCCTCCTGTTGATGTAGAGGCAGAGGATGTTGGGCTCCCTCGCGCATAGTCCGCTTCGACGCCTTGACGAAGTCAAGGAAGAGAGGATGTGGCCTGTTCGGCCGCGATTTGAATTCGGGATGGAACTGGGTAGCTAACATCCAGGGATGATTCTTGAGTTCAACGATTTCGACGAGTCTGCCATCAGGGGACAGACCGGTGGCGGTAAGACCCGCCTGCTCCAGAGTATAGCGGAAGTCGTTGTTAAACTCAAATCTATGGCGGTGCCTCTCGTAGGCGATAGGCTCGCCGTACGCCGCCGCCGCGCGACTGCCCCCCACAAGACGGCATGGATAAGCGCCCAGCCGCATTGTGCCACCCTTCGCATCCGTGCTTCTCTGCTCAGGCAACAGGTCTATGACGGGATACGTGGTGTCGGGGGCGAACTCGGTAGAATTGGGTTCCTCGGAGCAGTAGACGTGTCGGCTGAACTCCACCACCATAACCTGCAGTCCCAGGCACAAACCCAGATAGGGGATTTCGCGTTCCCGGGCGTATTTCGCTGCCTTGATCATCCCCTCAATGCCCCGGTACCCAAACCCGCCGGGAACCACGACCCCCTGCACAGAGCCCAGGTGCTTATCTATGTTGCCTTCGTCCTTCTCCAGGTCTTCTGACTGCACCCAGTGGATGTCCACCTCTGAGTTGATCTGGGTAGCAGCGTGGCGCAACGCTTCACGCACCGAGATGTATGCATCTTTGAGTTCAACATACTTGCCGACCAGGGCAATCGGGATCGGTTCCCTGGGAGTCTTCATCCCATCCACAAGTGCTCGCCATTCATTCAGATCCTCGCCGCCGTTCGAGACACCCAGCATGTCCATCATGATGTTACCCAAGCCGGCCTCTTCGAGAATCAGGGGAACCTCGTAGATGGTCTGTACAGTCATCAACGGTATGACCGCCCTTTTCTCCACGCTGCAGAACAGCGCCAGCTTGTCCGTGATTCCCTCAGTGACCGGATAATCGCTGCGGCACACAATGATATCCGGTTGGATACCTATGCGGCGCAGTTCATTCACACTGTGCTGCGTCGGCTTGGTCTTGAGCTCCCCGGTGGACGAGATATATGGCAGCAGGGTAACGTGGATGTAAAGTACGTTGTCCCTTCCCACGTCGGTGCGCATCTGCCGGATGGCCTCCAGGAAAGGCAAGCCTTCGATATCCCCTACCGTCCCACCAACTTCCACAATCACGACCGAAGCGCCACTCGCTTCGCCCACCTCTTTGATGCGCCTCTTTATCTCGCTGGTCACATGGGGCACGACCTGTATCGTGCCACCGAGGAAGTCGCCTCGCCTTTCCGCGGCAATTACCGAGCTGTATATCTGACCGGTAGTCACACTGGATGCCGTGGTCAGCTCAATGTCTGTGAATCGCTCGTAATGGCCCAGATCAAGGTCAGTCTCTGCACCATCCTTGGTGACAAAGACCTCGCCGTGCTGGTAGGGAGACATGGTCCCGGGGTCGACGTTCAGATAGGGGTCCAGCTTCTGGATGGTGACAGCGATATTGCGACTCTTGAGTATTCTGCCTATTGAAGCGGCAGTGATTCCCTTCCCGACTGAGCTAACCACACCACCAGTAATGAAGATGTATTTCGCGGCAGGCTCCTTAAGGTGAAGAGTATCGACCAACGGGGGGAACTAAGTCCAAAACCAAGTATATCAGCTTTGATGCCTCTGTCAAGGCCGTGTCAGGCACAGTTCTCAAACGCGGCCCTCAACCAGCCTCGTTGTTCTCCTTCTTCCTTCTGGCCGGCTTCTTCTCCTTTTCTTTGCCAAACTCCCGCATGACCCTGGCCAGTTGCTCCAGCCGCTTCTGGGCACGGTCGTTGATCGAGCCTTCCTCAAACTTGCCGCTATCGAGGCGCTTGCCTGCCGGGACGCCAGTAAGAATCTCGATCCCCTCTTCAACACTCTCCACGCAGTAGATGCTGAACTTGCCGTCCCTGATCGCCTCAACTACATCCTCCCGCAGCATCAGGTTCTGGACATTACTGGATGGGATGAGTACGCCCTGCTCACCGGTCAGCCCCTTCGCCCTGCAAATGTCGAAGAAACCCTCGATCTTCTGGTTCACACCGCCGATCGCCTGGACTTCACCCTTCTGGTTCACGGAGCCAGTGACTGCAATATTCTGCCTGACAGGAGCATTGGCCAGACTGGAGAGAAGAGCATAGAGCTCGGCGCTGGAGGCGCTGTCGCCCTCCACCTCGCTGTAGCTCTGCTCAAAGACAAGGCGCGCCGACAGAGAGAGCGGCATGTTGCCAGCAAAGCGTTCAGCCAGGATGCCGCCGAGTATGAGGACTCCCTTGGTGTGTATGGGGCCTCCCAGCTTGGCCTCGCGGTCGATATCCATCACCCCTTCCGGCCCTACTGCTGTGCTGGCCGTGATCCGTGTGGGCCGACCGAAACTCAGATCTCCCATGTCCATCACCGAGAGGCCATTCACTTGCCCCACCACTTCCCCCTCCGTGTCTATCTTTAGAACACCCCGCCCAACCATCTCCCTGATGCGCTCCTGGATCAGGTTGGAGCGGTAGACCTTCTGCTCGATAGCGCGTGACACGTGCTCTCCGCCTATCAGTGGGCTTTCACGCATGCCCGCCCAGTAGTTGGCCTCCCTGATGATATCCGCTATCTCGGCGAATCTGGTGGACAACTTGCGCTGGTCCTCAGCCAACCGGGAGCTATGTTCCACAATCCTGGCCACCGCTGAGCTATCCAGGTGACGGAGATTGTCCTTGGCACAAACGCTGCAAAGCGTAGCAGCGTACGCCCTCGTTGTCTCGTCATCCCGGTCCATCCAACTGTCAAAGTCCGCTTTCACTTTGAACAGCTCTGGAAACTCACGGTCGTACCGGTACAGCATGTGATAGTAGAAGTTCTCGCCAATCAATACCACCTTTATGCTCAGCGGTATCGGCTCGGGCAAGATGGTCTTCACCGTCAGGAAACCCAGCCGCTCGGCCATCTCCTCAACAATTATCTTGCGTTCACGGAGACATCTCTTCAATCCATCCCAAGACATGAGTTCCTGGGCGATGTCCTCCATTCTGACCACCAGATAGCCGCCATTGGCCCGATGGATAGATCCCGGGCGGATCATGGTGAAATCGCTGGTGAGAGCCCCGAACTGAGCCTCTTTCTCCATGCGGCCGACGAGGTTGTTGAAGGTCGGCGTCATCTCTATGACCACTGGAGCACCCTTCACATTGGTGTTGTCAACAAGGACATTCACCTGGTACTTCTTGAAGGCATCAGATAGAGCTCTGGCGGCGAACTGGTTGCCCTCGGCGGCCTCGGGCGGTGTACGAAAGAGGTCCCGGTTCTCGATGATGTCGTTTCCCACCGCCTCCAGGTACTCCGAAACGCCCGGGGCATCGCTGTATTTCCGCTCCAGATCTTCGACGAAAGTCTGGAGGATGAACTGTACCACTTCACGGTCGATCTTCTCAATCTGCTCTTTGATCTCCCGGTCCCAGCTCCGCAACTGGGTCACCGCTTCCTTGATATGCCCCTGGATGTTCTCCTGACGTTTCGACAGGCCTTCCTTCTCTTCTGGACTTAGCGCGAGCACTTCCTGCTCGCTGAGTGGTTTGCCATTCACCAGTGGAACCAGCAAGATACCCATGCTCGACATCTGGATAGCGAAACCGTTCTCATGGGCCAATTGGTTCAGTTGACTGAAGAGACGTTCGCGGTTCTCGTTGAAGGCCCGCGTTGTCGCCTCCCGCCGTTTGGAGTAGTCTTCGCTGTCGAAGGCTTTCCTAATATCAGTCTGTGCCATGTCAATCAATCGCCGCATGTCCCTCTGGAACTTCACTGCCTGGCCAGCCTTCAACTTGAGCGCCCTAGGTCTGTAGGGGTCATCGAAGTTGTGTACGTAGCACCAGTCGGCGGGCATCTCCTTGTCCTTTGCCAGACGCTCGAGGAAGCCGGTGATGGCCGTCATCTTGCCGGTGCCGGGCAGGCCAGCTGCATATATATTGAAACCAGAGTTCTGTATCTGCAGTCCAAACTGGAGCGCCTTCAGCGCCCGGTTCTGCCCAATTATGGCCAATGGAGCTTCGAGAGTCTCCGTGCTCTCGAAGCCCAAGCTGGAGGGGTCGCAAGTCCTCCGCACGTCTCCGGCATTCAACCTACCTATCATAGTTGTCCTTTCCGCCTTCATCCGCATCTACGGCAACAGGTCGGGGCCATTTTACCACACGCTCCAGGAGCGTACCGCAAGACCACGGCGACCTGCGACACCCCATGCCGGCACCCGGATCACCTCTGCCAGACCGGCTGCTCTTTCAATCAAGCCCGTGCTGTCCATTAGGTCAGCTAGCTCAACGGAGACATGATGCGCCGGCACACGATTCCGGTCACCACTCATCGGAGCAGCCGCAAGTCGAGGCGGTGGGCCAGATCAGACAAGCTTCAGCCGGCGCAGACTATTTGTATCAACGGGAGTGCCTGTGTTACGATGTTATTAAGATAGTGTGAAGATGGGCTTTGGGTAGACTGGGGAGGTCTCAGACAAGGCATAAGTCCAGTGGTACTAGAGCTCTATTGCTTCGACAACCGTCACAATGAACTGGGAGCGCTCGGGCAGTCGAATGACCGCCTCAGAGGCTCCCCTATTAGTTCCATCCACCAGCTTAGTTCCACCTTGAACAAACACGGCTTCATAGGCAGGAGGTAGGCATGCAGAGAGTCAAACAGAGCGTCGATCTGGAGTTGCCGGTAAACAAGGACAGCGCCGAGTACGCCGCCAGGATTCTCAAAGACGTGAACGAGATCGTGGACCTCAACACTGGCAGGTCAGGCAGGCTGATCAGAGTCCTGCAGCAGTCACAGGAGCGCGTCGGCTACCTGCCGCCCGAGGTGCTGACGGCCATCTCCCAAGTTATGAAGGTCCCCATCAGCGAGGTCAACGGAGTCGTCAGCTTCTATAACTTCTTCACAACAGTCCCGAGAGGGAAGTACGTTCTTCAGGTGTGTCTGGGCACGGCCTGCTACGTCAGGGGCGGCCAGCGGATCCTGGATGTCATGAAGAGAGAGTACAGGCTGGAGCCCGGGGATACCACGCCGGACGGCATCCTCTCGCTAGATACCGTGCGCTGTCTGGGTGCCTGTGCCCTGGCTCCGGTAGTAACGCTCAACGGACAGGTCTACAGACGGGTGAAGCCCACCGGCGTCAAAGAGCTGGTGAGCCGCTGCAAATAGGGGGTCGAGACGTGAATAAGATCAACACCTTACAGGACCTCGAGGAGATCAAGAAGCGGGTCAGGC
>JAFGCL010000163.1 GCA_016932645.1 Dehalococcoidia bacterium | reverse complement strand
TTGATGGCCCGGCGGTCCTTGATCTTGTCGATGGCCTGGGTCACCTTTAGAGAGTGGATGTCTGTGCCGTCTCCGTAGTTGCCGAAGAGGATCTTGTCGCCCGGCTTGGCGTCCTCAAGTGCCGCCACCAGCGTCATGAGAGCCATAGCCGTTCCGGTATGCCCAACGCTGTCATACAGCGGCACCTGCACCTGCGTCTTGGGATCGATTCCCAGGAAAGTGGCTATCGCCGTATGGCTCCTGGCGTTGGGACCATAGTATGCGGCCTTGGTGAAGTCCTTGGCCGTGACCTTGTTCGCCTTGAAGAAGGTAGCGAAGGCCTTCTTCATGTGGGATTCGTAGCCCTCGTCCAGGATGAAGCGCTCCTCCCACTGGCGCTGGAACCTGTCGGTCTCCAATCGCCACACGTCCAGGAACTCGCTGTAGGTGTAGGCGCTGGCTTCGATCTCGACGGCGATGTCGGTGGCTCCGATCAACAGGGCGGCTGCGCCGTCTCCGAGAGCGCTCTCACCAGCCGAGTTCGGCGCCGGCAACCGACAGTCCGAGGCAACGACCAGAACCTTCTTAGCCGAGCCGGCCTTCACGGCATCCAGAGCCGCCCGGAGGGCCAGTGTCCCGGCTCTCAGAGAGTTGCCGAAGTCGCTGGCGGCGACGTCTTCCCGCAGGTCCAGTGCTGCCGCCACAAAGCTGGCTGACTGCTTCTCCTTGAACGGTGCCGTTGTGCTGGCGAAGTATAGGGCGTCCACAGACTTCTTGTCTGTGCCCTTGAGGCAGTCCGTGGCCGCCTCGACTGCCATGGTGATACTATCCTCATCGCAGTTGCATATGGCTTTCTCTCCCTTTCCACCCCCGCCCCACACCTGGCCCAGGATCGCCCGGCTGAGCCTGTACATGGGGATGTAGGCCCCGTAAGTAACTATTCCGGCCATATTCTCTCCTTTCCTCTTCTTGGTTCTGTTCTCAAGAACGTGGTGAGGCCAAATACAATTATACGGTTAGCGCACGCCCGATATCAAAAGAGCGATGTCTCCATGGTGTCTGAGTCAACCCCCAGTTCCCCCGGCAGGAGCTTCTCCTGCATCTCTTCTGGAATACTCTCCAAGATCATTTGCAGAGTCGAGCGTCGCCCTGGGCACGTCGCAACGCAGTCCTCCGTATTCGACAACGGTGCGTGCAGAGGGGCGCAGCTCCCCTGCGTTTCTTGCTATCCCCCAAGATTGGGGGGCAGGGGGTTGAAAGAGCGCTGGGGTGACATTGGGTTGGTGGGGGTGGGACAGAGGTCACTGAGGCAGCAATCAGTGCAAAGGGGGGTCTTTCGGCAGACGGCCTTCCCGTGCTGAACCAGCAGCGCATGGTACTCGTTGAATAGCGCCCCATCGTGAGGAAGGTTGTTCATGAAGAAAGCCTGGTAAGCAGCGTAGCTATCATCGCGGGGAGCCAGACCCAGTCGGGCGATGATACGGCGAGTGTAGGCGTCGATGACAAAGATGGGCCGTTGGGCAGCATAGAGGATAATGGAGTCAGCGGTCTCCTCACCCACGCCATGGACGGACAGCAGTTCTTTCCGCAGTTCAGCGCTGTCCAGCGCGAACAACCTGTCGAGTTCACCACCGTACCTCTCCGCCAGCCAATCGACAAATGCTCTGATCTTCCTGGCTTTCACGTTATAATAGCCCGAGGGACGGATCAGGCCGGCCAGCTCATCATTGGACAGGCCTCGCAACCACTCAACGGAGAGGGATTCCTTCGCCTTCAGGTTGTTGATCGCCTTCTCTACGTTGGTCCAGGCGGCTGACTGGGTAAGAATAGCGCCGATGATCATTTCCAGGGAAGTCTCCGCGGGCCACCAGTGCTGGGGTCCATACCGTTTGTACAGAAGCCTATAGATGGCGGGCAGCGATGCCTTGCTGGACCCACGATCGTCCTCTCGCTGGGATACCGCTGTTCTCTTAGGAGTCATGTACTTCAACCCCCTAGCCCCAAGCCCTGGGGATGACAAGAAACGCAGAGTGGCTTCGCTCCTCTGCACGCCCCGATGGGAATCCACGCAATGGATGCATTCCTCGCGCCAAATCAAGAACAGGCTATTTGTGCTTGTTCCTCAGAGCTTGACTGGCACTTGACCGGCCAGCTCGATCTCGTTCGGCTTCACGCGGCACTTGTAGGCGTAGATCCCCAACCCCTTGATCTGGGCCAGACGCAGCGCCCGAGAGAATTCCGGATCGATCTCGTCGTTGGGGGAGAAGCGCTCGACATCATCCCGCTGTATGACAAAGACGATGGCTGCTTCGTAACCTTCCTTCTTGGCCCACACCAGGCTTTCTACGTGAAGCCGGCCGCGCTCCGTGGGTGCGTCCGGGAAGAATGCGACGCCCCTCCGGACCAGGGTCACGGATTTGATCTCCAGGAAGCACTGGGAGATGCGGCTGCTCAGCAGGAAGTCCAGCCGGCTGCGGCCGCGTGGCACTTCGCGCCTGATGGAGGAGTACTGATGGAACTGGGGCAGGGTTTTCTGGGCCAGAGCTTCGTTGACCAGCTCCATCGGAACACGGTCATCCACAGACACGTAGGTTTCACCGAGTGAGGCCGTGACCAGGTCATACTTCGTCGTCCGCGTGGGCGATGATCTTTCGGCTACAAACACGGTGCGGCCAGGCGTGAGAACCGTTTCCAGCCTCCCCGAGTTGGCCAGGTGGGCCGTCTCGATGTTGCCAGCTACTTTCACCAGGCAGGCGAAGCGGTTCTCTCTCCGCAGGAAGCTGGCTTGTTTGACTTTACTGGCTATCTTCATAGTCTGGGTCCCGAAGCCAACGGCTTGGATGAGTTCTCAGGCCCTTCCTCCATCTCAACGAGACAGATAGATCAGTCCGATGCCATCAACCCTAAGTCCCCCATTCTTGGGGGATGAAGGAGGGGATTTGAGGGACACCCTCAGACTCCCGGCAGGGACTTGTCCCTGCTCCTCTTTTGAGACGGCGTGATCGCTTTTCCAAAGGGACAGGCTACAAATGACAGAGATGCCCACCATCGAAGAGAACCGTCTCGCCGGTCATGTAGTCGCATGCTGGCGAAGCCAGGTACACCACCAGCGGCCCAAGGTCCTTCGGCTCACCGAATCGGCGCAGCGGGATTCGGCCCAGCAGCGTCGCAGCCGTCTTCTCATCCTCGGTGGCCTTGGCGCTGAACGGCGTCCGGAAGTACCCAGGAGCTATGGCGTTGACCCTGATGTTGTGCCTCGCCCACTCCAGGGCCAGGGCTTTGGTGAGCATGATCACGCCGGCTTTGCTGACGCAGTAAACGGACTGGCCGGTCGCCGCCCGCAGACCACCGTTGGAGGCTATGTTGATGACCTTCCCTTTGCCCTGTTTGATCATGTGTTTGCCGGCCGCCTGCGAGCAGAGGAAGATGCTGGTCAGGTTGATGTTCATCACGCGGTGCCATTCATCCTCCGTGAGATCGATGAAAGGCTTGGCCAGCTGTATGCCGGCGTTGTTGACAAGGATATCCACCTTGCCGAACTCCTTGACAGTGGTCTCCACCATGTTCTCGATCTCGCTCTTCTTGCCCAGGTCGACCTTGAAGAACATGGCCTTGCCGCCGGCCTTTTTCACCGCATCGACGGTCTGCTCCCCAGCTTCGGCCACCACATCGGCGACCGTCACACTGGCTCCAACGTCAGCCAGGGCCAATGATATGGCCCGGCCCATGCCCCCTCCGCCCCCAGTGACTATGGCCGCTGATCCATCAAGCCTGAACTCATCCAGTAACATCTCTAACCTCTTCTCCTTGTTTCCGGAACTGCCGGACTCTCTTGTTCTTCTAGTGACGTTGGTACTCCGATTCCTATTCCCATTGTGCAGCCTGCCAAGGGTTTCTCGTAATCGTATTTAAACCCCCTCGCCCCCATTCTTGGGGGAGACTTGGGGAATTGAGGGACACCCTCAAACTCCCGGCATCCGCCTGAGGCGGACTGCACCTCTTTGCCCCCAAAAAAGACTGGACAAAATGGGGAATATCCCCAGATTTCGTCAGGGACTTGTTTGCACCCTCCTTGAGATAGTCTCTACTGCTTGGGCCCGAACATGGTGTAGATACCCTTTCCAGCCTTGTTCCCAAGGTAGCCGCTCTCCACCATCCTCTTCAGCAGCGGCGCCGGCTTATACCTCTCCCAGCCAGTCTCCTTGTAGATCGACTCGCCGAGATCCATGACCACATCCGCCCCGACAAGGTCCGTCATCTGCAGGAGGCCCATGGGCCAGTTGAACGCTAGGCGGCAAACCTTGTCGATGTCTTCGGCGCTGGCCAAGCCCTCTTCCAGAACCTTGAGCGCCTCGTTGGCCGCCAGGTTGGCGATACGGTTGGCGATGAAGCCCGGCGAATCCTTGACCACCACCGGCTCCTTCCCCAGCGATTTGCCGAGAGCCACGCTGGTGGCTATCGTCTCTTCGGAGACGGTCAGCGACTTAACTACTTCGATCAGCTTCATCACCGGCACGGGATTGAAGAAATGCAGGCCCACCACCTTCTGCGGGCGCTTCGTGGCTGACGACAGCAGACTTATGGGAATAGATGAGGTGTTAGAGGCTATGATGGTCCTCTCCAGGCAGACCTCGTCAAGCTGCTTCAACACCGGCTGCTTGACCTCAGCCTTCTCAAATACCGCTTCGATGACATAATCGGCGTCTCCGGCACCGGCCTTCATGTCAGTGTAGGTCTTAATCCGGGCCACCACTTTGTCCGCGTCGGCCTGGGTTATGGTTCCCTTCTTTACCACTCTAGCCAGGCTGCCCTTGATGGCGTTCATGCCACGGTCCAGAAACTCCTGTTTGATGTCCACCATGGCCGTGTCGTAGCCGGCCTGCGCCACCACCTGCGTGATGCCATTGCCCATGGTTCCGGCGCCAATTACGCATACTTTCTTGATTTCCATTCTCGCCTCCTTCTACTTGAGAGTTCTCAGACAGCAACCCGGCTTATGCTGGGAAGGGGTGATTTCTCCAACCGAGTGTGAAGTGATCCTGACCCAAGAACATCCTCGGTTTCTAATTCTAGACGCCCATAGATTCCTTTTCAACAATGGATCGGTGGGACACGCTCTGTCATGTCCAGGAGTTGCGCGGCCACGACGGAGCGTAGCCCTCCGCAACGCTTGGCAATGTATAATGTCCCATTGCATCCGAGCGAATCCGAGACGGGAGATTGAAGTGACATCCAAGCCCAGCCCGGTAGAAGTCAGGCTCCGCCCGCACCACATCATGTGTCAGCCGTACATGATCCTGGAGACTTTCGACCGGGGAGAGGCATTCAACAGTCTGGCGAAACACATCAAGGAGGTCCTCGAGTCCCAGGAAGAGACGCTCATAGAGGTGACTCAGGGTGTAGACGACCTCTGCCGGGAATGCCCTCTCTGTCGGGACGGTGGTTGCCGGAGTCCGGACGGGGACGAGACCGAAGTCCGGAAATGGGACGCCATCATCACAAGGGACTTGGGCATCTCCTACGGTGAACGGCAGACTGCCGGATATCTCCGGACGCTCACCCGGCGGAAGGTGCCCCTGAAGCTCTGCCTCACCAAGTGCCGATGGCGAAGCGTTTGTCGCGTGATGTTAGGGAATTCAACCCCCTAACCCCCAATCTTGGGGGAAGATAGTAGACGCAGAGGGGCTGCGCCCCTCTGCACGCCCTGTGGTCGAATCCGTAGAGGCGGGTTTCAAAACCGCCTGGAAAGTCACGCGGTCGGGTAGGGTGGGCTGCGCCCACCTCGCGTTCCCA
>JAFGCL010000162.1 GCA_016932645.1 Dehalococcoidia bacterium | reverse complement strand
GATGCCGCTGCGGTCGCGCAGATGGACGAACAGCAGGCCGCCGTGGTCCCGGTAGGCGTCCACCCAGCCGGCAAGGAGCACCTGGCGGCCTGCGTCATCCGGGGTCAATTCACCGCAGAAGACACGGTCAGAGAAAAGCATGTAAGAAATCCCCCTTTGTGACAAGGCAGCAACAGTCTGAATCTTAGTGTGCGGCAGCGGGGGATGTCAAACGTGAGGGGGGTCGTCGTGGACAGTGGGGTCGGTCCACTGCAGGGCAGCGTCTACGAGGCGCGATCATATCGTTCGGCCTGCCTTTCTGCGTTTGACAAAGACCCATACGATGATGAGGACGCCAATCAGAAACCCGCCAAAGCCTAGAGGAAAACTGCGGAGCAGTACGTTGAGGATGTCAAACCGACCTATTGCCAGGACGACTGACGGAGTCGTGCCGCCATCCTCGTACCATGCCGTCAGCACGTAGGCTCCCGGTTCATCGATGTGGAACTCGAATACGGAGAACCCCGCCCGGCTGCCTATCTCGTAGTTGGCGCTTGTCGAGGTGTCCTTCACCGGCACAATCACGGAGCCGTCCTCTGACCGGACCATGACCACCATGCCATGCAGGTACTCGCCTGTCGAGTACGCCACGCCGTCGACGGAACTGTGGTGCTCGTAGAACACAGTGTATGTCCCCTGCTTCAGTTACAACTCGTGGCTGCCCGGTACGACGATGCGCGTGTGCGGCATCATGTTCAGCATGCCCAGGACGAACAGGGCGATAGCCGCGGCTGAGGTGATGATCATAAGTACAGGGCCAATGGCATAGAACCACGGGC
Organism: Dehalococcoidia bacterium; assembly: GCA_016932645.1. Taxonomy (GTDB): domain Bacteria; phylum Chloroflexota; class Dehalococcoidia; order UBA2247; family RBG-13-53-26; genus JAFGCL01. Next base: position 2,281 of record JAFGCL010000162.1, on the reverse strand, counting down.
TGAGTGCCTAGCTTCGTCCGGCTATCCCGTACTGGGGTGGGGCACCGGTCGCACCATTCGGCAATCCCGTCGCACTTGAAGGTCTGAGCTGAGCGCCGCACTGAGGGCACACATTCCACTCATCTGAGGCTTCTTTGCCGCATCTTGAGCAATACAAGGGATTCACCTCCTTGGCAGCGCACGAGGGATTCCCTCTGCAAGGGTCTTGTCAGGCTGTGACAATTGCGCAGATGTTATTGCATATCCGGGCTGTATGTCAAAGATGGATGCTGTCGTTGCGGGCAGTGGCCCGGGCCAGCGCGCCTGCCAGGCAGGAGCGTCGCGCGTCATGCGCCTTCACACAGCCTCTTCAGGTCCTGGAGTTCCGACTTGAGTTGGCTGACTAGCCGTTCTTCCATCTTCCGGCGCACAAGCAGGCTGACGATATTCATCGGGAACTTCCACCGTATCGACGCCTCGATCTTGATCTTGGTGCCGTTCCCCTTTGCTTCAATCGAATACATGACGTCTAACTCATGTATCTTGCTGACGATATGAAAACCCATCGTCCTGTTCTCCACGTACCGGGTGATCGTGCCATGCATTTCCAGAGTCTTGCCGTCCTCTTCGATGACCTCTCTGAAGGTCGTGCCGATCTTCTCCGGCTTGTCGACGATGATCTCTCCGCCTTTGACGTTCCTCTGCCATTTCATGGCCTTCTCCGGTTCCGCGATCCATGGGAAGACAGTCTCCGGTGGTCTGGCTATCTCATCTTCACAGGCGATTCTCATTGGCGGCTCTTCCCATCGCCCGAATCCTATGGCGCGGCGGGGAAGAATGTCAAACAGGGGATGGGTTGGGGGTCTCAGGTCAATCCGCTTACAGCAGCCGCTGGCAGGTCGGGCAGAAGTAGCAGGTCCCTCCCAGGTATGACATGTCCTCGATCTTCGCACCGCATTCCGGGCAAGGCTGCCCGACAGCGTTCTTGTCCATCAGGCGCACGTACTTGCCTGGATTGCCGTACAGGTCGAATTCATCATTCCTGCCGCCCAGGCGGATCGCTTCCAGCAATGTCCCCACGATGGCCCGGTGGAGCGCCTCCACGTGATTCTTCTGCAGGGCATCCAGGGGCTGCCTGGGATTAAGTTTGGCTTTGAACATGATGTCCTGGGCGATGGCATTCCCGAGCCCGGGGATCATCTGGCCCTGGGTCAGGATGGCCTTCACAGTCTTGAAGCCGCTGCCGATGGATTCTCTCATAAGGTTTGACAGGTAGGTGCTGGTGAATCCCGGCTCGGTGGGAGTGGTCCGCATCCCTTTGATGTACTGCCTTTCCAGTTCCTTCCCCTTCTCATACAGCTCCATGGCGCCCCACATCTGGGTGGTGGCGGTGAGAGCACCGCCGTCCTCGAAGTGCAGCGACAGGTGGTACTTGTGGGGCAGCATCAGCGCCGACTTGTGCAGCAGTATCTTGCCGCCGCACTCCCCCAGCACCAGGATATGCTTGTCTCCCACCGGAAGGAAGAGCCACCGCCCTCTGGTATAAGCCTTACCTATTGCCTTCCCTTTGACTATTGCAGCGAACTCGGATGGCTTCATGTTGTACCAGACGAACTTGTGCGGAGAGTTGCCGAGATCGCCCTGGGTGATCCGCTTTCCCGTAAGGCTCTCGGTCATTTGCCTCGCGATATTGACGTACTCCGGAATCTCAAACATGTCCTCTCTCCAATATCGTTGTTACGGATGTCCGGGCGGAAAACCGATCGACCAAAGGCGTCGCGGGAGTTGCCGACGCTGCCAGTCGGACTCAGCGGCGTCGGATCCGGTGGCAGACTTGACGGCATTGAGGGCGTATGAGGCTGCAGCACGAGCGTGTTCGGGGACATGGCCGGTGGCCGCAGCGTGGCCCGCCGATCTGGCAGCGGCGCGGGCGGAAGGCTCAGCGGCAGCGCGGGCAGCGGCATGGGCCTCAAGCGCGGAAGCGCGGGCGCTGGCCACCTTGATTTCGCCCCGGGCCCAGGAGCGCGCCGCCTCGATCGCCCGGCGGGGACGGCCGTCGTCTGGGTGCCTCTGCTCGAAGTGAGGGAGGACGTGCTCGGCGCAGGCTGCGGCCCACAACGACAGATCCCTGTGCTGCTGAGGTTCGAGCCGTCCGCTGTCCTCGGTCTCGTCGGCGGCAGGCTCGGAGGCCGACTTGGCGCCCTTTCTCTCCTTCCCTATTCGGAGCAGTGCGATCTTCAATCCGCGTTTCTTCCCGAACACATCGGCAATCTCAGGCAGGTGACCGACCACCTTGAACCCG
>JAFGCL010000161.1 GCA_016932645.1 Dehalococcoidia bacterium | reverse complement strand
GCAGTGCCGGAAGTAATGGTGTAGTGAGGTACAGATCAAGATGAACGAGCCGCCTGCCAAGCCCAAATCCCTCTTTGATCGATTGCGCTCGCTGTCGCTCAGGACATTGGTCGTCATTCTGGTCGCCGAATCCGTCGTGTTCTTGATTCTCATCGCGCTCCTGGTCTGGATCGTGTTCAGGGGATAGCGCCGGGGAGGATCGAGGGCTGTGGCTGTTCATGGTTCAGACGGGTGGGTGGTGTGTTCGTCCAATCTGCCCGTGCCGCGGGCGTTTCTCATGGTAGGGGGAGAGGCATAGTGCGACTGCGGATCGGTGCAAGATGACCGCTGGCAACGAGCCTCTCTCGCTTCAGAACCTGGCACGAGCCTACGGCGTTGAGACTGACTACCGTGACAACAACGGGCGCCGGCAGGAGGCTTCTCCAGAGGCTCTGCTGGCGGTTTTGAAGGCTCTTGGGGCTCCGGTTGAGGGAAGCGAGGACATCTCTGCCGCGCGACGGGAGCGCCGTCTCTCGTACTGGAGGCAGCCTCTGGATCCGGTGGTCGTGTCCTGGGATGGGGCGCCAACCGATATCGACCTCCGGCTGCCGTCGGACAGAGCCTCTGGCACCGCCGCGTGTCATCTGAAGTTCGAGACGGGGGAGGTCCGGGAGTGGGGGATCGACTTGTCCCGGCTGCCAACGCTCCAGCAGGCCACCGTAGAGGGGGCAACATATACGGTGAAGTCAATCGCCTTGCCGCAAGTTTTGCCGATGGGATACCACCGATTGACGGTGGAAGCAGCGGGACGTCTGAACGAATCCCTCTTCATATCAGCACCGGCGTTCGTTTACTCACCGTATGTGGAGACAGAGGGCCGGGAGTGGGGGTCGTTCCTGCCGCTGTATGCGCTCTACTCGAAAAGGAGCTGGGGAAGTGGCGATTTCTCCGATCTTGAAACGTTCATGGGATGGGTCTCCGGGCTGGGCGGGAACTTTGTGGCCACGCTGCCCTTTCTGGCGTCGTTCCTGGACAAGCCGTGTGATCCCAGCCCATACAAACCGGTCAGCCGGCTTTTCTGGAACGAGTTTTACATTGACGTGACTAAGGTGCCTGAGATGGCGCTGTGCCCGGAGGCCATTGCCCTTGCGGAATCGACGGAATTCAGGGAGGAGATCGAGTCTCTCAACCGCGAGCGCCTGGTCGACTACCGGCGCGGAATGGCTTTGAAGCGCGCCATACTGGAAAGACTGGCGAAGAGGCTCGGTCCGGACTCAGGGGAACGGTGGCACTCCTTCCAGGGATTTGTGAGGGAGCGTGACGGATTGCTGGACTATGCCCGCTTCCGGGCCACGGTCGAGTTTCGAGGGGAGACGTGGCGGAGTTGGCCCCATCCTCTGCGGGACGGTCTTCTGCAACGGAAGGACTTCGGGAAGGAGACGCAGCATTACCATGCCTACGTCCAGTGGCTGGCGGATGAGCAACTGGCGCGCGTCTCGGGACGCGTGCGTGAGAAAGGGGTGAGACTCTATCTGGATCTGCCCCTGGGTGTTCATCCTGATGGGTACGATACGTGGCGCCAAGGCGACCTGTTCGTGTCCGGAGTGTCGGCGGGCGCGCCGCCGGATGCCTTATTCCACAAGGGCCAGAACTGGGGATTCCCCCCAGTACATCCGCAGAAGATGAGGGAACAAGGCTACCGATATGCCATTGCCTATCTCGACCACCACATGAAGTATGCCGATGTCCTGCGCGTGGACCACGTGATGGGCCTGCATCATCTTTTCTGGGTGCCGCAGGGCATGGAGGCCGCTGAAGGTGTGTACGTTCGCTGCCCCGCTGACGAGATGTATGCCATCCTGAGCGTTGAATCACACCGGCACCAATGCCAGATGGTGGGAGAGAACCTGGGGACCGTGCCGCCGTATGTCAATAACACAATGGCACAGCACGGCGTGCATGGCCTGTACGTCGCGCAGTATGAGGTGCCATTGGATCCCAATGGAGGACTGCGTGATATTCCGCCCGCCTCTGTGGCCAGTCTCAATACACACGACATGCCGCCATTCGCGGCTTTTTGGCAGGGGCTCGAAATAGAGCGCTGGCACGCGCTGGGATTGATAACAGAGGCCGAAGCCAAGACCAGGACCGAGGACCGCCATGCAGCGAAGAGAGTGCTGGTCAGATTTCTGATGCAGCGTGGCTATCTCAAAGGAGACCCCGGCGATGTCGGTCTAGTGTTCCGGGCCTGCCTCTCATTTCTGGCCGACAGCCCGTCCCGCATGCTGATGGTGAACATGGAGGACCTGTGGCTGGAGACGGAGCAGCAGAACGTCCCTGGGGTAGTGGAAGGTCATCCCAACTGGCAGAGGAAGGCTTGGTACGACTTCGAGACGTTCTCGCGGATGACGGAGGTTGTGGGGTTGCTGAGACTAGTTAACCAGGCGAGGCAGACGGGCGAGGTATCGTAGCAAATCGCTATCTGGCCACCACCCCGCCGTCCACGGAGAAGACGCTGCCTACCACAAAAGACGCCTCATCGGAGCACAGCCAGAGGACGGCCGACGCGATCTCCTCCGGCCTGCCGAGGCGACCGATAGGCTCCATGTCGATGTAGCCCTTCTCCACGTGCGGCCTGTCCTTCATGTTGGGCGCGATCAGAGGCGTGTTTATCACTCCGGGACAGATGCAGTTGATGCGGATGCCCAGAGTGGCGTATTCGATGGCCGCGGACTTGGTCAGTCCCACCACGCCATGCTTGCTGGCAACGTAGGATGCCTGGCCGGACAGTCCCTTGAGGCCCGCCAGAGATGCGGTGTTGACGATGGCACCCTTGCCCTGCTTGAGCATGGGCGGTATCTCGTACTTCATACACAGGTAGACACCTTTGAGGTTGGTGGCCATCACGCGGTCCCAGTTGTCCTCGGAGGTGTTATGGACCCGCTTGAGAGGTTCGCCGACGCCGGCATTGTTGCAGGCGCAATCGAGATGGCCATAGATGTCCATCGCCTTCTGCACCATGGCTTCGACCTCAGCGGCATTAGAGACGTCCGCCTTCACGAAGACACCCTCGCCACCCGCACTCCTCACCATGGCCAGCGTTTCCTCGCCGCCTTCGACGTTGATGTCATCGATGACCACCCTGGCGCCCTCGCTGACGAATGCCAATGATGTGGCGCGACCGATGCCGGAGCCGCCGCCTGTTACGAGTACAACCTTCCCCTCGAAACGTTTCATCAGCGGGACCTCCTTCGTTGGACCTATTGCCAGTATATTGTTTGCCGTAAGCAGGGGTCAATTCGGGCCGCCCCACGAAATGAGTCTCCCCTGCTCACTTCCCGGAACAAGAATCTCTACCGGCGATCTTCGGCTTTCTGCGGATCACTGATCCGTTCGAAGAGGTTTCCCATAGTGTCTTTCAGCCCCCTTTTTCCCCCACTCTTGGGGGAAGAGAAAGGGAAGCTGGGGGACACCCCCAGGCCCACGGCAGGGACGAGTCCCTGCACCCTATTAGGATTTCGAGCTTGACTCTGGGAGGGTCGGCCAATGCTATATGAGCTATAAGCCATGAGGTCAGGATTCGTGGTTTCGTGCTTAGGATTTCGAGTCGGAGAGTTGAACCTACAATCACAGGGCTTCGCTCCTTCGAAAGTGAGTTTACGGCGCAACGTGAAAGTGATAGATTTAGCAGACAGGAGTCAGCCATGAGCAGTGAATTCATACTGTCGGGTGAGCCGGAGCTGCACAATCCCACCCTGATCATCGGGCTGCCGGATGTGGGATACGTTGGCCTGCGCGTGATCGACTATTTGAAGAGCAAACTGAGAGCGCAGGAGTTCGGTCATATCGAGCCGCAACGGTTCTCGACGGTCCCGTGGGTGTCGGTGAAGAACGGTGTGATTGAGGACCTGGAGCTGCTGAGGAATGGTTTCAGCTTCTGGAAAAACAGGGGTGGAGGGAACGACCTGGTGATTTTCAAGAGCGAACAGCCCACGGCCAGGCCGTACGAATATGTGGAGGCGATTTTGGACGTGGCTGAACGCGTGGGCGCCAGGCGGGTATACATCGTGGGGTCTTTCGGGGCTGTCGGGGTCACCCATCTGGAGCCGCCTGCTGTTCTGGGAGTGGTCAACATGCCTTATCTGACGGAGCTTCTGGTCGAGGCCGGCGTGCAGCCGTATCCGCAGTACAAAGGGATTGGCACCATACACTCGTCCTTCCTGTGGTTCGCCAAGGAGAGAAAGCTGGAGTCGCTGGGGCTATGGGCACCGATACCGCACTATGTTGCCAGGCTGCCCTTTCCCTGGAGCAACTACCCGGGGGCCTCGCTCTGCATCATCGAGAAGCTCAATGTTATGGAGGGATTGCAGATTGATACTACGGAATTGGAGAAGCTCTCGAAGCGGACGGCAGATGAAATGAGCAAGATTTACGAGCAGCTCCACGAGGAAGCCAAGAACGAGTTCGTCTATCCCGGAGGCGAGCAGACGACGGCATACTCCGATAAGGGACTGGGGCAGATGAGTGATGAGGAACTAAAGGGGATGATGAAGGACATAGATGACTTTTTCCGGAAGAGGAAGCAGTAGTATGGGCATAAAGGTGGTGGGAGTCATCTATCATCCCAAGATACCGGCATCCAAACCGCTGGCGGAGCGATTGGCCGAAGTGCTGGCGGGCATGAAGGCGAATGCCTGGCTGTGCTCGTCCTGGGATGAGGAAGAGATGAGCGCTCATTGCCAAGGCAGTGATCTGGCCATCAGTGTCGGCGGTGATGGGACCATCCTCCGGGTAGCCCGGCTGGTGGCGGCATACGGGATCCCTATTGTAGGGGTGAACATGGGGCACCTCGGTTTCATGACTGAGTTTTCGGCTGGCGAGGTGATGGAGAGACTGCCCGAGGTTCTGGCGGGAGAAGCGTGGGTGGACCAGCGCGCCATGCTGCAGGTGGACCTCCTGAGCGAGCTCAAGGGTGGCGATCGACGGGAGAGCACGTTCCATGCGCTGAACGATGCGCTAGTGGGCAGAGGGTCGGTCCCGCGCATTATCAACGTGGTGACGATGGTGAACGGAGCGTCGTTGTCGAACTACCGGGTTGACGGTGTCATCGTGTCTACTGCTACGGGGAGCACGGGGTATTCGCTGGCCGCCGGCGGGCCGATCCTCTACCCGCAGGCGGAGGAGATGCTGATAAAGCCAGTGTCAGCCCACCTGAGTTTGCCCTATGCGCTGGTACTGCCTCCAACCGCGGAAGTGAAGATGGTGGTGCATACCAATCATGAAGCTGTGCTGAGTATCGACGGGCAGGTGAACGTACCACTGAGAGATAGCGATACTGTAAGAGCCAAGCGCAGCCCGCATATAGCTCGTTTCTTAAGGATATCGCCCCGGGAGTTGTTCTACGCTGTCCTCGAGCAGCGTCTGAAAGTGAGGGAGTGAATGGCTTCCAAAGCAGTGAAGAAGGCGAAGACGCTGGCGGTGGATAAGGCCAAAATGGCTGACGTGCCTCAGATACACAAGCTGGCGAACCATTTCGCGCAAAAGGGACTGATGTTGCCTCGGGCTTTGAGCGAGATATACGAGAACATCAGGGACTTCTTCGTGATCCGGGAAGATGGTAAGGTAGTGGGTTGTGGGGCCCTGCATGTCTACTGGGCTGATCTGGCCGAGGTCCGGAGCGTGGCAGTGGCTGAAGAAAAGCAGAACCAGCGTCTGGGCGCGAAACTGATTGAAGCGTGTATCAACGAGGCTGAGGAACTCGGTATACCTCAAGTGTTCTGCCTGACGTACAAGGGGTCCTTCTTCGAAAGACAGGGGTTCAATCGCGTCGAGAAGGCGGAACTACCGCACAAGATATGGGCCGAGTGCTACCGCTGCCCGAAGTTCCCCGACTGTGACGAGGTGGCGATGATGTATCGCGTGGAGTGATCACTCCAGCGAGGAGACTGTCTTGGCTCCTAAGGGGCTTAACGCCAAGTCTCTACTGACAGGGCCTACTCAACGATTCCTGGTTTGGAGGAAGTGCGTTGACAGACAGGAAAGAGCGCGTGTTAAGCAGCCGGCATGCCTACCGTGGGCGAGCCGTACACCTGCGTGTGGACCGTGTGGCCAAGCCAAATGGCAAGGAAACCACGCGCGAGGTCGTGGAGCACGTCAACTGCGTCGTCATCATGCCCGTTGACTCGAAGGGTAACATCCTGCTGGTGCGCCAATACCGTCACGCCGTGGACAAGGATCTTTTGGAGCTTCCGGCGGGAAGCATAGACCCTGGCGAGACACCTGAGGAGGCGGCGACCCGCGAACTGCGGGAGGAGACCGGCTTCAAGCCGAAAAGGCTGGAGGGACTGGGTGGATTCTATGCAGCGCCGGGCTATTGTACCGAGTACCTGCATTTCTTCCGGGCGACTCAATTGGAGAGAAGTCCTCTCACGGCAGAAGACACTGACGAGATCGAGGTGGTGCCGGTCAGTCCTGCAGACGTGCCGGGCCTGGTTGCCTCAGGGCAGATATGCGACGCCAAGACGATAGCAGGGTTCCGGATTGCCTCGTTGTGACCGGGCTGATCCCTAGCGAGCGCCGGGCGCTGCTCCGTCGGTCTTGCTGCAGAAGCGGATGATCTCAGCGAAGTTGCTCAGCTTCACCAGGTTGTTGGTTTCCATGAACCCGTCGTAGGTGAGGTTGATCCAGGGCTTACCGTAGATCCGGCTGAACTTCTCGGACATGGCGGCTACGATCCCGCCGGGCATGCAGCCGTGCGGCATGACCGATATCACTCCGGCGAAGTGGGGGTTCTCCAGCCACTCGATGCCGGCGCCGATACTGATAACCGCCTCGCTGCCGCATTTCGGCGACAGGTGCTTCCCTGATATCGAGAGAAGTTCCTTAAGGGCAGGCTCCTGAGTGTCGATCAACTCCCTGAAGTTGACGGTGACGGACTTCTCGTCGCGCAGTTGCTGCCATTGCCTCAGGTAGCTGAGAATGGTCTTCTTGAGATCGCGGTCACGGATGCCGTCCTCCAGGCTTCTGTGAGTGATGTAGTTGAGCCACTCGCCTATCGGCGAAACGACTACTTCCAGGCCCACCTTCTCGCACTCCTTGACCAGATTGCTGTTGGCGAACGTGTTGGAGCGGAGGTATATCTCGCCGTTGATGCCCACTACTGGACGGCGGGGCTTTTCGGGGTCTATGAGGAGTCTGAACTTGCGAGTGACCTGCTGCAGGTACTCGTCTGTGGGCTCAGCCTTCCGTATCAAATCACACAATCCGGCAAGGCATTCCTTGAACAGCGCCTCGGTTGATCCGGGTACTTTCTCGTACGGGCGGGTGCGCCAGAGCATCTTCTCGAGGTAATCAACTGCCACGATGCCTTTCCAGGCGAGGCGCTCGAAGCCTGGGCCAAGGTGCAGGTCTCGGTAGGCATTGTTGGAGACAGTGGTGCGTATCTGGAAGTCAAACCCGATTTCTCTCAGGAACCGGGCCTGCTCCACGGCGTACTTGCCGAACCGGCAGGGGCCGTAGGCGCTGGCCATGAAGCCCTCGACGTCCTGCGGGCCGAAGTCGTAGCCATCGTGCTCATAGTAAAACCTCATGAAGTCGCCTAGGCTGACGCGGTAAGGCAGGCACTCCTTGCCTGATGTCACCTTGTTGGCATAGAGGAGATTCCTCTCGTCTGACTCCGGCAGAAGCACGGCCTTCACGCCGAAGTGCTGCATGGCCGCAGCCAGTGCCGCGGCATGGCTGGCCATGTTGGGTATGAGCACCACCTTGTTGGAACTGATGGCACTACGGGAGTAGCGGCGGATGGCTCCTATGTCGCTGGGCAAACTGTAGGCCCTGGAGGATCGGGCGTACTCGGTGATCGTGTCAACGAACGCTTCCAGGCGAGTGACGATGCCTGCCTCTGCTGCGTGCTCATCGATCTCCAGTTGACCCAGAGGCTTATCACCCATGATGTCTCTGACCACATTGAGTATGAACGAGTTGGGTCCGCAGCCAAAGTTGGTTAGGATCAGGCCGTAGATCTGTGGATCCTTGGCGGCGATGGCCGCACCCGCTATGTGCTTGGTTTCGTAGAACCAGTAGGGCCGGTCGCAATACTCCTTCACGTTGATGGAATCCAGCGGGAGGTAGTCCAGCGGGATGGGCACCACTCCCAGTTGTGCGAGCTTCTCAGCAATGCCCAGGTTCGCACCGGAGTCCTGGAACATGTACGAACGGGCAAAGATGACCACGCCCAGTTGGTTGCTATTACGCAATTGCTGCAGCAATCGCTGCCCGTGCTGCGTCAGAGAGTCCTGGTACTTCCTCTGGGCAGCAAGGCCGGCCATGGCTGCGGCCCGGCCCTTTTTCGATGAGAAACCCATACGAGTCGCGACGTGAGCCAGGTTCTTGATAGCATCGTCATCACCCCGGCTAAAGTCCAGGGTCGGCACCAGTAGTCTCTTCTCGAGATCCATCACTTCGCGGATAATGTAGGGCGAAGCCTGCACCAGGGGGCATGAGTACTTCTGGTTCTCATCCCCGTCTTTGATCCCTAGGCGAATAGCAGAGGGATAGAGGATGTAGTCAACATCCTTCAGGGTGGCGGCATGGCCGTGGAGGAGCTTCACCGGGAAGCAACTGTCGGTGTAGCCCAGCTCTGTAGATTCCTCTATGATATGCTTGGTGGTCTTGCTGGAGAGCACGACCTTGGCGCCCAGCGCATTCAGGAAGCCGATGAGCAGCGGGGCGTAGTCATATACGAGAAGGGCTCTGGGGAGGCCGACGACCGGCTTGCCGTCCTGCTCAACATAGTCGCCGAACAGCAGCTTCTCCCGCTCGTCGAATGCCGTCTCTACTCTCTCCTTGGTGGCGATGCTGCTGTCGTAGAGGTCGCACCGGCTACCGTAGAAAGTGGCCTTCTCGCCAGGGATATCCAGGCGGCTGATGGTGCAGTTGTTGTCGCAGCTCTTGCAGACGAACGTGCTCAACTTGTGATTGCTGTCGATGACCCTCTGGAACCCTTTAAACCGGGAGCCATTGCCGTCGCTCCGCTCTTTCGCCAGAAGCGCAGCTCCGATGGCCCCGCTGACCTCTTTGTGCTCAGGGACGATGGTGGACTTGCCTTCCAGGGCGCGCTGGAAGGCGGAGACTACGGCTTCGTTGTAGAAGACCGCGCCGGTAAGTATGACCTTGTCGCCCAGCTTGCGTGTTTCCACGACCTTGGAGAGGTAGTTGCCGGCAATGGAGTTGGCCAGGCTGGCGGAGATGACCTCCAGAGGCACTCCTCCCTGTTGGGCTGAGGCCACCGCCTGACCCATGAAGGCAGCGCATCTGCTTCCCAAGTCTATGGTGTGAGGCGCCTCGAAAGCCAGGCGTGCGAAGTCCCCGTTCTTGACGCTGACGCCCATCTGCTCGGCCAGTTCATCGATGAAGCTGCCGGTGCCGGCAGCGCAGGCCTTGTTCATCTGGTAGTCGATAACAACGCCATGGCGCTTAATGACGAGCTTCGAGTCCTGTCCGCCGATTTCGATAATATCCGCCTCGGGATCGAGGTCTGCTGCGGCCCTCGTCTGGGCCGTGATCTCATTCTTGATCAGATCGGCTCCAATGAAGCTGCCCACCAGGTATCTTCCTGAGCCGGTTACCCCAACGCCAGCGATCTCCGCCTTGTCACCCACGTCCTGGAGAAGGTTGCGAAAGACCTCCTTGACGGCGTCGACGGGCCTGCCCGCAGTCATGAGATAGCTCTTCGCGATGACCTTGGTACCAGACTCATCGACTATGACCGCCTTGGTGCTTGTCGATCCAACATCCACGCCCAGATAGCCTTTGAACGAACCGTCGATCGGCGGGCGAGTCCAGCCGTTTTTCTGCTGCCCGGTCTTCTGGAGGCGGGGCGTCTCGTAATAGTGCAGCGCAGTCTCGGCGTCGGCCAACTTAGCGACCGTCGAGGTCTTGCCCGAAGCCTTGGCCAGAAGCGCTGCTCCTATCGCTTCCATGTGAAAATGGTTCTGGGGGACAATCACGTTTACTTGGCGTGCGTTTCTGGCAGAGATCACTTCGTTTAGAGCCTTGATAATGGCGGCGTTGCCGGCGACGCCGCCCATGCAGTAGATGGGTTCCTCGAAGGGCCCCTTCTTCAGGGAGACCACCATGCGGGCGATGCTGCCGCAGAGCGCGTATAGCATGGCTCCCACTGGGACGCCCTTCTGCTGCAGGTGAATAAGGTCGGTCTTGGCGAAGACGCTGCACCTTGCGGCTATTCTGGGGGGCTGCCCCTCGAATTCGAGTGCCAGACGGGCGAAGTCTTCCATAGTGATGCCCAAGCGGTAGGCCTGCTGCTCAAGGAACATGCCCGTGCCGGCAGCGCACAGGGGGTTGGAAACTACCCGCCAGGGTTTCTTCAGCCCGTCTACGAGTTCAAGAACAAAGGAGCTCTGACCGCCGATCTGAACGATGGTCTTGGCGTCGCTGTGGAAGTGCAGGATGCCGGAGGCGATCGAGAGCGAACTGCTGTACTCCGACCAGCTCAGGTCCTTTGGCACGACGGCAGTGGCTGAGCCGGAAACCGCAGCGCACCGGATCTCCTGGAGCGGAAAAGGCTGGCCCAGTCTGCTGATCAGGGAGACCACGGCGGCCTTGGAACTGGTGCTTACCTTCTCAGTGTCAAGCCGGACTGTCTTGTTGTCTTGATCGAGCAGAGCCAGTTTGACGTTGACGGACCCAATATCGATACCTAGCGAATAGGTCATTCTTCACCGGAGAGGCTGCTAAACGCAGAAGCGCAATCCATAATGCGATAACGATTATAACATCCCTATGCTTGCTGTGCTAATGATTGCCGAAGGTGGGCCGTGTGGAAACACAGCATGGAGTGTCTCTGTGACAGATATGTGTCTTGCAGGGGGTCGTCTCCTGGTGGTTGGAGAGGGTGTCCCACGCACACTCTCTCAGAATCGTATTGTCAACCTCCATAACCCCCAGTCTTGGGGGATGGAAAAGAGGCAGAGGGGCTGTGCCCCTCGCACGCCCTGATGGGTGGCCTCTGCGGTTGCACTTCATCACTTGCAGGGACGGCGTGATCGCAGAATGTCGCCTGGCAGCGGACAGCAGCTTGCGAAACGTCACTGTCCTTGGCTGCGCTGGAACGAATATGATATACTAGCGTGCTGTATAATTGCTGGGTCTTTGTTGAACTGTTTGGGGAAAACACTGTTTCGCCAAGAGCAGTGATGCAAATCCGGCCATCCTACCATGAGCCGGTGCGGCAAGTCGAAAACGGGGGGAACGGTCGTCCGTGAGAATATGCCTCCTATCGTATAGAGGGCATCCCTTCGGGGGTGGACAGGGCATTTACATTCACAATCTCTCCAAGGCATTGGTCAACTTGGGTCATGAGGTTGACCTGCTGTCAGGCAATCCGCATCCTGTTGTCGTCGATGCCGTCAAAGTACACAAGCTCGACAGTCTCGACGCCTACAGTTGGACCGGCCGCTTCCCACCGGAGCCGCTCCGCCTCGTCTACCCGCTAAATATGTATGAAGTTGCGTCGGTGCTGCTCGGCGGGTTCCCGGAACCGTTGACCTTCAGCGTCAGGGCGCACCGCAAGCTCTGTTCCCTGGTAAGACACCGCAGGTTCGACGTTATCCATGACAACCAGTGTCTGGGGTATGGCATGCTGCTGATGAAGCAGTTCAAGATCCCGATGGTCTGCACGATCCACCATCCGGTAACAGTGGACCGTAATGTGGACATACGCAATGCGAAGGGCTGGATGAAGTTCAAGTTGTACAGATGGTATTCATTCCTGTCGATGCAGAAGTTTGTGGCGCGGCGGATGGATCGGATACTGGCCGTGGCGGAGAGCTCTGCTAACGACACCTCGAAGTCATTCAAGATACCACGGGACAGATTCCGGGTTGTCTACAATGGAATCGACGGCGATCTCTTTCACACCAACGGTTCGACTCCGAAGAGGCCCAACAGCCTGATCGTGGTTGGCGGATACAGTCCGATAAAGGGATTGACACACCTGCTGAAGGCCATGACACTCGTGAAGAACGAGATGGACCTGAAGCTGACCATTATCGGCGGGCCCCCCGATGGCAAGTACTCCAGCGGGTTGGTGAGGGAGTACGGTTTGCAGGACTCGGTGACTTTCACCGGCAGGATAAGCCACGAGGAATTGGTGAAGCAGTATGCGGCGTCGCAGGTAGCGGTGATTCCTTCGCTGTACGAGGGATTCGGCTTTCCGGCTGGCGAAGCCATGGCCTGCGGACTGCCAGTCATCTCCAGCAGCGCCGGCGCTCTTCCCGAAGTGGTAGGGCCAGATGGTGAAGCCGGCCTACTCGTGCCACCGGCCGATGCCGGAGCCATAGCTGCGGCGTTGAAGAGACTCATGGCCGATGAGCAACTGCGCCAGCGCATGGGGGTCGCGGCACGGCGAAGGGTGGAGACACATTTCACTTGGGAGCAGGCGGCCAAGAAGACCGTCGCGGTATACGAGGAGCTGATAGGCGATGCTCACCGTTGACTACAAGCTGATGGAGGTGGGGACAGGTCATCGGCTTCTAGACGTCGGCTGTGGCAACGGACGGCACACGTGGGCGGCGTACTGTCTTCACGATTGCCAGGTGCTGGCATTGGACATGCTTCAGGAAGACCTGCAGAAGACGCGCTATGCGCTATACACTGCGGACAACGGCAAAGGTATGGGTGATGGTTGGCTGGCGGTCAGAGGGGACGCCGCAAGCCTGCCTCTCAAGAGTGGCTCCTTTGACCGCGTTATCTGTTCGGAGGTACTGGAGCATGTGGCAGACGATAGGCGAAGTGTTGCTGAGCTGGTGAGGGTGCTGAAGGATAACGGAGTGATTGCCGTGAGCGTGCCAACGCGGCTCACCGAGAGCGTATACTGGCGGATATCAAGGCAATACAGCCGGAATCCCGGCGGCCACATCAGGATATACAGGGCGAAAGAGATAATACAACTGCTCCGGGATAGCAACCTGGAGATATTCACAGTTCGGCACAAACACTCGCTGCATTCGGTGTATTGGCTGCTCCGGTGCATCTTCGGCGTTAACAACGAGAAAGCGTTAGTTCCCCGCATATATCACAGTCTCCTGGTCTGGGACTTGAAGACCAGGACCAAGCCGGTGCGTCTGCTGGACGACCTGTGCAATCACCTCTTTCCAAAAAGCATCGTCATCTACGCCAGGAAGGGAGAAAATGGAAAACATCTCCGAACTGCTTAGCGAACTGGCCGACTACATCAGCCGGCATCAGTTGCCTTCTGGTGCCATCCCATGGTACGACGAGGGCATCACTGATCCCTGGGATCATGTGGAGTGCGCGATAGCCCTGGATCTGACGGGCCGCTTTGACCGGGCCGTGATGGCCTACCAGTGGATGAAGAACAAGCAGAATCCTGATGGGAGTTGGTACTCGGGGTATGTTGATGACAAGCCAAAGGACCTGACGCGCGACACCAATCACAGCACCTACATAGCCACCGGCGTTTGGTATCACTACCTTGTGACCAAGGATGAGTCCTTTCTGCGTGAGATGTGGCCAAGCGTGCAGGCGGCGATCGACTTCGCCTTGGGATTGCAGCAGCCCGGCGGCGAGATTTTATGGGCGTGCAACGGGGGCAAGGGCACCTGGCCGGGGGCGATCTATGCAGCGTCGACATGTGTCTGGCAGAGCGTCAGAAGCGCTCTGAAGATCGCGAAGAAGCTGGGGGTCAGGAGGCCCGAGTGGGAGATCGCCAGCGGCAGACTCCTCGACGCCATGCGGGAGCGCCGTGAGTGCTTCGACAAGTATGGCGAAGACCGCCAGGGATTCGCCACCAACTGGTACTACCCGGTTCTGACTGGGGTCGTTCATGGGGAAGAGGCCCACAAGGTCATCGTAGACAAGTGGCACGATTTTGTGGTGGAGGATTGGGGATGCAAGTGCGTGACGGGAACGCCCTGGGTTACGGTGGCGGAGACCTCCGAGCTGGTCATGTCTCTTTACCGCATCGGCGACCGAGACAGGGGTAGCCGGCTCATGAACTGGATGCTTAGACTGAAGGACCACGATGGCGGTTTTGAGACAGGCGTGAAACTGCCGGATCAGATGATTTGGCCGGAGGAGAAGAACACCTGGACATCGGCCGGCGTCATCATGGCCATCTCGGCCTGGGCGAAGGTCGAAGGATTGACAATCGAAGGTCTGCATGTGCCCTGAAGAATATGTTGGGTATGAGAACCTCATTCGCTTCATCGAAGACCGGGCGCTCCAGCATCTAGACGGCGACATCATCGAGATCGGCGCCTACATGGGCGGGGGTACGGTCAAGCTCGCTGGATTCGCCAGGAAGTACAACAAGAAGGTATTCGCCATTGACACCTTCGATCCTGGCATCGACCGGACTGTGGGGCGTGGGGGAGTGACGGCGGGAGAGGTCTATGAGGCGTTCCTGGAGGGTTCCTCCATGTTCGAGGTCTACGAGAAGGCCACGCGGGGGCTGGACAACATAGTCACCATCAGGGCGGATTCGCGTCAGGTGAGTCTCCCCGAGGCGCAGAGGTTCTTCTTTGGGTTTGTTGATGGCTGTCACCAGAAGACGTACGTAGAAAGCGACTTTACGCTGATATGGCCCCTCCTGGTGTCAAGAGGAGCGATCGGATTCCATGACTATAGGTTCGATGACTGGCCCGAGGTCACGCTAGCGGTGGACAAGATCGTTGCAGACCACAAGGAGCAGATAAAGGAGATTGTGGAGATCAAGGGCAGGGGAGACGTCTCCACGCTGCTGCTGGTCAAGCGTTAGCTAAAATGCTATCGCCCGGCGCGCAGGCTGCACTTGAGCACTACGCCGTCGCTCAGGGATGGAATATGGCGGGCGACAGAGTCCAATGTTCTCAGGATAGCCCTTGATATCGGCCTGGGCATCTTGGATAGGATGGAACCCCACCACGGCGACGCGAAAAACAACGAGACTCCGATGGAGTCATTGACTCTCATGTGCTGTTTGACCATCTTGTTCAGCGTCTTGTAGTCGAACCTGTACGTATGATCGAACGGCGTCTGCCAGATCCTCTCGTAGATGGACTCCTCGCGGCGCAGCATCTTCCTGAATCTCACAAAGAAGGTGCGGCCTAGCCTGAATCCCAGGCAGTCAAGGTTGGCTACCGTGATGATGACGGATCCCCCTGGCTTCACTACTCTGGCCATCTCCATTATCGCCTTCTCTGGTGTGGGGAAATGATCCAGGGCGCCCTTGCAGACGACCTTGTCCACCGAGTGCGCCTTGAGAGGCATGTCCTCACCGATCCCTCGCACGAGGGCTACACCGTTGCCGTCCTTGGCGATGTCCCGCCTGGCGTGGTAGATCATGGTCTCGGAAGGCTCCAGCCCCAGGCAACTTCCGCCCCGCCGTGCCAGGTCCATGGCGTCGTTGGCCCGGCCGCACCCCACGTCCAGAACCCTCTCTCCGTTCCTTGGGTCAACCGCATCGAATGTTGCCTGGCTAAGGCGATCGAAGAAGAACTCCAGATCCGGGAACATGACCTTGGGCACGACGTGGTCGTCGTGCCAATCCAGGTCAAACTCGCCGTCGTGGTTTTCGTGGTTGGTACTGTTCATATCGTTGGCCATCTATCTAATCCAGCACTCCTTGATAGGGTAGCATCAACCATCTATGATCCCCCATTCTTGGGGGAGGACAAACGAAGGGGAACGGGGGGCACCCTTGCACTCCTGGCAACGTCCTGCTGTATCCCTTCCACATGCCAAGGCTGTCGCCAGCCCCCTGCTTCGCGGGCCTGGAGGATAGAGGATAATGCAGGGTCGAAGCACGGCTAGGGCGTGGAGAAAACGGCGCTCCCCGCATCTCTCTTAAGACCCCTCCTGGTATTTGGGGTAAGACCCGAGGACCTTGAAGAACGACGTTTTGACTTTCACTGCGTCCAGTACCTCGCCAATCAGCTTGTCCTGGCGGTGGCCTTCCATGTCGATGAGGAATATATACCTGCCGAGGGCCTCCTTCGATGGGCGGGACTCTATCTTGGCCAGGTTGATGCTGTGGGTGGCGAACTTGCCCAGAACTTCGTGCAGCAAACCGGGACGGTCATCGGCGAAGGTGAAGGCCAGGGACGTCTTGTCCCGTCCGGTTGGAGAATGATCCTGCGCGGCCAGGACTACGAACCGGGTCACATTGGGCGACCGATCCTGTATGTTGCGCGCCAGCACGTGTGCTCCGTAGAGCTCGGCAGCCCGGGAATTGCCGACAGCGGCTGCAGGTTCCTTCGAGGCCATCATGTCCTCTACGGCGGCTGCCGTGCTCAGAGCAGCTACCACTTGCGCTTTCGGGTAGCACCGCTCAATGAAACGCCGGCTCTGCGCCAGCGCCTGGGGATGGGAATAGATGAGTTTGAGGTCCGCGGCTGATGTGCCGGGTTTGACTAGGAGGTGGTTCTCAATGTCGAGCACCAACTCGCGGCAGATGAGCAGCCGGGATTCGTGGATGAGGAGGTCGAGCGTGTCGGTCACAGACCCCTCCAGGCTGTTCTCGATGGGAACCACGCCTTCGCCGGCAATTCCGGTGTCCACTGCAGAGGCGACGGCCGACACACTGGGGAAGGGGATGAGATGGGCCTGGGAGTCGTACTTCAGGGCAACCTGTTCAGTGTTGGTGCCCGGAGGGCCCAGATACGCGATGCTCTTCTTGCTCATGGTCAGCTACCGGTGAGTGCCTGGTGCAATCCTTCCTCCGAGGAACGATCGCCAACAACCACTACTCTATCACCGGCTTCGAGCGTGGTTGTTGACGTTGGCAACTGGATTCTCTCGTCCTGGCGGATCAACAGGATGATGAGGCTGTTCTGCGGCAGGCTGATGTCCCTGATCTTCTTGCCGACGACCGCTGCCGTCGGAGGTATTCTGACATCCACCATCTCGCGTTCACTGCCTCTCAGCACCGCCAGTCGGGTCAAGAGACGGGGCTTGCTGGTCTGGGTCTCGATGTACTGTAGGATGAGTATCGTGCTGCTGACGGTGACATCGACGCCCAGCTTCTTGAACAGCGGTTCGTTCTTGAGGTCGCTCATCCGGGCGACCGTGCGCGGCACCTTGAAACGGTGCTTTGCTATCTGGCAGGCTACCAGGTTATCTGCATCCTGGTCGGTCACTGCCACAAACAAGTCCGCCCTGGCTGTTCCCGCCTCCTCGAGCACATTGGCTTCGCACCCGTCGCCGTTCAGGCCTATGCTGCCGAGTTCGTCCTCGATGCGCTCCAGAGTCGCTGCATCTCTATCTATCAGCAGGACTTCGTGCCCTTTGCTCAGCACGGCCTTAGCCAGGTGATACCCGACATTCCCGGCACCGACGATGACTATGTACATGGCCTAATTGTTCATCCTGTCTGGCGCACCTTGTCTATAGCCTCTTCTTCACCGACGCTGCTATGAGCGCCGTAGGACAGACAGTGTCTAGCCCCAGTTCTCGATAGAGCTCTTCCCTCGTAGGGTCGTAAACCCGACAGACAACCTTGGCGACGTTGAAAACACTCTTGGCGATCTGGGCCGCCATGATGTTGGTGTTGTCGGCCTCAGTCAAAGCGACGAAGGCGTCCATTTGCTCTATACCGGCTCTACGCAGGGAGTCCTCGTCTGTGCCATCACCCAGCAGCGCATTGCCCCTGAATGTGTGAGACAGCTTGCCGAACCCCGAGGGGTCAACATCCAGCACGGTTACTTCATGCCCGTCTGTCTCAAGGAGCGAGGCCAAGTGTGCTCCGACTCTGCTGCAGCCCATGATGAGGACTTTCATTTGGCGTCGTTCTCCAGCGGCTGCCGCAGAATCATGACGCGGCAGGGCGCGTTCTTGAGCACATACGGAATCGTTTCGCCTATGTCGAAATGACCGAACTTCGTCCTGTAACTCATGCCGATGAGAAGGAGGTCAATCTGCTTTTCCACAATCTCCGTCACTATGGCCGGGCCTGGCTCCCGCGCCTGCAGAAGATCGGTCTCGATAGTGCAATCGCGCTCGTTGGCGCAATCCAGGGCGCGGCGCAGGATGCGTTGTCCCTGTTCGGCATCGTTATCCAATTCGGCATTCAAAGGCAGCGAACGCTTGACCTCTATTACGTGAACAACGAAGACCTGGCCCTTGGTCTCCTTTGCTAGCCTGCACGCCAACTGGATGGCGTCCTTGTCGGCATCACCGCCGTCCACCGCGGCAAGTATTCGATAGAACTTCATATTCAGTGCAACAGGGCGGCCGCGGCGTTGGCTGCCCTTCCTTCATCGCATTATTATAGCAACAAGCTCAAGCGTTGTCGTGCAGAACACTGGCCGGGCGTGCAATGCTGCTGCGCCTCGGCAGGCTGTCAGGCAGTCTGGCGTGGCCCACTCACTGCCGCAGGTTTCCCGCCCGGCTTAGCCTGTGGCACCTCCCTGCCCATCAGCCAGGCTTCAATCATGGCGTTCACGGTCTCCGGGGCCTCCTGCTGCACCCAGTGAGACACGTCCGGCAGGTAGCGGAGCGTTAGGTCCTTGACCAGCTTGTCAGTGCCGTAGGTCAGGTGTTTGCCGAGCGCGATGTCCTTCTCGCCCCAGATCAGCAACGTGGGAGTCTCCAGGATCGACTCGATGGCTTCGCGCTGTTCTGCAAACAGTCCGCCCCTGCGGATTCCCCAGTTGGCGCGGTAGTAGTTGATCATCGCAGTGAGCGCCCCGGGAATGAGGGCGTTCTTGCGGTAGACGTCCAGAACTTCCTCGGGGAACCTGGACTTGTCGACTGCCGTAGCATAGAACGTCTGCCGGATGGTTGTGGCTCCTCTAGATCCCATCATGAACTCAGGAAACCAGGGAAGCTGAAAGAGGAAGACATACCAGGACCTGGTGATCTGGGGCCAGCGGGCTATGCGGTCTCGGTACAGCTTCGGATGGGGGAAGTTCATGGCGATGAATCGGTCGAGAGGTCGTATCTTCTGCAGTGCGAATATCCAGGCGATCACACCGCCCCAATCGTGCCCTATGAGGAGGGTGGAGTGAACACCTGCCGCATCGATCAAACCAGCCACGTCCGCCGTGAGGCAGTCGATCCGGTAGTCGGACTTCCCGGGTGGGCGGCTGGATCCGTCATAACCGCGCAGGTTGGGCGCCCAGGCCGTGTAGCCCAGCTTCGCGAGCAGCGGCAACTGGTAGCGCCAGGAGAAGGAGCTTTCCGGGTAGCCGTGGAGACACAGGGCGAATCTGTCGCCATTGCCGCAAGTGTCAACCTGGAATGTGAGGCCGTTGGCCTGCACCGTGGTTGTCTCAATCTTGTCACTCACGGGACCTCCTTGGGACATCGGCAGGGGATGCTGGAGACTGTAACTACGAGGGGTTGTTGACTATCCACTCCTTTGCCTCTCCGAGGGTCTTGGCTACGTGGATGTCCGCTTGCATAAGGCTGATGACCGAGCCTGCCAGGGCTGATGCGCCCACTACGACAGTCGGCCCCCTGAGTTTCTTCTTCTTCACCAATGCGTCGATCTGCCGGCCCTTGGCTGCTGTCGCCGACGACATTGCAGTACCCTTGATATTCGTTATGCTGGGAGCAGTGGTGCCGTCGGGGATTTTCAGCAGTGCGGCGAGGGTCTCATCGACTGCGGATTCATAGGCGGCTCCTTTCAATCCGGAGTAATCACTATAGAGGATCCTCTGGCCGCGATACTCGATCCAACTCACGTATTTCCCCATGCCTTCTACCCCCTAAACGTCATTTGGCAGGACAGATCATATAATATATGAAGTGCGCCTCTTGTAAACCCCTTGGGAAACACCGGGCAGGCAGGCGGTCCTTTGCACTTCATTCCCGCATGAACCCTTTGACCACAGCCTTGTACTTCTCGTGTATCATCTTCCGGTCGAACTCCCAGAACTCAGCCAGCATGGCTTGGTCTTCCTGTTCCGTGACGTAGGTGAGGGCAGCAGGGAAGAAGACAGTATCCTCCTTCTTGATGTGTTTCGGGTAGAAGCCCACCAGTGTCCTGAGACGGTCTGTGACCTCGGCCAACGCTCCGATGTCTCGCTTCCTGTAGCGGCTGTTGGCTTCGACCAGAGCTTTCGTGGTCTCCCGGCCGAAAACGTGCTCCTGGACAAGTTCGTTCATAATGCGCCGATGCTCTTCGGACAGGTTCTTGTCCCGGAGAGTCCTGAAAAGGATGTCTTCCTCTTTACCATGGTGCGTGCGGTCGGCATAGACGCGGATGAAGTCGACAGCCGCATCGACGAAGTGCGGATCGATGGACTGCGTTTGGGCAGCGCGCTCCAGTCTGCGCTGAATGACGGCTATCATCCCTTCAATCAGACGGTGTTCGATCATTAGAGGCCCGCGTGCTTGCATGCTGCACCTCCTGTGTGATTCCCTGCTTCCTGGTATCGCGCTGAGCTAGATGCCGGGAACCGACATGCCCCTCTTCTTCATCTCCTCGGCGAACTTGCCCGTGATGGGACGGCATTGGCAGTTCTTCGCATGCTCCAGATGCCATTCCAGCCTCTGCTGCAACGTGGGATTCTTTGGCATCCGATGACTGAGGTGCCACTCCCGGTTGAGCTTGGGTGTCTTCATGATAGCTCCCTTCTGCGTGTCGGCTTGACTGCCACTATGGCAGCCTCCCGTAGGCGCCTTTCCACTTGTCAGCCGCTTTAATGAAGCGATCGCACCCGTGCCTCCTGATGAACTCCAGTGATTGGCGGTACTTGCGGTACTTGTAACCCTTCCTGGCATACATACCCTGGAGCGTATCACAAGTGAGGCAGTCAGGGCAGTCCGCACATGTGTGCTCCGCACCCAGTCTCTTGATGCAGCAGACTTTGATCCGGCATCTGGCCTTTTCGATATCCCTTTCGCCGGTGTCGTAACCCATTCTGCAGCCGCGGCAGACGCCGTCCGCCAGCGCGCGGCACGTTCCACAATAGGCGCCACAGCATCCGATCTCTAACAAGGACATATCATTGCATCATGCTGAACACCGCGTGCCGGCCGGGCCCGGCGGGCTGGCGGGATTGTATTGACGGAACCAGCATCAAAGCCGACCCTTTGCCAGCAGAGAGCCCTTGAGCGAAGATACAAGGTCTTCATTCTACCACTGCGCCTCGCTCCAGCAGCAAGGCCCGCAGTATTGACCGGTGGCAGCGTTGTTCGTCGGCGCAATAGCAGCCGACGGAAAAGTTGGTTTGGTGCGAGAGGGCGGCGAGCACGTCCAGCACCCTGCCCTTCTCGGGCTCCGCCATTTCGGCCTTGTAACGGCGTGAGAAGCCCCTCCAGTCCGCTTCGGACCTGGCGCCCCGGACCGACCTCAGCAGTCCGGCGCTCGGCGCCAAATTGGGGAACCACAAGTCGAACCAGTTGTCGGAAGCGTATTGGCTCTTGGGCACGCCGCGAGGTGGATGCCTAACGGTGCCGATGCGCAATCCCTCGTTGTCCGCTCTCGGTGTGCCCAGACGGACAATGCGTATTGTCATGATGGCCTCCTTACTAAGATCGGAAGCATGGTGCTTGTGCTCGTGATCAGTCTCTACTTCGGCACAATCTGGGCGATCGTCGCCGTGAAACCGCAGGTTTCCGCCGAGTTCATGAACCACTCTCTGTACTTGCGGAACAAGCCGTCCAGGTGGTCATCGATCTCTTGTTGGGAGTAGTTGACCGAATAGAGCGCCTGAATGCAGACCTTCTCAGCCTTCTCCTTGACAGCGTCAGCGTCTTGAACACCAAAGACGATGCTAAGGATTCCGTCACCGTTCTGGTCGAGGAAACCGGAAATCATGGAGTCCTTTTCGCGCCCCTGCATTGGTGCGCAGAGCTCGATACCCGCCTCCCAACTGATGGCCACATCCATCCCCAGTGGCGCTCCCGTCCAACTGGCGTCATGGGATGTGGCGCCAAGCATCTTCGAATACAGTGCCTTGGCTTTCTGCAGATCTCGGACGGCCAGTATGATCCTGTTTATGCCCAGTGGTTTCATAGACACCTACCTTTGCCGAGGAATCCTGTCAAGGGCCGTGTTGGCCGCGGGGGCGCATCGCAATTGAGAATCAGCCTGACGCCGCTTTCTGAGCTACGTATATCTTGAGGTACACGTCGATCCCCTGATCCGGGTATCGGTCCGCAAGGAAGTCGTGCTCTTTCAGCACCGCAAACCCGACGCTTCCGAGCAGACTCCTTACCCGCTTGTCACCGTGGCGGAACATGGCAATCTTGAACTGATGAGCACCCTCATCTGATTCCCCGGTGTAACGAATGGTGTATCGCGATCGTTGCCCGGGCTTTCTCTCTTCAATCGTGAAGCCGAAGATGCCCTTTGGCTTGATAATTCGCGCTGCCTCTCTGAAAACGGGGGCAAGGTCGGCGAAGAAGTTCAAGACGCCCAGAGAAACCACGTGGTTGAAGGAGCTTGATTCGTAGGGAAACGGCACATCCTGCAGGTCGTGCTGCACTACTGCTCCCGCGAAGCACTTTGACTCACACCCTCTCAGCATGTCCGGGGAGTTGTCAAAGCCCGATACCTTGAGGCCCGCTCTGTGGAACCGCAGTGAGGCTAGGCCGGTGCCGATCCCAATGTCGAGGAGACTCTCCCCAGGGGTAATGAAATCGTACATCAAGCCGAACAGGATTTCATGTCCGTGCCAGTCGTGTTCGGCGGCCTGTCGCTCGTACTGAGCCGCGTTTTCGCCGCGGTATTCATCGCCTTCACTGGGCTTCACTTCCCGGACCCCCTTCTTGTTCCTTCGATGGTTCGGACTCCCCGATGGGCGACGGATCGAGCGCGGGAGTGCCTGCCGTAACCAGCCCCTCCTTGCGTCCCCCGTTAAGGCAAGCTCTGCTTGTTCACGGTCCGAATACCTTCAGTTCACTGTGTCTCTTGGCTTCCTCGACAATCGGTCCTCTGACGGCGAAGCCGACGGCGAGACCGCTCCCTCTTACCACGAGCAGTCTGTCACCAGTGTTGACGCCGTACCTGGACAACGTTCCCAGGGGAACGGTGACGCCTCCGCCGCGCAGTCCAACCCGGCAATACGTTTTCCCTTTGTACTCGATTGGTTCTCCTTCAGGCATCCGGAGCGGTCGAAGGCTTGGGTGGAGCTTCAGTGCGGCCCCAAGCGCGGAGCTTCTGAGAGACTCCATGGATGCTACCCCGAAACCTCCGGAGGTCCGGCTGCCCGGCATCAGGACTAGCTTCTCAGGTTCCGTCAGGCGATATTCCACCAGCGCTTCAGGGGGAACAATGATATGTCCGTCGTCGCCCACACGGGACCAACCGAAAACGTGCTTACCGCCTTTGACAAGCTGGGGCATTGGGCGACTCCTCTCTATGCATTTCTCGCGGTTTAGACCGGGACTCCCTTCCATCTTGCCGACACGGTTATAGAGATGCTACGTTGCCATAGCGAATCATGTCAACCATGCCGTGCTCCTTTCCGGGAGGCGGGCGCTAGCGGCTGGGTTTCTTCGGAAACCAACCCTTCTCCACGCGCCGGGTCTGTTCATGCAGTTCCCGGATGCTCCATAGGGCTGAGAACCCGAACACGCCGAGTAGAGCGGAGATGATGGTGTTTTCGACGAATAGCGACCCGGTGATGCCGGCGATGCCGGCCAGCAGGAAGACGGGCCAAAACCTGGCACCGAAATAGTACTCCGTCTTTATCACGACGGGATGGAACACCCCGATAATGGCGAAGGTGGCTAGACCAATAACGGCTCCGTTGATGTTCATGAGTTGCCCTCCGTGGGTAATCCGCAAGTAAGTATGTACAGGACGTCGTCTTGCTGCAACAGTTGGGCCAATGCTACGGTGCCAGTCAGGAGGATGTCAATCAATTGGCATGCCAAAGGGGGGCCAAGGAGCCCGATCATGAGGAGCCTGTTAAGCAGCCATCACCCCACAAGTTCCCGGGAGGAGAAAGGCTTGCCATGGGAAGGATAGATTACCTTTGCGCCTTCCTCTACAAGCCTCTGCCAACTAGCATACACCGTGTTGATATCTTCAACAAAGATCGGCCGGTGTCCGATTCCGGTCGGGCGCAGGAAGTTCATGGCCACATCACCGACAAAGGCGCTGCCATCGGACAGGAGAACTGAAAGGGAATCCCGGGAGTGGCCTGGAGTGTATAGAATCCTGCCATCAATGCCTATATTCTTCAGCAGATCGTCATTATCACCCGTCAAGATGAAGTCATTCTCTGCGAGGGACAATGGTGGGAACCTGAAGCCCCGATGAAACAACTGGAAGATCGAGAAGACGAACTTGACACGAAGGTTGACGGGCTGCACCGTGTCCTCTGATTCACCCTTCTTCAAAGGCGCGACGGCGTTGGGATGAGCAATGACCCGACATGCTGTCTTTCTGACCAGCTCAGCCGCAAACCCTGAGTGGTCATCATGGTGGTGTGTCAGAAGCAGGTACTTGATCTCCGACATGTCTATCCCCAGCCTGGCGATGCATTTCTGGAAAGGCTGAAAGTAGCCGGGATAAGACGTGTCTATGAGAACGTAGCCATCTCGGCACTTGAGCAGGTAGCACCACGTGAAGCCGAGTCTGAAGCTCTGGAATGTCCGGTGGGCTGTCATGTCGAGTCCCCGCTATGGAGTATAGACGGGCGGTTCCATTGTTCTGGCGGCGTCTATTTCCACTCCCCAACGTACTTGCAGCGCTTGGCGCCTCCCATGACGCATTCCACTTCTTCTACCCGGATGACCTTTGCCTTGGTCAATTCAGCGACAGCGTACATGTACCCTTCCATCGTATAACAGAACTCCTGGCACGGAGCCGGTAAGTCACTGATATAGACATAGGCACCGGTCTTGCCTACCGGCTCAACCTTGAGCGTTCCGTGAGTGTGCATCACACCCCAGAGGAGGGGGCTTCGGGTTAACATAAACTTGGTATCAAACATACGTATCAGCGATTTGTAGTACTTGTTTATTCCATCCATGGCGGTGAATCTCCCCATTTCGAAGAAGAACTCCTGAGGTTTCTTCTCACTGGCCAATGAGGCGAAGTATCTGCCAGCGGCGAGCAGGAAATCGCGATATGTCTCTTCTGAAACCCAGGCTGAAGGCAAGAGTCTCTTGCCGGAAATCTCGTGGCTGTCAAAACTATCCAGGATGCTCTTAAGGGCGGGCTCTCCAAGACTCTGGCTGACGAACAGCATTGCCGAGTTGACGATGGAGGCTTTCACCTGAGGTCTCTTTGTCATTCTCCATCTCCCTTCAATAACCGTAGCTAACACGGAGTTGCGCCAGAGTGCTGGCGATCTGTTCCCGCTTGTCTTGCTGGCGGAATCGCCTGAATCTTATGGTGCAGCGGCAAAGGATGTCAACGCAGCTAGCTCGTCTGCCGGAGGTCCCGCCGCTGGAAGAGGAGCACCGAAAGCGCGATCAAAGCTATCACGACCCCGGCAAGAACCGCGGCGTGGGTCCAATTCATGCCGTTGTTGAGCGGATCGTTGCCCAGATAGTAGTAGAACGGCGAGAGCTTTGCCCAGCCGGCGATGGCGTCATTGAGCTCAGCCAGTCCGTTCAGGAGATGGAGACAGATGCCCACCCCGATAGCCCCGAAGATTGCCACATTCTTGCGGCCTGTACCCGCGCTCAAGGCCAGAGCCAGAGTGCCGAAGACCAGCCCGACCAGCGTCTGCAACAGGCATGTGGCGGCGATGTGTCCGGTGTCGATGCCCAGGCCGCCGATCACTGAACCGAGGGCGACGCCGACGAAGGTCACGAACCCCAACACGAACGCGAAGAGTATCATTGTTTGGGTCTTCTCCAGGACGACCCTGGAGCGCTTGATCGGGTTGGCAAGCAGCAGGCCCATGGTCCGGCGCGATTCTTCTCCGGCAAGGGCCACTGCCCCAATAGCTATCGTCACCACCATGACCACGACGGGGGCCATCATGCCGAACGTCTCGATCTGGTAGAAGCCCTGGGGAGTGGAGATGTCACCGCCGCCGAACAGGGCAAGCATGACCTCCGGGAAATCCGAGAAGGTCGAGAGGAGATCCTCGGGGATGGCTGCGTACATCGGACCGAGCATCACACCTTGGACCAGGAACGTATAGACAGCCGTGATTGCCAGCAGCCACTGATACTCCGCCGCGGTCTTCGCCCAGATGCTGGAGACGCGGGCCGAACCGGAGAGGCGGCCGATGACCTTCCCGGCGAACGGGCTGGCGCGAAGCCGATCCACGAACGTCCCGCCTACGGACTGGGCCTTGAGGTCGCGCAGATTGACCACGATCAGCGCACCGGTGGCAAGAACAGCGGAGGCAGCCGCCAACACGCCAATGTGGCCCCATTGAACCCCGTTGAGCAACGGATCGCCGCCATTGAAGTAGTACCATGGGAAGGCCTTGACGAAGTCCTCCGCTCCTTCCACGAGGGGCAGCACGCCCACGGCGACGAATGACAGGAACATCACTCCGATGGCCAACCCTGCTCCTGCCCCCTGATTTCCGGTCCAGGCCCCTATGGCCATTGCCAGAAAGCCGTAGAAGAGTGAGCTAGCGAACAGGTGCAGGGTGAGGGCCCCGAGGTGCAGGCCGGCGATCGAAATGCCGAGGGCTAGAGCCGCGAGATGGATGGCGCCCCACAACCCCAGGATGGCGAGGCCAACCAGGAGCACCATCGACGCTGCCTTGGATGCTAGCACGTGGGTGCGGCTCCTGGGGTTGGCCAGCAGAAGCGCAATGGTCCCCGCCCGCTCTTCGCCGGCGATCGAGGCCGCTCCCATGCCGAGCGCTATCGCGGCGACCGTCATCGCACCGTAGGATCCCATGTGGGCGTTGATGGCCAGACTGGCCACATCCGCGTTCTCAGGGATACCTAGCATGGAACGGTAGACTTCCGGCAGCGACATGTAGAAGCTGAGATCGACCTCACGGTAGGCCCACATGGACAGGAGTAGCATGGCTGAGAGGCTGGCGACAGCAATCACCCATGACCTCCAGTTGTCCCGGAGCGTCTTGGCGAACACGCTGGCGAGCATCAGGCCGACACTTCCTTGTCGCGGTAGTAGGTGAGGAAGACCTCCTCGAGATCGGCTTCCTGTGTGCTGACATCGACGATGTCGTAGCGGGAAGCAACAGCCTTGAGCAGCGGTCCCATGTCGCCATCCAGGGACAGGGCGACACGATGGTTGGCGACGGTGACATCGCGTACGCCAGCCACAGCCTCGAACACCGAGGCATCCGCTCGTGAGTCGAGTTCGAACTCGACGCGCCGCATCGCCTTGGACCGGATCTCGGAGACGGTCTCCACGGCGACGAGGCGGCCGCGCCGGATGATTCCCACTCGGTCGGCGACGCGCTGAACTTCAGACAGGGCATGGCTGGAGAGAAACACCGTGCAGCCTCCGGCAGCGGCCTCACGCATCATCTTTTGGAACTCCCGCTGCATGAGTGGATCAAGACCGGCGCTTGGCTCGTCCATGATTAGAACCTGGGGCTTGTTCATGAAGGCTTGGATGACCCCGATTTTTTGCCGGTTGCCGGAGGACAGGTCGCCCACCTTCTTGTCGAGGTCGGCGTGAAGTCGGTCGGCCAACTGTCCGATGTAAGACCAGTCGACGCCGCCCCTGAGGTTGGCGAAGTACGTGAGTGTGTCCCTGCCGGTGAGGTTGGGATACATTGCCAGGTCGCCCGGGACGTAGCCGATGTGCCTGCGGATCTCGACGGACTTCTCATGTGTGTCCAGCCCGACAATGGATGCCCGCCCCGCGGTAGGCCGGATCTCGTCGAGCATCGTCCGGATCGCGGTCGTTTTGCCAGCGCCGTTCGGGCCGAGGAACCCGAATACCTCGCCTGCGGGGATGTCCAGGTTCAGGTCCACGAGGGCGCGCACCTTACCATAGTGCTTGGTAAGCCTCTCTGTGTGGATGGCTGGTCGATCGCTCATGTCTGCCTCCCCCTCTCTCAAATACCCGGGTCTGTGCTCCGTCTTGCCACGTAGCTGTAGAGGAACTGGTCGAGGACTTCGCCATTCTTGAAAGCACTGGACCGTTGAATGCCCTCACACCGGTATCCTGCCTTCTCGAGGACTCTAGCCGAAGCCGGATTGGTGGTGAACGGTTCAGCGAAGACCCTGTGCAGCTTGAGCTCACGGATGGCATGAGCCGTCAGACTCTTCACGGACTCAGTCGTGATACCTTTGCCCCAGAAGGGCTCTGCCAGCCAATAACCTATCTCTGCCGTGAACCGATTAACATCTTGGCCGAGGATCAATCCGATGGCTCCGATGGCCTCCGATTGGCTGGCTATGGCGTACACGGTTACCGGTTCTGCTGCCAGGGTGCTGGTGATGAAGGACTCTGCGTCTTGAAGGCCGTACGGATGGGGAAAAGCATCGCGCAGATTGATCCATATCTTCCTATTGTTCGCATATTTGGCAATCGACGGAGCGTCTTCAATGTTCCAGTCACGGATTACGTATTGTCCAATCTCTCGGTGCATGTCTGGTTCAACACTACATTACTTGATTACCGCTTACACGATCGCCTGAATGTTATGGCGCGGTGGTGAACGATGTCAACGGTGGTCGGACCCACTAGGTTCTACTGTTGGAAATGGTTGGCCGAGCGGAGCCTACGATAACCTGTTGATAGTAACCGCAATCATGACGAAGATGAGCAGCAATGCCACGAGGGAGGCGGCGATGATTCCAAGTATCTTCGCCCCCTTGTTCACCCCGTTCTCGAAGCGGCTGACAACAGGCCGAGTGCCTGAACCTGCTGTGACGGATAGGGGAGTGTTCAGCGGTACGGAGTCATCGGACTCCTCCTTGGCATCAAACCCGGGTGAGGTTTGCCCTTCAGAGAGAACGGATGGCGTCGCATCGCCACTTCTGGCGGCGGTTCCATGACGTTGGCCAGTGGACAGACTGCGAAGTGAAAGGACTATCAACGCCAACCCTGTGGCCGCGGGGGCGATACCAAAGAGCACCATGCCGAAAAGGTTGCTGACTAGCGAGCCATCGTAGGAGCCACCTGCTATGTACAAACATGTACTGGCGGTCACGAGAAGGCCAGCCAACGCTAGAAGAAAGCCCGCGATGGCGCCGACGATCTTGATTACTGACAGAGCGGTCTTTTCGAATGAACTCTGAGTCAATGGCTGGGCTGGCCATGACACAGCCGACTTCACGGTCGCGGTGTCTTCGGTGCTACCCTCGAGATTGAGAATGGGTGGGCTCTGACCCGCAGGGAGACTGGCTGGTGCTGAGACACGGCTGATCGCATCATAGCCGTGCTTCCCGGTTGGGAAGCCCTCCAGAAGTGACTTGGCAGCCTGCAAGTCGTCCTCGTCCTTGAAGAACCTACGTGGCAACATTATAAAGGTTCGGGGTGTCTCGAAGAGCAGGATCATGCGCTGGGAGACCAGGATGTGGTGAAGCCACAGATGAGTGGCGCTTCCGGTGGCGGATGCATCAACGATTCTGTCGGGTCCTATTAGAATCCTAACCTGACCACGAATCTGCGGCTGTTGCGCATACATGATTCTGCCTGCAATTGGCAACACTGTGTACGGATAAGCTATGATGACCAGCCCAGAGAGTATGAGACCCCAGGCGAAGACATCAGTCGGGTTGCCTATTAGACCAAGAACTGGCAGGGCCATTAGAAGGAGTATGAAAACTATGACAAACTTGGTGGTGCGGCTGGAAAATAAGTGCATGCGGTTGGCTAGAAGGTAGTCGGACAAAGTGTACTGACCTGAGTACTCCCGCACGGATGCATCCCCTTTCTCTGCGACCGAACCTGGGTCAGGCAGATCACAGGGTTGGCTTGGTGTCTTGAGTCGGGTGAAATCGTACGACAAGATCACTGGTGTGGTCAAGGCTGGGCTTGCACCACGGTTCATTGGGGATACGCGGGAGTCGCTTGAATACTATGGTGCGGCGGCAGAGGATGTCAACGGCGGTTCAGGTTGTTGGGGGAGGTGGTGCGAGGCCGCGCTACAGTCTGAACTCAATCCAGTTTCTGGCATCTGGGGCAGAAGTAGCACGCTCCTCCAAGATAGGCTATCTTCTCGATCTTCGTCCCACACTCGTGGCACGGGCGTCCGGCGTTGGCCTTGTCCATGATCCGGACGTATCTCCCTGGCTTCCCATACAAGTCAAACTCGTCATTCCTGCCGCCCATTCGGATCGCCTGCGCAACAGTATCGACGATTGCCCGGTGGAGATCCTTGATTTGCTTGCTGCTCAGTCCGGCTATGGGTTGTTTTGGATGGAGCCTTGCCTTGAACATGATATCCTGCGCAATTGCGTTCCCCAGTCCCGGAATCAACTGGTCCTGGGTGAGAATGCCTTTCACCGACCTGCTTCCTTCCTTCGCACATTCCTGGATGAGTGCGGTCAGATACGCCGGGCTGAACTCGGGATCAACGGGTGTGGTCCGCATTCCTTTGATGTACTGCCTCTCAAGTTCTTGTCCTTTCTCGTACAGCTCCATGGCGCCCCACATCTGGGTCGTGGCCGATAGCGCACTGCCATCCTCGAAATGAAGTGAGAGATGGTACTTCTTTGGCATCAGTGACTCCGATTCATGCAGGAGTATTTTGCCGCCGCACTCTCCAAAGACGAGAGTGTGGCCTGGCTCCAAGGGGATGAAGAGCCATCTGCCTCTGGTGTAGGCGTTGCCGATTGTCTTTCCCTTGACGAGAGCTGAGAACTCAGAAGGCTTTCGGTTGTACCAGACGAACTTGTGCGGAGAGTTGCCCAGATTCCCTTTGGCGATCCTTTTACCGGAAAGGCTTTCAGTCATTTGGCGGGCGAGAGTGACGTACTCCGGGATCTCAAACATGTCGTTTCTCCTCTTCTACCAGAGCTTCATGGCTGCTGCAGCGCTGAGATCCTTGTCGTTCCGCCAGCCCCACGCTTCGGATTGACTCGCGATGGCGGCCCGGTGCGATCGTTTTCTCTGCGGCGCTATCCCAGGCGGCTGACGAGCCAGTCCTTTGCTTCGTCGAGGCTTCCCACTACGTGTATGTCGCCTCTGACGAGCTGGATGGCCATCACGATAGCCTTCTGCGTTCCCGAAAGGCCGATCAGTGCGGTCGGGCTGTCCGGTATGCCGTTTGCCTTGGCGGTCTCCATCAGTTGCTTGCCTCTGTTGGTAACTGCCCTTGTCACGCGCGTATCGCTCACGTCCAGCGCCAGCGGGATAAGTTGTCCCTTTGGCTGCCTCAGTATCTCCTGCTCCAGGTCGGCGATAGCCTCCACATAGGTCTTTTCGTCCCTCAGGCCGCCGAACTTCGCCAGAAGAATGCGCTTTCCTTTGTGCTCAATCCATTGCCAGTACTGACTCATGGCTGCCTCCTGGGCTGAACGACCGTGTCATTCTTCCTTGCACGACTCGTTTGCTACTCGCCCAGCTGGCTGGCTGGACAACCGTCTGAATCTTATGTTGGAGGGGTGGGGGATGTCAACGCCGCGGGGCTGGTCTGGGTGCCACGGCGATGCCGACAGAAGGTAGGCAGCATCTCACGCCTCTTGAGTGAGCCGTTAGGGTGACATCTTGGCAGAGCCCCGACGCGTAGATGGCTGAATCGCGGATGGTGAGTTGTCCTCACTACGTTGCCAGCTTCTTCGCCAGCAACTCCCGTATCACCTTGGGGTTGGCCTTGCCGCCCGAGGCCTGCATCACCTGGCCAACCAGGAAGCCCATGGCCTTGCCCTGCCCCTTCTTGACGTCGGCGACAGCGGTGGGCTGCGCGGCCAGCACCTTCTCGATAAGCGCATCGAGCGCGCCAGTGTCGGAGACCTGGCGGAACCCCTTGGCTGTCACGATGGCCTCCGGTGTCTCGCCGCTGTCGAACAGGTGCACCAGCACCTCGCGGGCCGCGTTGGCGTTGATCTCGTCCTTGGAGAGCATCTTGAGCAGGGCGGCAAGCCGCGCCGGTGTTACGGGCGAAGCACCGAGTTCCAATTGGCGCTCCTTGAGGGCGGGCACTAGCTGCGTGGTGAGCCAGTGCATGGCCGTCCGCGGCGCAATGCCCTCGCGGATGAGGGCCTCGAAGTAGCCGGCCACGTCCAGATCGGAGCTGAGGAACCGGGCTTCTTCGGGCGTCAGCCCATGCTGTTTGACGAAGCGCTCGGCCCTGGCCGCGGGCATCTCCGGCAGACGCGAACGCATGTTCTCGATCCACTCCGCTGATAGTTCAATGGCCGGCACCGAGGGATCGGGAACGCACGGACCCTCGAACTTGGCGCGCATCGGTGTGGTCACTTTCTTGTCCGGGTCCCAGAGCCGGGTGTGCAGAATGACCGTTTCGCCCGCCTGCACCGCTGCCGTCTGGCGGGTGATCTCGTAGGCAATGGCGTCGCCCACGTGGCGGACGGAGTTCATGTTCTTGACTTCCACCTTGGTGTTCATCTGGCTGGTGCCCCGCGGACGGATGGAGATATTTGCATCCACGCGCATGGTGCCGTTGTCCATGCTGCACTCGGAGCATCCGGTGTAGCGCACCTGGGTGCGCAGCGCCTTGAGGAACTCCATGGCCTCATACGGCGAACGGAAGTCGGGCTCGGTGACGATCTCCACCAGCGGCGTGCCGGCGCGGTTGAAGTCCACCAGACTGATAGGCAGGCGGCCTTCCATCTCGTGCACCAGCTTGGCGACATCCTCTTCCATGTGGACATGATGCAGGCGCGCTCGCTTGGGCTGGCCGTTTTCGTCGACGATGTAGATGCCGCCGCCGCGCGAAAGAGGCAGATGAGCCTGGGATAGTTGGAAGCCCTTGGGCAGATCGGGATAGTAGTAGACCTTCTGGTCGAAGGCGCTTCGGGGCTGCAGTTCGGCTCCCAACGCCAGACACACCAGCGAGGCCTTCTCCAGGGCCTGCTGGCTGAACCGCGGCATGGCGCCCGGGAACCAGAGGCAGACCGGGCAGGTGTTGATGTTGGGTTCATCGCCGTAGCGGTTGGGGCAGTCGCAGAACATCTTGGTGGTGCAATTGAGCTCTACGTGGATCTCCAGGCCGATGACCGCTTCGAAGTCCATGGCTACTTGCCTCCCCGCCCCAGATGGAGGAGTTGTTCCCCCAGCGACAACAGCCGCGCATCGCTCAGCCTCGGCCCCGTGAGTTGGATGCCTGAGTGTCCCGCGCTCCGGCCCGGGGGCAGGTAGAGCGCGGGCTGGCCGGTGACATTGGCGAAGAGCGTCGAGGCGAATTGGGCGTAGGTCTGGGGCAGCGACGCGGGTGTTGTGGATGGGGCGGCTTCGACTGCCGGGAAGACCAGGAATTCGACGTGCGAAGTCAGCGCGTGCATGCCCGCCAGCAACCGGGCCCGTATCCGGCAGGCATCCTCGAAGGCTTCATACCGCTCAAACTGGAAGAAGGCGCCCTGGAACAGGTAGCTCTTGACCAGGGGCCCGAAAGCGATCGCGCGCGACAGAAGATACATCTCGTTCCAGTTCTTGCCGCCCGCTGCCCGAGGGCCGTAGCGAACCGAGTCGTAGCGGCCGGCGGCGGACGAGGCCTCCACCGAACCCACGATCTGGTGAACTGGAGAGAAGAGCGGGAAGTCGGGGAACGACATCTCACGCACGGCGAAGCCCGCCTTGTTCAGATCGTCGAGCGATGCCCGGAACGCCTCTTCCTGCCCAGCAGGCAAGCCGTCTTGGGCTTCATTGATAGTGCCAATCGTGGTGTTCTTCGGGTCGATGTTCTGTGGGGAGAAGTCAAGGGGTTTCTCACCGGGCAGCGAGAAGTCAAGCTCATCCGGACCGGCGATGACCTTGAGTATCTCCCGGACATCCGTGAAGCTCGCGGAGAGTATCCCGCAGCATTCCATCGATGGAATCAGGCCGATCAGGCCGTAGCGGGACACCAGACCCCAACTGGGCTTGAAACCGCAGACGCCAGTGCGACCGGCGGCGAGCCGGCTCTCGCCCATCATGTCCAGGACCAACTCGGCATCTGCGGCCTGGTCTTGGAGTGCGCCGCCGGCCTGGCTCCCCTGCAGGCCGAAGCCGAACTCGCTCATGCGGGTGGAGCCACAAAGTGAGGCTCCCGCCTGGCGCAGGCGCCGGATCACAGTGGCGTCTTCCAATGACTTGAAGTTGGCCAGCGCGTTCGAGCCGGCCTCGGTCGGCCAGCCCGCCGCCGAGATATTGGGCTGGATCGCAATCTGAAGCCCTCGCAGAGGTCCGCCCTTCGAGGCAGCCGTCTCGGGGCTGCGATGGATGAAAACAGAATCCGGCAAGATGTCTCCCGTCATTCCAATATTGTGGCCGTCTTGAAATAGTTGCCCTTGACGGCAGGCGCGCTCTTCAGAAGCTGGCCGGTCTCGGAGAGCGGCGACCGCTTCTCCTCGGTCCCCGGCCGCGTTCGATTGGCCACCGGCGCGACGCCGTAGGCCGGCTCTTCCTCACCGGCCTTCTCGGCGGCCAGCGAAGCGAGTTCCTCGGCCTGCGCCAGGGTCTGTTCCATCAGCGGGCGTTCCTCCTGCGTGATGCCGATGCGCGATACCCAGGAGACGCGGTCGATCAGGTTCTCCTTATGCGCGGTTCCCGGCAGGACGGCCTGGCCGCCGAGGTTCAGTAGCCCGAGCTCGGCCAGTTGCTCCCGTTTGACTGCGGACGGAGCGCCA
The DNA here is from genome assembly GCA_016932645.1 of Dehalococcoidia bacterium. Lineage (GTDB taxonomy): Bacteria > Chloroflexota > Dehalococcoidia > UBA2247 > RBG-13-53-26 > JAFGCL01. The sequence continues at coordinate 1,691 of JAFGCL010000161.1, read as the reverse complement.
GTCAAGGGACAGGCGGCGCTGCGGTTCTTGGGGAACGCGATCACCTCGCGGATCGAAGGCGTCTGCAGGATCATCGACACCGTGCGGTCCATGCCCAGCGCCAGACCGCCGTGCGGCGGCGCGCCGAAATCAAAAGCCCGCAGGAAGAAGCCGAACCTCTCCTTCGTTTCTTGCTCGGTCAGGCCCAGGGCGGCGAATATCTTGCGCTGCAGTTCGCGGTTGCTGATGCGGATGCTGCCTCCCCCCAGCTCCTCACCGTTCATCACCAGGTCGTAGGCGCAGGAGCGCAGCTTGAGCAGATCCTCTACGTTCTTGGGATCGAAATCGGTGCGGTCAGGCGCGGTGAACGGGTGGTGGCTGGAGGTGACGCCTCCCTCGTCGGTGGGCTCGAACAGCGGGAACTCGGTGACCCAGACCGGACAGAAGACGTTCGCCGGAATCAGGCCGAGGCGGTTCGCCAAGTGCAGGCGCAACTGCCCGAGCGCGGAGGTGACGATGGTGTACGAGGGATCGGCGATCATGATGAAAACGTCACCATCAGCGACGTCGAATCGTTTGTGGAGTTCCTCGAGTTCGTGGGCGCTGAAGAATTGAACTATGTTGGATTCCAGCTTGCCATTCTCGGCGCGCATCCAGGTCATGCCCTTGGCCCCGAACGAGGGCGCGATCTCCTTGGCATACTCGTTCTGCAACACGTTCTTACTCAGCTTCTCGGACTGGCCCTTGATGTTGAGGCCCTTGATGCAGCCGCCGCGCTGCAGGATCTGCTTGAAGATGGAGTAGTTGGTGTGCGTGAAGACATCCGTCAGATCGACGAAGCGCAGGCCGAAGCGGAGGTCGGGCCGGTCGGAGCCGGTGGTGTCCATGGCCTCGGTCCAGGTCATGCGCGGGAAGGGCCGCTGCAGCGTGATGCCGCCGATGGCGAACATCCTGACGGTGAGCTCCTCCACCAGGTCGTAGATGAACTCCTCGTCAATGAAGGAGGCCTCGATGTCGAGCTGGGTGAACTCCGGCTGCCGGTTGGGGCGCAGGTCTTCATCGCGGAAGCAGCGCGCCAACTGGAAGTAGCGCTCCATGCCGCCGATCATGAGGAGTTGCTTGAAGAGCTGCGGCGACTGGGGCAGGGCGTAGAAGGTCTGCGGGTGGAGGCGGCTGGGCACCAGGTAGTCGCGCGCCCCTTCGGGGGTGCTGGCCGTCAAGTCCGGGGTTTCGACTTCGACGAAGCCGCGCGAGTCGAGGAACCCGCGGATGCACTGGAAGATGCGGTGCCGGGCCATCAGGTTGTCCCGCATGGAAGGGCGCCTCAAGTCCAGGTAGCGGTACTGGAGGCGCAGGTCCTCGGACACGTTGTCGGCGCCCGCGGACGGCGCGCCGGCAACCATGGCCTTCTCGGAGATGGCGAAGGGCAGCGCATCTGATTCGGAGAGCACGGTGAGGTCACTGACCATGACCTCGATGCCGCCGGTTCCGATGTTGGGGTTCTCCGTGCCGGGGATCCTCTTCTTGACCTCGCCAGTTACCGCGATGCAGTACTCGAACCGCAGTGAGGCCGCTTTCTGGCAGAGGTCGGCTCCCGCGGTCTCGGGGTTGAAGACGATCTGGATGATGCCGCTGCGGTCGCGCAGATGGACGAACAGCAGGCCGCCGTGGTCCCGGTAGGCGTCCACCCAGCCGGCAAGGAGCACCTGGCG
>JAFGCL010000160.1 GCA_016932645.1 Dehalococcoidia bacterium | reverse complement strand
TCAGGATGCTGCTATATGCGTCGAATTCCGTCTTCAATGCATTACCCATTGACGCTTTCACCATACTTCTCCATCAAGCGAATCTCGGACCCGGACTTGGGCACTTAAGTACCCGGCCTCTTCCTGAGTCTCTGAACATGACCCGTGTGTCATGCCCAGAGATACTCACCCTGATGACCATAGGCCTCACCTCCTCATCCACCACTCCAGCTTACGCCAGCCCGGTCAAGAATCCTCCCTCACCCGGATTCATCCAACTTGCGCCACCCAAACGTCGGTTTGGCCAACGACCTCGGACAGCGGGAAACGATCAGAAGAGACGGTCTGCCCTTAGCAGAGCAAAGCTTGCGCCAAGAAGGAGAACCGGGCAGGCAGAGTCTTAGAGGATTGCCACTCCTACCACCCCCAACCCCATTGCAGATGTCACCTGTACCGTGCGGCTATGGCTGTGCCGGCTATGGATCTATTCTACACCCTCGGGCGCAATGGACTGTCAATAGGTCGGTGCTAAATGTAGCCCTGTTTACAGTCCTGAACTGCCCCGGCCACTTGACAGCCACCAGCGCCTGATATTAGCCTAGACGACACCCGTTTAAGGGTGCCACCTGCTAAGAGAGGACACGGTATAAGTCTCTTGCAGGCTTCCGAACGGGAAGAGGAGGTCTGACATCTCAACTCATCCGCCTCCCGACGAGACCGCCATCTACCGGAATCCGGCACAGTTGCTGCAGAACCTCATCCGTTTCGATACCACCAACCCGCCGGGTAACGAGGCGGAGTGCGTGGGTTACATCAATCAACTGCTGGTTGCCGCCGGATTCCATACCGTCATCCTCGGCCGCCAACCGAACCGGCCTAACTTGATCAGCCACCTCTCCGGACGCGGTGATGCTCCGCCGGTGTTGATGTATGGCCATGTAGACGTTGTCACCACAGCCAACCAGAGGTGGACCTATCCTCCGTTCGAAGGGAAGGTCGCAGAGGGCTGCATCTGGGGCAGAGGTGCTATCGACATGAAGGGCGGCGTGGCCATGATGGTGGCGGCCCTGCTGCAGGCCAAGGCTGAAGGCTTTGTTCCGGCTGGCGATGTAGTCCTGGCCATCCTCTGCGACGAAGAGACCGGCAGCGACTTCGGGGCGAAGTACCTGGTCGAGAGTCATTCGGAGCATTTCCAGGGCATTCGCTATGCCATCAGTGAAGTCGGCGGCTTCAGTGTCTACCTTGGGGGCAGGAAACTCTATCCCATCATGGTGACCGAGAAACAGCTTTGCACCATGAAAGCAGTAGTACACGGAACAGGTGGTCACGGGTCGATGCCCGTTCGCGGGGGCGCAATGGCCGAGCTGGCCATGGTACTCCAGAAGCTGGATCGGCACCGTTTGCCGGTGCACGTTACACCTGCTGCCCGCCAGAGCGTCGAGGCCATGTCCAGGGCACTGTCGTTCCCTGCGAACCTGGTTCTCCGGCAGATTCTGAACCCGGTGATGACCGATCGAATACTGGCTGTTTTTGGCTCTAGGAGGCTGGCCCTCGACCCCCTCTTCCGCAACACAGCTGCGGCGACAGTGGTTCATGCCAGTGAGAAATTCAACGTGATCCCCAGCGAGATCACCATAGAGTTGGACGGGAGGCTTCTGCCTGGCAGCAAACCTGATCAGTTGCTTGATGAACTGCACCGCCTCATCGGCCGGGATGTGACACTGGAAGTGACCCGGTACGATCCCGGGCCAGCCGAGCCCGACATGGGGTGGTTCGACACCCTGGCCGGGATACTACGTGAGGCTGACCCCAAGGGCACCCCGATTCCCATCCTTTTCAGCGGTGTGTCCGACGCCCGCTTCTTTCGCCGGCTGGGCATCCAGACCTACGGATTCACGCCGATGCAACTGCCACCTCACTTCAAGACGTGGGAACTGGGACATGGCGCCGACGAGAGAGTGCCAACGGGCGCCATACAGTTCGGCACCGATGCCGTCTACGAGGCTTTGAAGCGCTACAAGGCGGCTTGACACGCCCGAATCCGGAGAGTGAATTGGAGGTATCCAGAGCGGGGTTTGAAGCATTCTGCTCAGCGCGGTGCTTGACCTGCGAAGGTAGCTACGCCCGCCCGAACTCTCGTTCGAGCCGACCAGCGCTGAGATGGATCATCGTCGGCCGGCCATGGGGACAGGTGCGGGGGGAGACGGTCTTCTCCAACTGCCGGATAAGCTCACCCATCTCTTCCTGGCTCAGGGGTTGCCCGGCCCGCACTGATCCGTGACAGGCCAGCGAGCGGGCGATTCTCTCCCCTTCATTCGCCCCAGCGGTCTCATCATCCAGCGAATCGATGGCCTCTTTCACGGCGTCGGCGATACTCTTGCCGACCAGCATGGCGGGAACAGCCCGCACCAGGTATGTCCGGTCACCAAATGGTTCAACGCCAAACCCGAACTGGGCCAGCATCTCGCCTCCGGTTCTGAGAACCTCCTCCTGCTTCAGGGTGAGATCCACCGGCACTGGCTCCAACAGAGGCTGGATATCCAATGCTTTCCGGCTCCGCTGCGCCAGCGCCTTCTCGAAGAGCACGCGCTCATGGGCAGCGTGCTGATCAATGAGATACAGGCCGTCAGGCCCTTCGGCGATGATGTAGGTAAAAGACGCCTGCCCCAGCACCCGCAGTATGGGCAGTTCCGTTCGGCTCGTCTCCGGCATCAATGGCCCGGCGGCTCCGGGCTTCCATTCGACCGGCAGCAACCCCGGCATCCCCCGTGCTGGCGCCAGTGCGAACCCAGCGGCGGGTTTGAACTCAGGAATCGGCGCCTGCTCTGACATAACACGCCGGATGGCGCCGTGCACGGCATTGAAGACCATCGGCTCCTGGGAGAAGCGGACTTCCCTCTTGGCGGGATGGACGTTGACGTCGACGAACTGCGGTGATATCGAGATGTTGATGACCGAGATGGGATACCGCCTGACGCCCAGCCATCCTTCATAGGCCCTCTCCACCGCCCCGGCCAGCGGGCGGCTCTGCACCCACCGCCCATTCACGAAGAAGCTGATATAACCGCGGGTGGCCCGGCTGAGCGAAGGCGGGCTGGTATAGCCGCTGACCATCGGCACCATGCTGCTCTCAGAGGTAATCCCTTTGATCTCCAGCATCGCCCGGGCGACGTCCAGGCCATACACCTCCGCGATGGCATCCTTCAGCCGGCCACTGCCGGGAGTGCGCAGAATCTCGCGCCCTTCGACGGACAGGGTAAACTTGACCCCGGGGAAAGCGAGGCAGTACTGGATAGTAAGGTTGGTTATCTGGTTGCCCTCCGTCGTCGCTGACTTGAGGAATTTCAGCCTGGCAGGGACGTCGCGGAACAGGTGACGTACGGTGACAGTGGTGCCCTGGGGGGCCGCGCGCATGCCCCGGTCAACGACCGCGCCATTGCGGAGAGAAACGAAAGTCCCGGTGGAATCATCCTTGTTCCGGGTGAGCAGGTCCACCTGGGCCACGTGGGCAATGCTGTGCAACGCCTCACCCCTGAATCCCAGCGAGGTGCCCGTGTCCAGATCGGCCAGGCTCTCGATCTTGCTGGTGGCATGGTGCTGGAAGGCCAGCTCCACTTCGTCTTTGGGAATGCCCGTGCCGTTGTCCGAAACCCGGATGAGGTTCATGCCGCCGCCGCGAACCTCGATCTCGATCTGCGACGCGCCGGCGTCCAGGGAGTTCTCGATAAGCTCCTTTACCACAGAGGCCGGCCTCTCCACCACCTCGCCGGCGGCGATCTTGGAGACAACGTCAGGAGAGAGAAGGCGTATGGGCATGATCCCCTCGCTTACCTGCGGGACATTG
>JAFGCL010000159.1 GCA_016932645.1 Dehalococcoidia bacterium | reverse complement strand
GGCGAACCTTGTGTTCGCCCGGATCCGTCCGCCAATGGTATGGGCGTGGTCGTTGGGCAAACGTAGGGGCGATACGTAGGGGCGAAAGATTTTTCGCCCCTACAATGGACATGGACCACGATTACCCGATGCACACGGTTCGGCATGGTGGTGAAGGCGTCCAATTCATTGGGGGTGTTATGGCGCGCCGCGCCTATCGCGCCGCGAAATCCGGGTTGTTCTCGTCCTCGTCCCATTGGGCAGGATTGGCCTGGATGTATTGGCGGATCGCCGTCAATTCCTGTTCGTTCCTAACGACGTGTTCATAATACCCGCGTTGCCAGACGGGCATGCCCGGGGCACCCCGCAGAACATTGATGCGGGTCGTGGTGGCGGATTTGAACAACCGAACGATGGTGGGAATGGAATTCGACGTGGGTCGGGCGAATCGTTCCGTTTGCGTAGGGGCACGTTGCAACGTGCCCCTACATTGTTCATGGATCACAACGATGCCATGCAAATGGTTCGGCATGATGGTGAAGGCGTCCAATTCCACTGAACTGAGCCCACTCACTTGACGGATGAGTGTGTCGGCGTAGAATACTACACGTGTTTCCAGAACTCTGTGGACTCGACGGCCAATGAGTGAAGCGATCTTGCCCTAGCGTTCACCTCTGATAACGTTTTATCTCTCAAGGTACATACGAGCTTACTACTGGAGCGCGGCCCATCTCTCAGGACGAGTCAACTATCGCCTGGAACCCTAGAGCATCGAGGCAAAGGAGGGAGCATGAACGACAGCATCTCAGCACTTGCAGAATTCATCAGGCGAGGGCTTGACGGTGACGACTTGGCTGCGCGTCCCAAGCTAGAGGCACTGTTTGGCGAGCGCTACCAGAAACGCTATTACGCCAGAAGCGGCGTTCGTGACGCTCTGAAGCTGGGTTCTCTAGAGGGTTCTGATGAGTCGGTGCCCTATGCTGGCCTGATCAATACTGAAAATCCCGAGTCGGGCCCCTACGGCGGTACAAGCGTTGTTTGGTTTCCAACCAAAGACCATGGCAGTCTGATCGGCCTCGTGGTTGGAACTCGCGGACTATCTCCAGATGAGGGAATCCTGACTCGTCCAGGACACAGAAGGCGCGCGGCGGCCCTACGGCGGCTCTTGGCAGGCAAAGGAGTTGAGGTATGGTCCAAGCCAGACCCCGCCAACCTTAACGCGGTCGTGCCGACGGCCACTGCGGAACGATTCCCGGGGTTCGAGAATGCACTTAGGCGCTATGGACATGAGATGTACTGCATGGCCCTTGTTCGGAGGGAAGAGCAGCCAGAGACGGCGCGAGAGATAGTGCAGAATTACTTCGACCTGTACTCCCACGAGCGCGGCTGGCAGATTATGTCCGCGTATAGGGACAAGCGTGATGATTTCCTTGGGCGTCTGCGCCGGGACTTGTTCCCCGCCGTCACGAAAGAAGAAGTATATGAACTCCTCAAGGCCCGCCATTTCGTGATCCTCGAGGGACCGCCTGGCACGGGAAAGACACACCTGGCTGAGCAGGTGTTCAAGACGCAGTTCAAGGGAAATGGCATGGTGATCCAATTCCATCCGGCAGTCACATATGAGGATTTCGTTGTTGGCTTGTCTCCAGACGTCAGCAAGGGTGAGACCTTGCGTTTCGAAGTGCGCCCTGGATGGCTTCACCAAGCGACGAGGAAAGCCGCCGCTGATCCGTTTCTGCTGGTTATTGATGAGATCAACCGCGCCGACCTAGGCAAGATACTCGGGGAGGCCATCTACCTCTTCGAGCCCGACCGAGTTGGGGACCGCAGCGTGGAGTTGGCTCATCCTATAGACGGCCAGAAAGAGTTGAGGCTCCCAACGAATCTATATGTACTCGGAACCATGAACACCGCAGACCGCAGCATCGCCAGTATCGACCTAGCGATTCGTCGCCGCTTTTCTTTCGTCAGGGTGATGCCAGACAGGGATGTTGTCGCCAGACAGGGAATCGAGTTGGCAACCGAGCTCTATGACCGAATATGCGATGTGTTTGTCGAACACGCGCCATCGGAAGCATTGAACCTTCTGCCTGGTCACTACTACTTCTTGGCAAGGAATGCCAACGAACTGAAGAAGCGCCTTCGGTATGAGCTCATACCATTGCTGGACGAGTACTTGAGAGAGGGTTATCTCGGACCAGCCACTACGGAATTGCACGCTGTACGCGACGCTGTTGAAGATTCCACAAGATGAACGCCATGAAGTCACGTACCCACACAGCCCGTACGCACTCGAAGTGGCGGCCTACGCGCATTGTGGACGGGAAACCGCTGTTGGTAGGTACGGACCACGGCCCACCAGTCACGGTCCCTGCTCACAAATTCGCCCCGCCCCAGCGAGTCGGCGACTGGGGTCCGTACGCAGATACGTTCTTGCGATTCAATTCTGAGGCCTTCCGTGCTCTTGACGTGCAGCCACAAGTCGGCAGTAGTGCTGGCGGCCCTGTCATCACACTAGTTCCAGGCGGGCGCGCTGGAGCTGTCCCGCTTCGCTCTGGCATGACTGGGCAGGTTCAGGGTGGCCTGATAGTGAAGCCGCGATTTGGGTGGCCTGGTGTGGGCCGAATACTCCACGAAACCGGCTGGCACGCCGCTCCTCAGTTCCTCGAATCGCCGCTCGTTCCAGGGAGTGCAAGAGAGGTTCCACCGTGGGTGCTGGCCGGCCCTATTCTAGCCAGGTTGGAGGCATTACTCAGATCCCTGAGCTCCGGATACCGCCAAGCGGAAGAAACCCTCCTCCAACCGCGTGGCAGTATCATCTGGAAAGACTACCTGAGCGGCTCTCTCGCTAGAGGTGCATGGCATCATCTTCCATGCCGCTTCCCTGACCTGACAACAGACCCAATACTCCGCCGACACGTTCGATGGGCCCTTGAACGTATTCACCGCGATCTTCTCGTCGTTGGAGGCACTGATATCGTGGCTCTGAGTCTTGCAGCATTGGCAGTTCGTTTGATTGACTCACTGGCCGATGTCACGCCTATGATGCCACGGAAAGACGAACTGGAAAGACGCATGATGGGCAACCGCGTACTGGGAGACGCCCTTCTTCGGGGCATTGAGGCGATTGCATGGGTAGTCGATGAACGGGGACTCGGAGGAGGAAACGAGCGTGACGGTCTCGCTTGGATGCTTCCGCTGGAAACGCTGTGGGAGAGCTACGTTGAGAGCGTCTACAGGAGAGAGGCTGCAGATACCGGAGGTGACGTCAAGGTCGGTCGCCTCGGCCAGACTCTGTTCCCTTTGCATTGGTCCGACCCAACACACCGTACTCTCGGACATCTCGTCCCCGACATCGTGGTGAAAAGGGGAAAGTCCGTCCACGTGGTGGACGCCAAGTACAAAGCTCACCTGGCCGAAGTAGAAGAATCAGGGTGGCGCCGGTTTGAAGCTGAGACACGCGAAGCTCATCGTGCCGACCTCCACCAGATTCTTGCCTACGCATCCCTATACGAGGCAGACGAGGTCACCGCCACGCTGGTCTATCCTCTTCGGCATTCGACATTCTCCATGCTCAAGGAGCGAAAACGCGATCGCTCATACGCAGAGCTCTTCCATGGTGGGCGAACGGTGCGCCTTGAGCTCCGCGGATTGCCATTTGGCAGCACGTCTTGATGATCTCTGGGGCATGACTCCAAATAGCCACCGCCTGGTCAGAACTCGATCTCCTTCGGCTGTTATTCCATAGTCGACACCGGACGCCAAAGTGGGAAGCCTCATTCGGTGTCTAGATCGCCCTCCCCACCTCTGCTCCGGCAGCAATGGCCTCCATGGCGTTGCTCGGGTTCCGGGCATCGCCGATGACATGCGCCCCGGCCACCCTTCCCCGTAGGTGCGTCCGCCCGAGGCGGATCGCCCCTATCGGCAGGGCGCCCATGGCCAGGACCGGCAGGAAGTCTTCAATCAGTCGGCGGTCGTCAGGCATGCTTCCTTATTCCTTTGCAGGCTGCTACGCAAGTCATGGGCCATATGTCACAAAAGTGTCCCATTATCCGGGGCAGGCTCAATCCCTTCGGATCGAGCGACTACATCATCGCCTTGCGGGCAGTTCCTTTGACGTGACGGGTTTGACGGGTTCTTGACGGCTTTACTGCGGCGACCTCATGACGGGTTTGACGGGTTGGATGTCCCAAATGTCCCATAAATGTCCCATTTCTCTCTGGCCGCCAAAAACGCACAACCAGCCTATTTCTTTCCGGGAAGGATATAGTGCACTCCGCGTTTGGACCCGACCCGTATCAGAATGCCCTTCGCCACAAGACTGTCGAGATCGCGAGCCGCAGTCTTCCGGATGACACTGGTGATCTCCTGATACTCCAGGTTCGTAATCCGTCCTTGTATTTTTGCCTGTGCGATGGCTTTCATCTGGCGGTCGCTCAATCCTGCTCCTGCCAGCACCTCTGCTGTCAGCCAATCGCGCCAGACCGTGGCCACGAATTGGCCGGCCCGCTCTTCGAAGTCGGGCTCAGGAAGACCGGCCTCGCGACACCGCGCGATCATGTCCAGCGTCCCGCTTCCGGCTTTCTCGATGTAATGGGCCAGATAGAGGGGTTCGGCGATCAGTGGGTTGCGCGGGATTGAGGCATGAGGTTTCCGCAGTCGTTCGGGCGTCAGGGAGGATGGCAGCTCGCCCGGATTCCAGACCTCCAGCCGGTCGGCGAAGAGCGTGACCTGCACGCTGGCGTTGCTCGTATAGTCGCGGTGGGCCACCGCATTGACTACGGCCTCGGTCACAGCCTCCTTCGGCAGTTCGTATGCCGCGGGGGCCTGAGCACTGTGTTCCCTGGTGCCGATGCTGCGGTCTATCTTGGACAGGACGAAATCTACCGCCTGGTCCACCAGCTCAAAGGCAGTGCCCTTGAAAACCTGATAGGACGGGATTGGCTTTCGCACTTCGGTGCCGTGGAAGTGCATGCACTTGACCTCAGACGTCGGCAGGAATCGCTGCGGCTCCCGGCCAAAGAGAAGCACGGCCGCGTACGTAGGCGCGCCGTTGTCCAGCAGACTGAGATGGGCCAGAGCTTTCTCCGCGCTGGTTTTGGCCGGCAAGGGGTAGTTGCGTTCACGCCTGGCGACTTCCAGGAATGACGTGATCTTCTCCGAGGATAGATCGTCCGCGGTTGCCCTGGGGCAGGCTGACGCATCAAACGGCAGGGTCCGCAGGTCGCCTGAATGTGCCAGATACTCCACGAGGGACGCATATAGAGCCGCTTTCAGATCAGGGATGCCACCGAAGCGGCGGCGGACAACCTGCGCGCCGGCCTTCTTTATCAGCTTCAACATTCTGGGATGACGCTTCTTGTCATCCTTACCCATGACGAACACGAGACGGGTCTTGCCCTTGTCCGTTGCCCGGTCGAACTCGCGTTCAGTCGGCGATAAACCCTGGGAGTCCTCGCGCCCGTAGTCGTTGCCGAAGAGCCCCAGATACACATCACACCGCTCGACTTCTTTGAGATAGACCTCATCGCTCCTGCGGTCCGAGGCAGGCAAGTCTTCGAAGAGGAAGACGTCAAAGAAGCGCCGGAGCAGCGGATCGTTCTGCACGTAGTCTTTGATGGCTCGCCGCTCTGCACGCAGCTCCTTCTGCACGCTGCTGACGAAAATCGTCTTCCGGTGTGTTGCACTCACGAGGAACGCCTTTCCAGCTTCGCCGCTCGCTGGACTGCCTCCGCAAGCGGGAATGCCACCTGCGCGATTATAGCATCTCAGCCTCATGTTGAACACAGACGCCGGGTCGCGGGCAGGACCGGATAGTTGAGCTCTCTTTATTTGCCCCCGGGCTTGTTAAGACTTCGCCCCGCAACCTTTAATAACGTGCCCCCCTAGATCGCCCTCCCCAGTTCCGCTCCGGCAGCAATGGCCTCCATTGCGTTGGCCGGGTTCCGGGCGTCGCCGATGACATGCACCTCGGCCACCTTCCCCTCGATCTGCTTCGCCAGTTCGCTGGCCGGCAGGGCGCCCATGGCCAGGACGACGGTGTCCATCCCTTTGATCACCTCCGCCAGCCCGTCCCGCCGGCAGCTCACGCCCTGCGGC
>JAFGCL010000158.1 GCA_016932645.1 Dehalococcoidia bacterium | reverse complement strand
CTTGCCGAGGCGGCAGTCTCCGGAGCAGACCAGGACGCTCCTGGCTGATCCGGACTTCAGGGCGTCGCTGGCTGATATCAGGGCGCCCAGGCCGGCCTTGGTGGAACCGGTGAAATCGGAGGTCCGCGCGTCCGCCCTGAGGTCAAGCGCGGCGGACACGATCCCGGCGTTCTGGCGCTCCCGGTAGGGTGGGGTGGTGGTGGCGAAATAGACGGCGTCGATCTGGTCGCGATCCATCCCGGTAAGACAGTCGTTGGAAGCGGCCACCGCCATGGTCAGGCCATCCTCATCGTAGTTGGCCACCGCCTTCTCTCCGGGAAGCAAAGAAGCCGGATTCAACCAGCCCAGTGCTCCCCAGATGGTCATCCGCGCGATGCGATACAGAGGTATGTAAGCTCCGTAGGAAGTGATTCCGGTCATGGTCTCGTCCTCCTTATCTGCTGCATATCATGCTGAGCGAGGGACACGGAGATGGTCTCTCAATCCTCTCTCAACCCCCTTAACCCCCCCTCTTGGGGGAAGGAGAAAATGCAAGGGGCGGGTTTCAAAGCCGCCACAAACCATGTCATTCCCGCGAAGGCGGGAATCCAGGTGTAGGGGCGGATAGAGCGGAGTGAAATCCGCCGCAGAGTGTCTCGATGTCAGGATTTCGGACTTGGGATTTGTGGCTTGCACTTCTAATACTTCACGGACTTGCCGTACTTCTTTCTCAGTTCGGTCTTGAGCACCTTGCCCGCCGCGTTTCGCGGCAGGGCTTCAACAAAATCCACAGACTTCGGTTTCTTGTAGCTGGCGAGGTGCAACTTGCAGTGTTCGATGATCTCCTCTTGCGTGGCGCACTCGCCCTTCTTGCAGACCACGACAGCCTTGACCGACTCACCCCACTGGTCATCGTGCACTCCGATGACAGCGCACTCGACCACCTTGGGATGCCTGTAGATGATCTCCTCCACCTCGGCGGGGTAGATGTTCTCACCGCCGCTGATGATCATGTCCTTCTTGCGGTCGACCACGTAGAGGAATCCATCCTGGTCAAACCGAAAGAGGTCGGTGGAATGGAACCAGCCATGGCGCATCGCTTTGGCGGTCGCCTCCGGGTCCTTGTAGTACTCCTGCATCACCGTTGGGCCACGGTAGACTGCCTCTCCGACAGCTCCCGGTGGAACCTCGTTGTCATTCTCGTCCACGATGCGCACCTCGACGAATGGCACGGGCTTGCCTACTGATCCCTCGTGCCCTGTGGCCTCGCAGGGGCGGAGGCCGCAAGTGACCGGGCTCATCTCCGTCTGGCCGAAGAGGTCGAAGAGTTTCACGTTGGGGAAGTGCTGCTTGATCTGCTTGCGGGTCTCTGTAGGCAGTATGGCTGCTCCGGATACCCAGAGCTTCAATGAGCTGGTGTCGTACTTCTCCAGATCAGGCAGAAGCATGATGAAGAACGTCATGACCGGAACCAGGATGATGGCGGCGATCTTCTCCTCCTGGATGGTCTTCATGATGTATTCGGGATTGAAGACCTCTGTGGGCAGCACCACCGTGGCTCCGGTGAACAGCGTGAACTGACAGTAGGCCCACGCCGCCAGGTGGAATATGGGTGGAGCGGCGAAGGCCTTGAAGTTGTCACTGTGATCAAGTATCTCGGCCATACCTGGCTCGGTGCGCATGAAGGTGCCCATCAGCAACCAGTGCACGATCTCATTCTTGTGGCTCAGCACGGCCCCCTTCGGCTTTCCGGTGGTGCCCGCAGTGTACATGATGAAAGCCGGGTCATCCTCTTCAACCAGGATCAGGGGCTCGCTGTCGGGATAGCCGGCGATCCAGGATTCAAAGTGCAGCATACCTTCAACAGGCTTCTCAGACACCGAGATATAGTCCTTCACCTGAGGCAAGTCCTTCTGGACGCCTTTAATGTTCTGCACAAAGGCCTCGCCCAGGATGAAGGCCTCGGCATCAGAGTGGTTGGTGATGTACTTGATCTCTTCCGCACCGAGACGGAAGTTTAGGGGCACGCCGACAGCGCCGATCTTGGCCAGGGCGAAGTAGGCCTCGAGGAACTCGTTACAGTTGTAGAGGAGTATGGCCACCTTGCTGCCCTTCTTGATATTCAAGGCGAGCAGGGCGTGGGCGAGCTGATTGATGCGGGCGTTGAACTGTCTATAGGTGAACCGCTTCTGGCCGTAGACCACGGCCTCCCTGTCGGGTAACAGCCGGCTGTTGCGGGCGATGGCCTCGCCCAGTAGTAGCCGCCTGCCCAGGATCTCTTCGATCGACTGGCTGTGTCCCATCTTGCACCCCCTTCGCGTGTTCTGAAGCGGCTTGAGTGTGCTTTTCACGCAGTCCCTGGATCGGCGATAACGTCAGATGACGGACCCAACCATGATGATGCAGTTGGTTGCAGGCTTCCGCATCCTGTTTCCCTTCGTCGCAACCCCCCTTGGCCAACAAGCAAGACGGATCAGCGGTAGCAGTATGATGGGTGCACTTTCATTTACCACAGTTCGTTCCGGATTGTCAATTGGATTTCGGAAGGGGGGCCGGCATCGAGGGCTTCGATATTTTGACGATCGGTGGTACACTGGCGATGGTCGGAGGGATTCGCCGCGATGAGACTCGAAATCCCAAATCCTAAACCCTAAGAGGAGGTGCATAGATGGGGGACAGACTGAAGGGCAAGGTGGCTATTGTCACGGGCGCCGGGCGTGGGCTAGGGCGGGCGGAGGCATTGCTGCTGGCCGACGAAGGCGCCAAGGTGGTTGTTAACGACCTGGGAGGAAGCCGCGATGGCACCGGTGGAGCCGCCTCGCCAGCCGACGCTGTGGTCAAGGAGATCAAGGACAAGGGCGGGGAGGCGGTAGCCAACTATGACAGCGTGGCGACTGCGGAAGGCGGTGAGAACATCATCAACACCGCCGTCAAGACTTTTAGGCGGCTAGATATCCTGGTCAACAACGCCGGCATACTGCGGGACCGCATGATCTTTAACATGACACCGGAGGAATGGGACTTGGTGATCAAGGTCCACCTGTACGGCACTTTCAACTGCACCCGGCCAGCCTGCACCGTCATGAGGCAGCAGAGGAACGGTCGCATTATCAACACGTCGTCGGAGTCGGGTCTGGGGGCGGTTGGCCAGGCCAACTACAGCGCGGCCAAGGAGGGCATCGTCGGATTCACGCGGACCGTAGCGCGAGACATGGGGCGTTACGGCGTGACCTGCAACGCTATCAGGCCAAGAGCGGCCACCCGGCTGACCATCGCGCCGGAGATGGCGGAGGCCATTGAGAAGGCCAGCGCCGAGGGGAAGCCCATGCCGGTAGGTCCTGAAGTCACGGCCATTCTGCCTTTGCCCGAGGAGATCGCGCCCTTCGTGATCTTCCTGGCTACTGATGCCGCGGCCAACATCAATGGCTGCACTTTCTTCGTCGGTGGAACCCAGATATCTCTCATGTCCGATCCGGTGGTGACTAAGACGATCTACAACAGGACTGGCGCGTTCACTCTGGATGACTTGCTGGCCATAGTGCCGGGTTCATTGGCGGCAGGCTTAGTCAACCCGTCTCCGCCGCAGTCGGCGAAGTGATGATGGCAGAGGGTGACAGGGATTGCCACGGGGCGCACGGCAGATAGTAGCGCTAGAAAGACGATGGTATCATTGTAGCAACATATGGCGTGGACATGACAGTTCGACATTAGTGTGCGCCAGATAATTCTGAGACAGCGTCACGTGCAGATAAGGAGGTAGGAGGTGGCGCAGTTCAAAGCTATCGTTCCCGGGGTGGAGGTCTGTGGGGCTGCCGTTTTGTCAGTCGTCGAAGGGATGGATCTGGCCCAGACCATGGCGCTGCGGATACTGAAAGCCCATGGCATCGACAAGCCTGCGAAAGACAGTTGGCATTCGCAGCAGGCGTGGCTGGATGCCTTCAGGGAGATCGCAGAGAAAGTGGGGCCGGCTACCCTGAGGCGTATTGGGACGATGATTCCGGGAACAGCCCTGTGGCCACCCACGGTGCGCACGATCGAAGACGCCTTGGCTTCGATCGATGTGGCCTACCACATGAATCATCGTGGCGGCGAGATCGGGCATTACGCGTTTAAGAAGACGGGAGAGAAGTCAGGCGAGATGGTATGCGGAAATCCCTACCCCTGCGAGTTCGATTTCGGGATTGTTGAGGCCACCGCCAGGAAGTTCGCGCCTCCGGGCGTGCCGACGTTTGTGAGACACGACGACTCCCAACCGTGCCGCAAGAAGGGCGCCGACAGCTGCACCTACCGCATCACGTGGTGACGAGGGGTGGAGCATCCGGAGCTGTCTTGCCGCGAAAGTACACGCCCCGAACACTTGTGCCCAACCCAACGACTGGTAGAGGGGTTGATTGGCCCCCGCAGCCCTCTCTACAGCGCGTAGATCTCAGGACCGAAGGTGCGGACCCAGTTCTTCTTCAGAACCGCGATGGCTTCCTTGGTCCTGTCCACCGCCATGATGACGATGGCTTGGTCGGTCTCACCTCTGCCAAGGTAGGGGTAGAGATACAGTACGTTGATCTTGGCGGCTTTCAGTGGCTTCAGTACGGCCAGTAGCCCGCCCGGATGGTCAGGCACTTCCAGCGCGATGACGTCGGTCTCCAACACGGCGTATCCGTGGCTGCGCAGGACGTTCACTGTCTTGGCCGGGTTATCGGTGACGAACCTGACGGCGCTGGTCTTGTCGGTCTCGGCCACCGAGATGGCCCGTATGTTTATGCCTTCCACTCCCAGGAGTTCACTGACGTCCATGAGGGCGCCGGGGACGTTCTCCAGAGTAATCGAGACTTGCTTTGTAGCCATTTTCTACTCCTGATCCGAATCCTGTCCTGGGTGGCCTTAGGCCGACGAGGCACGCGTGGAAGTGTCGCCCGGCTTCATGGGCAGGGCCAAATCGTACCCGGCCATCACTGCCTTCTTATTAACGGCAATCAGCTTAGTCTTGGTCTTGAATGTTTCTTTCAGGGTCTCGAAAATGCTGTCCATCGATACCAGGTTAGTCTTCTTGATGAAAGCGCCCAGCATGACCATGTTGGCCGATCTGGGATTACCCAGCTCCTCGGCCGTGGCCGTCGCGGGCACAGCCAGCAATTCGACATCACCTCTGGGAATGTCGGCCGTCACCAGAGAAGAGTTGTAGATGATCACGCCCCCGGACTCCACCTGGTTCTGGAATCTGACAAGGGAGGGCTGGCTCATGACCACGATGAACTCCGGCGATGACGCCACCGGCGAAGCGATATCCTCGTTGGATACGGCCACGGTGCAGTTGGCTGTGCCGCCGCGGACCTCGACTCCATAAGAGGGCAGATATGTGACGTGCTTGCCCTCCATCATGGCTGCCTGCGCTAGGTTCAGCCCCATGGACAAGACGCCCTGGCCGCCGAATCCGGCGAAGACCGTCTTAATGAGCATAGCGGTCTCCCGTCGTATCCTTAATTACCCCCAGAGGGAACACCTTGACCATCTCCTTCTCCACCCATTGCCAGGCCTCCACCACGCCCATCTTCCAATTGACGGGGCACGGAGACAGTATCTCGACGATGGCGTAGCCCAGATCATCCACCTGAATCCGAAATGCTTTCTCAATGGCCTTCTTGGTCTTTCGTATGCTTGCCGGAGAACAGACCGCCGTGCGCTCGATGTAGACGACGCCTTCCAAAAGGGCTAGCATCTCGCTGATCTTGAGGGGATGTCCCTCTATCCTGGCGTCGCGCCCGAAGGGACTGGTGGTGGTGGTCTGGCCCAGCAGCGTCGTGGGCGCCATCTGCCCGCCGGTCATGCCGTAGACCGCGTTGTTGACGAAGATGTTGGTGATGCACTCGCCCCTGTTGGCGGCGTGGATTGTCTCCGCTGTGCCTATGGCGGCCAGATCGCCGTCACCCTGGTAGTTGAGCACTATGGCCTCCGGACAGGCCCTCTTCAGTCCGGTACCGACTGCGGCCCCGCGGCCGTGGGCTGATTCAGCGAAGTCCACGTCTATGTAGTCATAGGCGAAGACCGAGCAGCCACAGGGCGCAATGCCGACGGTCCTTTCCTTGATTCCCATCTCCTCTATTATCTCGGCCACCAGGCGGTGAATGACGGAGTGGCCGCATCCGGCACAGTGATGGAATGCTTTTCTCTTCAGCAGTGCGGGCCGACTGTAAACCTTGTTCATGCCCTGTGGCACCCTCTCTGGTAGTAGTATCGCGCAACGACCCGGAGGACCTCGGCCGGCGTGGACACCACCCCGCCCGGCCGGCCGTAGAAGAAGACATCGGCCTTGTCCCCCAGCGCCAACTGCACGTCTTCCAGCATCTGACCCATGTTCAACTCGAAGACCAGGAAGTTCTTCGTCTTCTCGGAGAGCGCCTTGAGGCTTTCCGAAGGGAATGGCCAGAGGGTGATCGGTCGGAAGAGACCGACCTTCAGGCCATAGCCCCGGGCATTCTTGACTGCGCCCCTGGCGATGCGGGCCCCGATGCCAAAGGCCACTACAATCAGTTCTGCATCATCCACGAGGAAGGACTCACTGGTGGTCTCTTCCCTGGCTATCAACTGATATCTTCTGTAGAGGCTCCAGTTAAGTTCCTCCACGTCGCGCGGGTTGGAGGACAGTATCTTGACGATCCTGCTGGGCCGCCCCTTGGCACCCCTGAGGGCATCAGGTCTTATGGGCAGCACCTCGGGGGCTTCATGCTTGAACTCCACCGGCTCCATCATCTGCCCCAGCATGGCGTCTCCCAGAACCAGAACGGGTATGCTGTACTTGTCGGCGAGGTCAAAGGCCCGGTGGGTTAGATCGGCCAACTCCTGGCCGGTCGAAGGGCCGAGGACTATGGTGCGGTAGTCACCGTGACCGCCCCCGCGGGTGGACTGGAAGTAGTCGGACTGGGAGGCGCAGATACTCCCCAGGCCCGGTCCGCCGCGCGTCATGTTGACGATAACCGCCGGAAGCTCGTTCGATGCTAGGTAAGAGATCCCCTCCTGCTTCAGGCTGATGCCCGGGCTTGAAGACGAAGTCATGGTTCTGACACCGGCCAGGCTGGCTCCGTAGACCATG
>JAFGCL010000157.1 GCA_016932645.1 Dehalococcoidia bacterium | reverse complement strand
TTCGCTTCGTCCGCACGACCTGTTGGGGCGTGCAGAGGGGCGAAGCCCCTCTGCGTTTCTTTTTTCCCCCCAAGATTGGGGGACAAAGGGGGTTGAAAGCATTATGGATCTGGGACTTAACGAACAGCAAGAGATGCTCCGCAAGATGGCCCGGGATTTCCTCACCACCGAGTGCCCCAAGAAGCTGGTCAGGGACATGGAAGAGGATGAGAAGGGCTACTCAGCGGAACTCTGGCGCAAGATGGCCGAACTAGGCTGGCTGGGCCTGCCGTTCGCTGAGCAATATGGCGGAATGGCCAGCAGCTTCCTTGATCTTTGCGTGCTGATGGAGGAGATGGGGCGGGCGTGCCTCCCCAGTCCGTTCTTCCCCACGGTGGTTCTCTCAGGACTGGCTATCGCCGACGCGGGCGATGACGCCCAGAAGCAGGATTTCCTGACGGCCATCGCCAATGGCGAGAGGATCGTGGCGTTCGCCATTGATGAGGCCAGCGGCGGATATGACGCGGCCAGCATTGCCCTGGAGGCCCACCACCATGGCGACCACTACACCGTGAAGGGCGCCAAGCTCTTCGTGCAGTATGCCAATGTGGCCGACTGGATACTCTGTGTGGCCCGGACGAAAAAGAGCCAGAAACCCGAAGACGGCATCACCCTGCTGCTGGTCAAGAACGAGAAGCCGGGCGTGACCTGCACCGTCATGCCGACGCTGGCCAAGGACAAGCAGTGCGAAGTGGTCTTCAACGATGCCAAGGCCACCGCGCTGGGCAAGCCCGATCACGGCTGGCCCGAGGTGGCCAAACTGGTGCAGCGGGCCGCGGTAGCCAAGAGCGTGGAGATGGTGGGCGGCGCGCAGCAGGTGCTCGAGATGTCGGTGGCCTATGCCAAGGAGAGAGTGCAGTTCGACAAGCCCATCGCCAGTTTCCAGGCCATCCAGCACCATTGCGCTAACATGGCGCTCAATGTCGACACGGCCCGGCTGCTGGCTTACCAGGCGGCCTGTAAGATAACCGACGGGGAGCCCTGCGACACCGAGGCCGCCATGTGCAAGGCCTGGGCCAGCGATGCCTACCAGCGCGTGGCTATGCTGGGCCACCAGGTTCACGGCGCCATCGGCTTCACGCTGGACCACGACATGCAGCTCTACTCCCGGCGGGCCAAGGCGGCGGAAGTGGCCCTGGGCGATGCCGACTACCAGCGGGAACTGCTGGCGCAGCAGCTTGAGAAGTAGTACTTGATCGTTTCTGAAGACCTAAGGTGGGTCAGCCGTTCGGCTGACCCACCTTCTTTCGTGATTCGTGCACCTGGATCGCAGCCGGACTTCCCAAAATCGCCTTGGTTGAGCTAGCTGCAGGTTGGCTCACCCCGGGTTGTTCTCTCGCAGAACTGGACTGCCTCTGGACACTCAACGAACAAGGGCTCATGCACCTCATGACTCACCCGCCATATGATGCGAAATTCCTGCTGGTGAGCGTAGCGGCCGCCCTTCAGAAAACAGACATCTGGAGGCAGCGCGCGTCCCACAAGCCCTCCTACCTTCACTATGTCCATCTTGCCTTGCTCGTCCTTCTCAAAAGCCTGATCCACTTCCGCACCCATCTCTCGGGTGATTTCCTTCCTCCCCACATACCTGCAATTCCTTGCCGTCCCCTCTACAAAACCTACGATTCTTGAGGCAACCGCTATGCCGAACCCCACCACGTCATTGATCTTGAAGTAGCCATCCGTATTGAATGCCCGCATCAACACTGGGTCTTCCTTCAGACTCGCAGAAAGGACGTATGAGTCTCGGCCTTTACCTGCTCTGGAGCGCACCTCCAATTGCTTCCCATGGATGACAACTGTGGCCCAACCCTCGTCCTTGTCATGTCGCTGTTCATCCGGGTGTTTGGCGAATTCACTGAAGGCGCTCAATCGCAGCCTGCCGCTACTGAAAAACTCATCAATGTATGCCTGTGACAAGTACCTGAAGACCGATGGCAGTGTGATTTGACGTTCTTCCATTACGTTCGCACCACGACACACAATTTGTACTGCTTGCGCCTGAGGTGGTCGGCGTGTTCCTTTCATTGCTCGGCCTCAACAATCTCAATTGCGCTAGATGTGCGGTGGCTTTCTGCCCGCCTATCTGGCTTGATCACATCTGATGAGAAGCCGAGGATGCCAGACCACCTAGCCTCAGAGTGTAGGAAGGCTTGGCCAATTGGTCAACCCTCCATCTTCATACTCTCCTGCTGGTGGGTTTCGCCATGCTCTACCCACCCTACGGTACTTTCAAATTACTCACCGGTGGGTCTCGCTGCACTTTGCTGGCCCCACGGCCCCATATGGGGCGCTAGTGTCCTCCGATCTACAATGGCGTCTGCCCCAAGATGGGACGTGATCTCGCTCTCGCTAAAGGGATTGCATCACCACCATTTTCTGGCTACAATGTAGCCAGATGGAATACGAGATCATCCTGTCCCCCGAAGCCGTCGGTGATCTGCACACTTTGAAGGCCAACTTTCGGGCTGCTGTTAGAGATGGGATTGAACAACACCTGCGGTACCAGCCAAACAAGACCAGCAAGAGCCGGATCAAGCGACTGCGGGGTGTGTCGCGCCCACAGTACCGGTTGCGAGTGGGAGATGTGCGGGTGTTCTATGACGTGGCTGAGACCGCGGTCGAGGTCTTGGCGATAGTATCCAAGGAGGAAGCTGATGAGTGGCTCGAAAAAGCAGGAGAGTAGTATGAAGTCCGTGGCTTTGAATGAAGTCAAGGATGATCTGTCCAGGTACCTGCGTCTGGCCGAGAAGGAAGAAGTCCTCATTACTAGGCATGGCAAACCGGCAGGCATTCTGATTGGCTTCGCCTCTGAAGACGACTGGTTCGACTACCGGCTGGAGCATGACCCGCGCTTCCTGCAGCGCGTCGAACGGTCTCGGCAGAGCCTGCGGGCCGGGCGAGGTATCAAGCTGGAAGAAGCTGAACCTTGAATGGATGAGACCGCAACTTGGCTATGTGCTGGTGGGTTCGCTGCGCTTAACCCACCCTACGGTTGAATCTAAGATTGTTGAACCAGAGCCGGATTCCTCGCCCCCTTCACGTTGTTGTCACCACCCCAGCGTTGTGATACGCTCTTATCCATCGTCGAACCTCCAAGGAGCTTCTGTCACTGAATGCGTACCTACGACTACGTGATCATCGGCAGCGGCATCGCCGGGCTCTACACCGCCCTGCTGGCCCAGCGGCGCGGCAGCGTCCTCATTCTCACCAAGGGCAGCATCGACGACTGCAACACCAAACACGCCCAGGGGGGCATCGCCGCCGCCATCGGCGAAGGCGATACGCCCGATCTCCACTTCTGGGATACCGTGGTCGCCGGGGCCGGCCTGTCCAACAGGGACGCCGTCCGCATACTGGTGACGGAAGCGGCTGACCGCATTGCCGACCTTACGGAACTGGGTGTGCCCTTCGACACCATAGACGGCGAGGTGGCCCTGGCCAAAGAGGCGGCCCATGCCGTGCCGCGTATCCTTCATGCTGGCGGAGATGCCACGGGCGAGCACATCGAGGTGACGCTTGGCCGGAGGATAAGGCAGTCGAGGATCGAGGTGCTGGAGCATTTCCTGGCCACAGGGATCATGGTTGAGAATGACATCGCCAGAGGCGTCGAAGCCCTTGACACCAGCACGGGGTCGATGGAGCAGTTCGGCGGCAAGCACATCGTTCTGGCCACCGGAGGCGCTGGCCGCTTGTTCAAGTACACCACCAACTCTGAAGTGGCCACAGGTGACGGAGTGGCTCTCGCTTACCGGGCCGGAGCCGAGATCATGGACATGGAGTTATTCCAGTTCCATCCCACGGCCATACGCTTGCCCGGTGTGCCGCCATTTCTGATATCGGAGGCGGTTAGGGGGGAGGGTGGCCTGCTGCGCAACGTTGAGGGTTATCGCTTCATGCCGGACTACTCTCCCGAGAAGGAACTGGCGCCCCGGGACGTGGTGACTCGCAGCATCCTCTACGAGATGCAGAAGACCCATAGCGACAGGGTGTTTCTTGACATAACGCATCTGGCGCCGCGCGTGATCACCGCGCGATTCCCCCACATCTATCGCTTCTGCGTGGAGCATGGGCTGGATATCACCAAGGGCCAGATTCCAGTAGCACCGGCGGCGCACTACATGATGGGCGGCGTCAAGACCGATTCCTGGGGGGAGACGAGCATCAAAGGGCTCTTTGCCGTGGGCGAGACTGGCTGCACCGGGCTGCACGGTGCCAACAGGCTGGCCAGCAACTCACTGCTGGAAGTGCTGGTGTTCAGCAAGCGTGCAGTGGAAAAAGACATCGACAAGACCGGTGAAGACGGGCCGGGGCTCGGTGAGTTGAGTCAGTGCTGTGTGCCCAGCCGCGATGGCTCGGAGGTGCCATTGGCCAGCTCAACGGCGCTGCAGGCGCTGATGTGGGAGAACGTCGGCATCATCCGTGCCGGGGATACCCTGGAGAAGGCGGCCGACACCATCTCATCCTGGGAGGAATGTCTCGAGGAACCAGCCGACCGCAGTTCCTATGAGCTGAACAGCCTGGTGCTGACAGGCCGGCTGGTGGCCGAGGCGGCCCTGATCCGGAAGGAGAGCCGCGGTGCCCACTTCAGGACTGACTACCCCGAAACGTCGCCGGACTGGGTAAAGCATGTCGTGCTCAAGAGGTGCTAAGCGGTGGAGATAGGCTGGAAGCGGAAGGCCGAAGAACTGGTCGACCACGCCCTGGCGGAAGACTGGGCGTGGGGCGATGTCACCACGCAGGCGCTGATACCGCCCGACGCCGAAGGCAAAGGATCATTCGTCGCCAAGTCCACCGGTGTGGTAGCGGGACTCGAAGTGGCGCACCTAGTCTTTTCCAGGGTTGATCCCTCTCTGAAGTTCAAGTCGCTCATACACGACGGGGGCAAGCTGCAGCACGGGACAAGGATCGCCACCATCGAAGGGAAGGTGGGCAGCATTCTGCAGGGGGAGCGGGTGGCACTCAATTTTCTGCAGAGGCTGAGCGGCATAGCCACAGAGACCGGCCGCTATGTCGAGGCCGTCCGGGGGACAAAGGCTCGCATTGTTGATACGCGCAAGACGACTCCGGGGCTGCGGTTCCTGGAGAAGTACGCTGTAAGGGCCGGCGGCGGCCAGAATCACCGAGTGCATCTTGGTGACGGCATCCTCATTAAAGACAATCATCTGGCGGCGCTGCGGGCACGAGGCCTCGGTCTCAAGGCAGCCATCGATCTGGCTAGGAAGAACGCGCCTCACACGCTGAAGATCGAGGTCGAAGTGGCGACCGTCGAAGAGGCGAACGAAGCTGTCGCAGCCGGAGCGGACATCGTCATGCTGGACAACATGAGCGTGGAAGAAATGCGCCGCGCCGTGAAGTCAGTGGGTGGGCGTGTGATGCTCGAAGCTTCCGGTGGCGTGACTCTGGAAAACGTGAGAAGCGTGGCTGAGACAGGAGTTGATCTGATCTCGGTTGGTGCGCTGACGCACTCCGTGAAGGCCCTGGACATCAGCCTTGAAATGGAGCCTTTGACTCACTAGACCCGTCAAGGGCAGTTGACCTGTGTGCCTAGCTCAGTTCACCAGATGGCAGGCCACTTTGTGTCCAGGCGCTATATCACGCAGTCCAGGCGAGGACTCCGTGCATATGCTGGTCCGGTTGGGGCATTTCTCGTGGAAGACGCAGCCTTTCCCACCATTCCCGTGCCGGAAGTGGATATCGCCATTTACCTCGGACTCCACTGGCAGGCGCTCCGGTGATTGCAGGAACCTGGTGTAGGGATGAAGCGCCCCTGACTGGAAGCGCTCACCGTCGATGATCTCGACGATTCTTCCCTTGTACATGACCGCTATGCGGTCGCTGGCGTATGTGACCGTGCTCAGGTCATGTGATATGAACAGGTAGGTCAGCCCCATCTCTCGCTTGAGGCAGAGCATGAGGTCGAGCAACTGGGTGCTCACTATGGGGTCAAGCCCTGCCAGTGGCTCGTCGGCTATCACCAGGCGAGGCTCGATTATCAGCGCTCTGGCCATGGACAGGCGCTGCCGCTGGCCTCCCGATAGCTCGGCGGGATGGCGCTTAAGGAAGGCAGGCGATAGCATTACCTTCTCCATCATGGAGGCGATCCGCTGGCGGCGTTCGCTGCGTTGGCCCATCCGGTGCAGCAGCAGGGGTTCCTCCAGCATGTGCCTGGCATTCATGCGGGGATCAAGAGTGGAATTCGAGTCCTGGAAGACTATTTGCGCCTCCCGGCGCAGTTGCTTCAGCTCGTTCCTGCCCATCCCGAAGACGCTTTGTCCTCTGAAGAGCACGTCACCATTGGTCGGCAGATACAGCCGCAGCACGGTCTTGGCCAGCGTTGTCTTGCCGCAACCGCTCTCCCCCACCAATCCGAGGACCTCGCCCTCACAAATCTCGAAGGTTACTCCATCTATTGCCCTGACAATATGGTCACGGTGTCCCCTCAAGCGCGCCAGGGGATTGTGCCTTATGCGGAAGTGCTTCTTCAGGTCCCTGACTTCTAACATGTTGTCTCACCTGTCGCATACAGATGACAGGCTACCATGGTGTCATCCACGTGAACCTCGGCTGGTTCCAACTCAGAGCAAACGGGCATGGCCCGCGGACAGCGCGGGTGGAAGCTGCATCCCAGGGGAAAGTCGATCAGATTCAAGACGTCGCCGGTGACTTCAGGCAGCACATCACCCCGACTGAACTTCTGGCAGGACAGGAAAAGCCTGGTGTAGGGATGCCTGGGATTGCGGAAGACCGACAGCATTGGTCCAGTCTCGATTATGCGCCCCCCATACATAACAGCCACGCGCTCGCAGGTAGTGCGGATGGCATCGAGGTCGTGGCTGATTATCAGCATCGTCATCCGTTCGCAGAGTCGATTGAGCACTTCCAGCGTTTGTACCCGGCTTGCCCTGTCCAGCGCGGTGGTCGGCTCGTCGGCGATCAGCATTCTGGGGTGGCCCAACAGCGCCATCGCTATCAGGACCCTCTGCCTGATGCCTCCCGAAAGCTGATGGGGGTACCTGCCTAGGAGCCTACCCGTGTCCACCAGATCGCCCAGAGCCAGTTCACCAAGGACTGCCTTGACCTCCTCCTGAAAGGCTTGGCTACCCCTACCGCTGCAGCCGATCAGCGATGTCTTCCATAGCCCGCCGCCGTTGTCCCTTACCAGCAGCGCTTCATTGAGTTGCTGCCCCACCGTGAACGCCGGATTGAGGGCAGTGGAGTGATCCTGGGGCACCAGTGCTATCTGCCTGCCCCTCACCTGCTGCATCTCACTGGTGGTCAGCTTGGTCAGGTCACGGCCGTCGAAGACTATGGAGCCGCTGACGATTCGGCCAGGCTGCTGCAGGCGCAGCAGCGACAGGAAGAGCACCGTCTTGCCGCAGCCGCTTTCGCCCATAAGCCCAAGAGTCTCGTTCTCATTGACCATCAGATTGATGCCACGGTTGGCATGGACGCGGCCGGCAGGTGTGTCGAAGACCACATTGAGGCCGGTTACCTTGAGCAGTTCCTTCATCTCTCCAGAACCCTCTTCAAACGCGGGTCAGACTTTTCCTCGATGCTGAAGCTGATGAGAGTCAGGGACAGTATGCACAGACCTATGGCCAGGCCGGGGGGGGCATACCACCACCACAGCCCACCGACGAAGCCGCCGCGCAGGAAGGCATACCGCAGCATCATGCCCCAGCTCTTGGCAATCGGATCGCCCAGGCCCAGGAAGCTCAGGCTGGCTTCCATCAGCATCGCCACGGCCACGGTCAACACGAACTTGGCCATCAAGAGGGGAACGACGTTGGGGAGGACATGGCGTCGCATGATCCACAGGTCGCTGGCCCCCAGAGCGCGGGCTGACTCTACGTAGCCCGATTCGCGGATGCTAAGCACCTGAGAGCGGATAACCCGTGCCGTGCTGGGCCACCACAGCAGGCCTATCACCAGTGTGAGATTCCAGATGCTCGGGCCCAGGTACACCGAGACCAGTATCGCCAGCGGTAGCATCGGCATGACCAGGAACACATCTGTGGCACCCATCAACAAATCGTCGAGGATTCCCTTGCGGAATCCGGCGACGAGTCCGACTATGGCTCCCAGGGATACGGAGAGCAGCGCGGCGGCGAAGCCCACCAGCAGAGAGTTGCGTGCCCCGTAGAGCAGCTCGGAGAAGATGTCCTGGCCAACATCGTTTGTCCCCAGCAGGTTGGTCGTGCTGGGCCGGAGAAAAGCGGGGCCGAACTCCCAGGGGTCGAGAGGAGCTATCCAGGGCGCCAGCATGGCACAGAGGATGAACAGGACCAGCATAGCTATGCCTGCCCATCTAGCCTTGTTTCCTTGCATGACCTGCCGCAACCTCGCCATGTCGTTCGTCTACCTCGTCCTCGGATCCAGCCATACGTAGACCATGTCAGCTATGAAGTTGGCCACGAGCATGCAGACGGCGATGATGAAGAACGCCCCTTGAAGCACTGGGTAGTCCCGCGCCCCGATGGCCTCGTAGATCATCGTGCCCATACCTGGCCACGAGAAGACGATCTCGATCATCAGGGTGCCCGAGAGGATTGCTCCGAACTGGATGGCCGTCACCGTCACCAGGGGCGCCAGAGCGTTTCTCACCGCGTGCTTGAAGAGGACAGCCATCTGGGAAAGGCCCTTGGCCTGGGCCATGAGCACGTAGTCCTCGCCGTATATCGAGATGACGGAGTTGCGTACTACCAGGAAGTCGTACGCTGCCTTGGACACCGTCAGTAGGCCGAGTGGAAGCACCATATGCCAGCCGACGTCCACCACATACGCCAGACCTGTGGTGTCTCCCGAGGTTACCTTTCCTAATGGGAACCAGCCAAGCAGAAACCCGAACACGAAAAGCAGCACCATTGCCAGCCAGTAATGCGGCATGGAATAGAAGGACAGAAAGGTGGCCGAGAAACCGATGTCCAGCTTGGACTTCCTGTACCAGGCGGCTAGTGCGCCGGCAATCGCGGCCAACAGGGCGCCGAGAATAATCGCCGGCAGGACGAGGGCCAGCGTCCACCGCAGGTGCAGGCCGATGGCCTCCGAGACCGGCCTCATGCAGAGGAAAGAGTGCCCCCAATCCCCTTTCAAGTAGTTGCCCAGATAGCGGAAATATTGCACGTAGAGCGGCCCGTCCAGCCCCCACTCGGCCTTCAACTCCTCCAGCACCTCGGGCGACCCGTAGTAGGCCTCCTCCCCGAGGACGTTCATTACGGGATCGCCGGGCATCAGCCGGGGGAGGAGGAAGTTGAGGGATATGATGACAAATAAGACAATAAGATACCTTACTGCCTTGCTGGCTACCGCAGCGGCAGGATGTTGGTGTCTTTCCATCGATCGTGAATGGGGACCCGGGATTTCCGAGCCCCCGTCTCGGGACTGCCTAGTTGCCAGCCTTGGTCACAGTGGACCACGAGAAGCTGTTGACAACACCACCGTATATGTGGTCGATAACCCAGCCATTCCACCCTTCCCTGTACGGATAGACACTCTCTATCCATACCAGCGCTAGGCCGGGCAGGTATTCCTCGTGGAGGTCCTGGAGCTGGAGGTCGAGGACTCTCTGTTCGTCAGCATTACCCGTGTTGAGACGGGCGTCGCAGGCGTCCAGGTATTCCTGAATGGAGAGATTGTGCAGCACACCCTGGCCAGTGCGCCTGGAATCGAAGTAGCCGGAACCCTCGCCGGCGTGCATCAGAGTCCCCCAGGGGGTGGCTCTGAAGAAGACCATGTCGTACTCCATGGCGTCCTTCTTGGCAACCCAGGTGGAGCTATCCACAGAGACGATGTGGATGCCGATGCCAACGGCTTCCAGGTATTGCTTCACCAGTTCTGAGCAACGTATGTTGGTGGCCGTGTTCTGGACGAGCAGATCGAGAACTATCTCCTGGCCGCCCGACTCACGCGTCCCGTTGCTGTCGCTGTCCGTCATGCCCAGGGAATCCAGAAGCGAGGCTGCTGCTGCTGTGTCATATTCCAGGCTGGGGATCGAGTCGTTGAAGTTGGGATGTGTCGAAGGCACGAAGCCATAGGTGGGCACGGTTCCGTAGCTGTAAAAAACCAGGCTGGCGATCTCTGTATAGTTGATGGCCTTGGCCACGGCCTGGCGGAACGCCAACTGATCAGTGGGGGACCGGTCAAAATTGAAACCAAGGGCCGCAGGTACGCCCAGGAAGGTGGCTGAAGCAAACTCGATGTCGCCTGACTTGATAAGAGCCGGGACGTGCGTGTATGGGAACTCACCGGAATAGTCCCACCAGGTGTCTATGTCACCGGTGGAGAGGGCCATAACAAGAGCGTCCATGTTCTTGAAGACTTCCACGACGAGCTTGTCGACGTTGGGCTTGCCCTGGAAGTAGTCTTCATTGGCCACGAAGGTGAACTTCCCTGCCGTCTCGTCCCACGATTCGAGCTTGTATGGACCAGACCCCACTATACGGTCCTCTCCATCGTAAGTGTTCGGGTCATCGACGTTCTCCCAGATATGCTTGGGGATCGGCTGGTAGGTCATGAACTCCGTTAGCAGGTTGCCGTAGGGTTTTTTGAGATTGAGTATCACATCCTGCCCGTCGACCTGAACATTGTCTATCACGTCCTTCATCCAGGCCGAGTTAGCTACCTTATCACGGTGGTATTCGATGGAGAACCGGACGTCCTCTGGTGTCAATGGCGTTCCATCATGCCATTTCACGTCTTCCGCGATGGTGAAAGTGAACTGCTGGCTGTCAGCAGATACCTCCCACGCAGTGGCCAGCCATGGCACCGGCTTCATGTCTGTGCCCAGCTTGATAAGACTGTCGTGGGTGGTCATACCAGACAGAATGCCGTACCAGTAGTCGCTGAACTTGTTTGTTGTCTTGTAAGACTTGGTGGAACCCACTTTAAGCACCACATCTTCGCCACTCTCTTCACTGCCCCCGCAGCCCGCTAGAGGCAAGACAGAGGCCGCCAGAAGGATCGCCAGAATCAGGCCAATAATAAGAGTCGGGAGTCTCCTACCTACAGAAACGCGCTTGCTCACCTGTACCGTTCCTCCTTATCTAGTCTTATCAGCGCGTCTTCGTATCGCCGCCTGGCCCACAGTTGGCCGTCATGTGAAAACACCTTGCCCTCCGATTCGAGGTGTCTCCGGAGTCTGTCTCTGTGCTCAGCGGAGAGGCCGTGGCTGTATACGAAGGCGTCAAGCTGGAGATCGAGTGGTATCTCGTAGTCACGTGTCAGTATGTCGAGGCTCGCCGGGTATCCCATCTCGTAGAGGATGTTGAGGAGGTAGATGTAATCCGGTCCTGTGTTCGAGTTGCCAGTGATTTCGTGCAGTGGTTTCACCAGATCGTGATCCACAAAATGTAGCAGGAAGAGCGATCTCTTGGCGGAATCGAACATCTTCTGCAATGCCGCCCTGATGTCTTTCATCTGAAAGCAATAGGCGGCGACCACGACATCATGGCTGCCAATTTCCGTACTGCTGACGTCTTCCCAACGGCTCTTCAGGATGGCGATGCTCTTCACCCCTGCCATTGCCGCGTTCTCCAGAAGTCTGGCAATCTGGCCTGAGGACGGCTCAAGTGCTGTAACGAGCTTTGCGGTCTTGGCTAGCGGAACTGCGAAAGCACCGTCACCCGCGCCGATGTCCAGGACAGTGGTCTGTGGATCAACGGAGTCGAGAACGCGCTCCAGGGCCTTGCCCGGGTATCTGGTGTACCTGTGCATTTCCTGCCAACCCGTGAAGCCATCCCAGAAGTCTTCTGACGAGATGTTCTGGTTTCTAAGTCTGTTCTGGTGATTTGAACGAGACAACTGCTCTGACCAGGCACGTGACCAGTCGACTCCTGTGATGATCTCCATTCTGCCTTCTCCTGTCGTTTCTGGTCTGCCCTCCGGCAGATCGGTCCCAAATCGTGGCTGCAGAAAGGGCAACTTGATGCTATTGCAACTAGTTGCATTATATCAGACAAAAAAAGAGAGGTCAATCTTGGCACTTGAGGCAGTGACCGTGAATAGCGAGGTGCTTCAGATCGGCGCTGAAGCTGTACTTCTTACGGAGAGTGCTTTGGAGCGAAGAGAAGACGTCCTCGTCGATATCGGTGATCTTGCCGCACTTTTGACAGATCAGGTGGTGGTGATGTCCCTTATCGGCCTGGTGGTAGTAGAGCTTGTCCCCGCCGAGTTCGGTCTCGGTCACCAGGTCGAGTTCCTTCAGCAGCTCCAGCGTCCGATAGATGGTGGACTTGTTGACCCAGGGATACTTGGCCTGAACGCGTTGGCAGATGTCCGGGGCGGAGATGTGCCCTTCCGCTTCGTGCAGGAT
This sequence comes from Dehalococcoidia bacterium, assembly GCA_016932645.1. Lineage (GTDB taxonomy): Bacteria > Chloroflexota > Dehalococcoidia > UBA2247 > RBG-13-53-26 > JAFGCL01. Next base: position 7,407 of record JAFGCL010000157.1, on the reverse strand, counting down.
GCCGATCACCATGAGACGCTGCGGCGTGAGCCGATATCCCTTCTTCTTCAGATCCTCGGAGCAGCTCATTTCTTTCTCGCCGGGACCGCTTTCATCATGATCTGGGATTTCTCGAAGTCTATCTCTTTCAGCTTGGCGTCGAACTCCTTCGTGTCTCCGAAGATTGTCGAGAGCTTGAGTCCCGTATCAGAGACCTCGACCAATGAAACAGAGTCGAGAACCAGCTCGTTCTTACCATTCGCCTCGAGGTATGCCTTTCCCAGACACATCTAGCCCTCCTTGAGGCCGTCCAGAGCAGCCAGCAGGGCCTCGTTGGCCCCTCTCATCTGCTTTACGGCCTTCATCATGTCGTCGTGGACACGGGCCTTCCCGGCTGTCTTGGCCTTGAGCGCCCACTCAGTGAACTCCTCGGCGTGTTCCTGGTTGTGCTCCACCCAGTGATTAAGCAAGATCTTCAGCCTGGCTGCATCGTCTCTGGCCATCTCCTACTCCCCGCGCTTCGCGCTATTCAGGAATTATAGCACAAGGGCGCTTGATCCTATGGAACTGGGCCTGTCTGTCTTGGAACTTATCTTCGACCACCCGGACCTTGCTGGGGGGAGCAGTTGGATCTGGTGATACCCCAGACCTCAGCAGTGTCCCGCTGCACCATTGCCATGTTGGCCTCGGGATCCCGCTGTTGGGGGATCGTAAGAGGGAGAGGGGGGGCCAAAGCCACTCTGCGTCTTTCCAAAGTCCCCAGGGTCGAAGATACGCTTCAGGAGGAATGGGGGCAGGGGGTTGGAAACGTTCTTCCGGGCACGATACGCCGTGCCCCTGGCAATGATCCCTGATCTGGTCCTCGTCATCCCTGATTGACAACGAGCGTAACGGACGAATAGACTGGTAGCTGAAGCCGCCCTTTTTTGGCGCCGTTGCTGTCGATAGGGTGCGGCTTGGCAGCAATCCCGCTCTTGGAGGTGTTGATTGAATCGTGACATGTTGGCTAAGGCCCTGAAGGGTCATGAGGCCGACTACGTAGAGATACGCCTCGAGGAACGCCGGGCCACCGGCATCCGGTATCGCGGGAGAGAACTGGAGGACGTTAGCCAACCGACGAGCAGTGGGGGCAATGTCCGGGCGCTAGCGAAGGGTGGGTGGGGGTTCGTCAGCTTCAATGACCTTGGCGACTTGCAGGAGAAGGTGAAGCTGGCAGTGAGGCAGGCCAGGCTGGTAGGCCACGATTCCACCCGGTTCGCGCCGGTAAGTCCTGTGAAGGACGTCTTGCAGGAACTGGCCGTGAAAGACGCCTCCAAGGTGACTCTGGCCGAAAAGGTGGAAATGGCCGGTCGATACAATGACACCATCATGGGCGTGTCCAAGGTGGAGTCCTCTGTGGTGGTCTACAGCGATCGGCGGCGCAAGGTCACCTTCGCCAACTCTGAAGGAAGCTACATCGAGCAGACGTACAGTGACGTTTCCATGAGGGTGACGGCTATGGCCAGGGACGGTGGAGACGTGCAGCAGGCGGGTCTGAGCATGGGCAGCAGAGGTGATTTCGGCCAAGTAGAGGGGCAGCACCGGGAGGTGGAGGAGATCGCCAGGCGGGCTGTGGAGCTGCTCTCAGCGCCCAAGGCCAAGAGCGGTGAGTACACTGTGGTTCTGGACCCCATTCTGGCGGGCGTCTTCACTCATGAGGCGTTTGGACACCTCTCTGAGGCTGACTTCACCTACGAGAATGAGCGCATGAAGGAACTCATGGTGCTGGGGCGCCAGTTCGGTGCCCGGCACCTGAATATCGTGGATGGCGCGGCTGTTCCCGGCCTGCGCGGCAGCTTCAAATATGACGATGAAGGCGTGCCGGCCACCAAGACCTATTTGATAAAGGAAGGAGTGCTGGTGGGCCGGCTTCACTCGCGTGAGACCGCTGCTAAGATGGGCGAGCCGACGACGGGCAATGCCCGTGCCATCGATTACCAGCACCCACCAATCGTACGCATGACAAACACGTACATCGAGCCGCAGAAGGTGACGTTTGATGAGATGATCAGCGAGATCAAGGAAGGCATATACGCCAGGAACTGGTATGGCGGAACCACCAGCATGGAGATGTTCACCTTCTCGGCGGGCGAGGCCTATGCCATCCGAAACGGTCGCGTGGCCGAGTTGCTGCGTCCAGTGGTGCTGACGGGCAACGTGTTCACCACCCTCCAGAACATTGACGCCATCGGCAATGATCTCGATATGAACCAGGGTGGTGGTTGTGGCAAGGGAGGGCAATCGCCACTGCCCGTGTCCAACGGCAGCCCTCACATCAGAATACGAAGCTGTCTGGTAGGTGGTGCTTAGACGATGCGCCCCCACGGGGATTCGCCGAGACAGTGCAGCGGAACGCTGACGGGGGTTTGGGGGTGTCCCCCCAGTCCCCTTTCTCCCCCAGGAGTGGGGGTTGGCATCAACAGCGACGAGGCCGCCTCTGGCCAATGAAGTGATGAACCATGGATCAATCGGTTAAGCTCAAACTCGAGGATGTCCTCTCAAGAGCGAAGAAGGACGCCGAGCAGGCGGAGGTCTTCTTCAGTGCCGTGGATGACACGCCGGTCATCTTTGAAGCCAACCGGCTGAAGCAACTGCAGACCAACGAAGGCATGATAGTGGCCCTGCGCCTGGTCAAGAATGGCCGGATTGGCTTCTCCACCGCCACCAGTCTCGATGATATCGGCTCTCTGGTCAGTCGGGCGGTAGAGGTAGCCCAATTCGGAGCCGTAGCCAGGTTTGAGCTACCGGATCGGCGATTGTTCCCCCGGGTGTCCATGCACGATCCGCAGGCGGAGAGCTTTGAGATAGAACGCATGGTAGACCTCGGCCAGGCGCTGATAGACCGGGTGCGCGGACACACGCCAGACCTGCTCTGCGACGCCAGCGTTGGCAAAGGGATGGCTTCCCTGTGCATCATGAACTCCAAAGGGGGACAGGCGGAGTTCAAGAAGACCTTCTTCGTGCTTGGCGTGGAAGGGAATCTGATCAAGGATACCGACATGCTGTTTGTAGGCGACGGCGAGAGTTCCTGCCAGGCCATCGCCGATATCGATACGGTGGCCAACTCGGTAGTCAGGCAGCTGGAACTGGCGAAGAGGCAGGCTTCAGTCTCCAGTGGAAGCATGCCGGTGATTTTCACTCCTCACGGAGTAGTCAGTGGGCTAATCGCTCCTCTGACGGTGGCTTTCAACGGGCGGGTTGTACTGCAGAAGGTGTCTCCGTTGATGGGCAAGGTCGGCCAGAAGGTTTTCGGCGAACTGTTGTCCTTGCGGGACGACCCAACCCTGGACTTCCGGCCCAGGAGCCGCCCGTGTGATGACGAGGGAATCGCCAGCCGGAATACGTACCTGGTGAAACACGGCGTGGTCGGGGACTTCTTGTATGACCTGCAGACGGCTGGCATGGCTGGCGTTCAGAGCACGGGAAGCGGCGACAGAGTTGGCGCCAGTCTCCCTGCTCCTTCAACCAGCAATCTCGTTGTCGAGGCCAGCGGAGTCACCCTGGCTGAGATGGTGCGGGAAGTCAAGGAGGGGTTGCTGGTGGAGCAGCTCATGGGCGCCTCTCAGACCAACGTTCTGGGTGGGGATTTCAGCGGCAACGTTCTGCTGGGCTATAAGATCGAGAAGGGAGAGATTGTAGGGAGGGTTAAGAACACTGTGGTCTCGGGGAATGTGTATCAGGCCCTGAACCAAGTCGAGGCGGTGGGGAGTGAAGCCAGGTGGGTGGGATCAGTATCCACTCCGCCTATTATGTGCGCCGGCCTGGCCGTAGGCAGCAAAGGGTGATTGGTGATGATCAAGGGGAAGAAAGTCGTGCTTCGGGAGAAGAGGATGGAAGATGCTCTGCAGGACTATACTTGGAAGATCGACCCGGAGCTGGCCCGGCTGGATGCCACACTCCCTCTGGAGGTGCCGTTCAAGACATACTTGCTCACCTACGCTGAGGAGTTGGACAGACGTGTCGACGGGAAAGGGCGTGTCTTCGCCGTTGAAACGCTGGAAGGCAAACACATCGGCAACTGCTGCTACTACAACATGGAATGGGACAGAAGAGAAGCCGAGGTGGGCATTCTCATCGGGGACCCGGCCTACTGGGATAGCGGATATGGCACTGACGCCGTGCGGGCCCTGGTGGACCATGTGTTCCGGAAAGAGGGCCTGAAGAAGGTCTATCTCCACACACTGGTGTGGAACGCCCGGGCCCAGAAATGCTTCAAGAAGTGCGGTTTTGTGGAGTGCAAGCGTGTAGTGAGGTCCGGCTATGACTTCATCCTCATGGAGATGAAGAGGCCGGCGAAGTCTCTCGCTGGTGGCGATCCACAGACGGCTTCCTCGGAATCTGGTGAATAGACTCCCGTTAGGCCGCGTGGCGCGCTATCTCTCAACGACATCGCCGGGTTTCGTCCCGGGCGAGATTATGTGGAACGAGAAGTCGCGAAGCTGGGAGGTGTCCTGAACAGGATCACCCGGATAGCCAAAATTACTTGAGGGATGATTTCATCCTGCTCAACGACCGAATACGATGGCCCCCGATGGGTTTGCACGTAGTCGATGAACTCATGGACCTTACTCGGAAATGCTCGGCTCGCGATGAGATTCATCTAGGTGACCGCGTTCGCGGTCTTCAGCTGGGCTTCGTGTGTCTTGCAACCGCTTCCAATCCCGGCGAAGCCCGAGAGAAACGCCGAGTGTCGGTCGAGCCGGAACTCCAGCTCCTTGCTGGGCGGCATTGGTACCGCCCATTACTGTACCTCAACTATGTCTTCCTTGCTAGCACAGCAATCCAGCCTGGCCTAGATCGATCGTCGACCGATATATCAACGTAGCCCTCAGCCCCCAATCGTTCCCGGTACTCCCCGGAGGTGCGAATCTGCAAGGACTCCGTCCACTTGCTGTCTCTCTCTTGTTCAGGATGCCTGTTCACAACCAACAACTGTCCCCCTGGCTTGAGAACTCGCCTCACTTCCTTCAGGTCCTCGCTCAGACTGGGCCAGAATTCTATCGTCTCAAAGGCCGTCACAACGTCAAACATCTCGTCCGCATACGGCAAATCTGAAACCGAACCGTGGTCGACCGCAACCTGACCACCCTCAATGAACCGTTTGTTCACCTGCCTGGCGAGATTCACCATCTCCCAAGAGTGGTCTATGCCCCACACCCTCCCCTTGGACACCATTACCGCCAGGAGCTTGAGAGCCGCCCCACCACCGCAGCCAATGTCCAGAACCACCGAGTCAGGTTTCATTGGCAGTTGCGCAAGCCCCCAGACATAGGCCTCTCTGTGACCCAGATTCATCAGTCTCCCAAGTAGTCTCCCCGGCGCACCAGAGGGCTTGCCACCCATCTCAATCAGCTTCTCACACAGATTCATGCATCCCTCCAGACAACTGGATCCTTGCTGGCAAAGGATCTTCAACGCCGTCCAACGCATAAGCTATGCCGCGCCGCGGAGCGGCGTCGGCTTGAGTGAATTGCTATGCAACATCTCCGTTGTACCTGATGGTGAGGCGCAACATGTCCGTAAGCCGAATGCCTCCTTCAAATATCGGCTCGTCGTAGTTCTCGACGAAAAAGTCTCGGTCAATGCCTGTGACCCGAAAACCTTGCCTCTGGTAGAAAGCAAGTTGGTAGCCAAACGTTCCAGTACCGACTTCTAATTGAGTGGCGCCGGCCCTATCAAAGAAATCGATAATCCACTTTAGCAGTGCGGTGCCAATACCGGATTTCTGATGGTCTGGGTGTACTGCAATGCTCATAAGCTCATGAGCACCTGCTTCTCGTGGTTGAACTACGCCTGCACCTACAACAATTCCATTCTTGGAGGCGACAAAGCACTTCGAGCTTGGCAGATAGGAACGAACCTTTTTCTCCGAAGGGTCGGCGAGTACAAGAAGATCCATCGGCACATCGGCTGGTGGCACCTCCTGTATTAGTAAGGACATAGTATCATGTTGGGTGCGCATTCCCTACCCGCATAAGAGAGACACCCGAGGCTCATCCTGTTGCGTCTGCATCCATCAGGCGCCATCCTGCTGCGCATCGGTGATGCAGTACGCGGCGATCTTGCGAACGAGGTCTTCGGGGAGGGGCTGGTTGTAGGGGGGCTGGATCGTGCCCTTCCCGGTCTTGTACTTCGCAAGCTCCTTGGTAAAGCGCTTTATGGCGGCCGGTCCGGGCCCGAAGTTGATGTGCGCCTTGTACGCTGCAAAGCCGAACAGAACTCGACGCTTCCAGAATACCTGAGCCCCCCACTTGATTGCCTCTGTACCGTCGGGAGCGACACTCTTCAAGATTCGGTACAATTGGCGCAGATGCGACCTCGCCTCTAGTGGAGCGGCTTCGATATACTCCTCTATCGTGGCCGGATCTTTTTTCGCCAAGCTCTTTTCCTCCTTGAGATCTATGTTGATTGCGCACCTAACGCCAAGGATCACCGACCCCGCGCCCGTGTGACGCCTGAATTGTAACTGAGGCGCTATCGCGGGGTTCGGAGCATCCGCTTGTTGGGTGCTCATTTAATTCTCTCTCGGTTGCCCGACAGGACATCACGAATCGGACCAAGCAGACCTTTGCTGCAGAGGCCGGGATGTACCCAAAGACCGCCAGTGACTTGTCCGCTACCTGTCCCGCCTGGGACACCCTCACCTGCCGCTCTGATCTCAAAGTAAATGCGCCTCATCGATGGATCATCGTTCTCAGGCCATTCGGTCTCGTCAAGGTCCACCAATAACTGCTGGAGCCTACTCTCAGCACAGAAGATGTCATGCGCGGGGCAGACAACATAAATCTGACCACCATCGTACCCTTTAAAGACCACGATGCCTTGACGGTCCACTTGCGCCGTAGCGAGAGACGGAAGTGGATGGTAGGCCGCAGCACCTGCTTCAGCCATCATTTGGCGGAGTGGACTTTCAGGTGAGCTTATGCTTCCTCAACCAACATCCCTTTTTGTGTTGCTGTAACAATTGCACAAATCTTATGGTGCAGTCATAGGGGATGTCAAGTATACGAACTGTAATCCAGTTGACAACATCTCGCAGGATGCAATAATAGGGTCGCTATCTGACAGTATTGCTGGGGCGGTTCGGCGGAAATCAAAGGGCCAGCCTTCAGCAGGCTGGCCCTTCTAGTTGCAGTGGCAAGACAAGTCAGACTGCTGGTCTGGCTACTTCTTTTCCTTCTCTGGTGGCGCGGGGTTGACGTAGCCCTTCAGCAGGTTGGGCATGCACTTCTCAACCTCGTCCACGGTCCAGGGGCCGTAGTTGTCCCAGTCCCTGTTGTAGATGGCGCTCTCCCTGGCGGGCGCCCAGTAGGAGAAGAAGGCACCGGCGCTGCCGAAGATGCACCCGTTGACGTTGGCGGCAGCCTCGCTGGCCAAGTAGGTCGGGAT
>JAFGCL010000021.1 GCA_016932645.1 Dehalococcoidia bacterium | reverse complement strand
TGGCTCTCTGTTCTCTTCAGATTCAAGGTCGGCACAGGGTGCATAGCAGAGGTGGGTAGTCACTTCCTAGCGTGGCCAAGGGGGGGGGTGAGGCCGTGGGTTAGAAGGCCCCACCTCTGCTGATTGCCTGACTTCATCAAGCGTCGCGGCATGAAACTAGCTATCCATCTCATCCGCAGTACTCGAAACATCCGACTATTCGTTCTGCGGGCCTGTGATTGCCGGACGAATGCTCTCGAATGATCCCCCAATTCGGAATTGTCCTTGTGCCCCTGACCTTTCGGTCAACTCTAGAAATATACTACGTTTTGGCCCGGTGTCCATCAGTAGGTTCCCGTAATTCCCGGGGGGAAGGTACGTAGTTGACTTGATTCCCGGTGGTGGAAGTCAAACGCGACGAGAGACAAGACATGAGGTTCACGTCTCGAGCGGCAGAATGCCGCGACGTATGGCGAAGCGGATGAGGTCAGTCTGGCCATGCAGGCCGAGCTTGCGCATCAGGTTAGTGCGGTGGGTCTCAGCGGTGCGTGGGCTAATGGACAGGCGTGAAGCGATCTCGGCATTTGTGCACCCTTCAGCTGCAAGCTGCAATACCTCGCGTTCTCTGGTAGTGAGAGTCTCGTAGGGATCCATGGCTGTTCCTTCAGCCTTTCGTGAGTATGCTTCGATGGCGCGCTCAGACAAGGGAGGGCTGAGGTATCGGCCCCCCGAAGCGGCTTGGCGAATGGCTCTAATGAGCTCATCTGAGGTAGCCGACTTCAGGACATATGCCTTGGCTCCGGCGCGAAGTGCCTCAAGCACGTAGGCCTCATTCGTGTACATGGAGAGGATGATCACGTTGGTGTTTGGTGAACGCTGGCTTGCCTGGCGCGTGACCTCGAGTCCATTCATTCCAGGCATCATGAGATCCAAGACAACGGCGTCTGGGTGAAGGCGGTCTATCATGTCGGCAGCCTCGATACCATCGCTCGCTTCACCGACGATGTTGAACTCCGGTTCTGCTTCAAGCAGAACCCGCAGGCCGTGGCGAACAACCTGGTGATCATCGGCGAGGACGATGGTAGTTCTCTTGTTCATGTGCCCCTCCCCATTCTACCGGAACTGCTGATCGGGAACTTCGCTACCAGTAGCGTGCCGGCTCCCGGTGCTGAGATGATCTCGAACTGGCCGCCCAGCAATGTGGCCCGTTCATGCATTCCAGTCAAGCCGCTGGAAGTGCCTCTGGCAAACGCGGCATCGGTATCAAAACCTATCCCCTCATCTTCTATGTACACGCCGAGGACCCCCTTGTTGAGCAACAGACGGACCGTGGTTTCCACCACGCCGGCATGTCGTGCCACGTTAGTTAGTCCCTCCTGCACTATCCTATAGACGGCCGTCTCAATCTCAGGATCGAACCGTCTTTGCATTCCCCTGTGCTTGAAGGCTACGCGCACGCCAGTCTGGCTGGTGAAGCGTTCGAAGTGCCACAACAGCGCTGGCACCAGACCGAGGTCATCCAACATCGCTGGCCGCAGGTCGAGCGACAAGTCCTGGACCCGTGCCACCAGTTCGTTGATTGAACCCTGGGCCTCGGAGAGCCTGGCCTTCACCTGCTGCGGCGGGAGACGAGACACCATCTCTAGGAACAACTTGAGGCCAGTGAGCTCCTGTCCAATGTGGTCGTGGAGTTCGCGCGCGATGCCGCGGCGTTCGATCTCCTGCACTTCAACCAGACGGCGTGAGAGTGAACGCAATGCATCCTCTGCTTGCTTGCGCAGGCTGATGTCGCGAGTCACGCCCAGATACCCGGTAGGCTTTCCGACGCCATCTCGCAGGAAAGTGATCCTGTCTTCGGTCCACACAGTCGATCCATCCTTGCGCTTCAGTTCAAGTTGGAGAGTCCATGACCGGTGCACGTTCTTCTTCCTCTTCTTCTCAGCAGCCAGCTCTCTAGCAAAGGTCTCTCTGGCAATATCGAAGGACGTTGGGGTGAGCAGATCTTTCACATTGTGCGGGATGTCCTCAGCAGATTTGTAGCCTTGCAGGCTCTTCGCTGAAGGGCTGACGTATGTGCGGTTCAAATTCATATCGGCGACCCAGATGACGTCGGTGATGTTCTCGGCCAGAAGCCGGTATCTTCGCTCACTGTCGCGGAGCGATTCCTCCATCTTGCGACGTTCGGTCACGTCACGGGTGACTCCCATCAGGCCAGCTGGGTAACCTTCAGGCCCATATAGCAGAGTCACCCGGCTCTCGGTCCATACCGTGCCGCCCCCCTTGCACGTCATCTCCAGCCCCACGGTCCCGAGCCTGAAAGGGTCCTTGGGATTCTTCTTATTGAGTATTTCCTCTTCTATCAGCCCAATGGCTTTCTGCAGGGACTCTGGCGGGAACATCTCGTCAAGCCGTTGAGACATGATCTCCTGGACTGTGTAGCCTCTCATCCTTTCCACAGAAGGACTCAAGTAGGTGATGTGGAAGTTGATATCCATGATCCAGATGACATCCATGATGCTCTCTGCCAATAGGCTGTATCGCCGTTCGCTCTCTCGAAGCGCCTCCAGGGTCCGCTCGTATTCGTTCACATTCCGGATCATGCAGTGGTACTGCCTGACATCCCCACCGCCAGCACGATCTGTGGTCATTGTGACTAGGCAGTCAATCTCGGTACCGTCCCTCTTGCGCAGCTTCGCCTGTCGATCCTTGATGTAGCCTTTCTGCCTCAAGTCCCTCCAGATGATCTCATGCTCCCCAGCTTGGGCATACAGGTCTCTGAGAGACATCATCCTCATCTGTCGCTTGCTGTACCTGAGAAGGTCAGTGGCAGACTTGCTGGCCTCAAGGATACGGCCGTCACGACCGATCACGAAGAGGGCGTCGAGCGACTGCTCGAAGAAGCGGCGGTACGCGTCAAGGTCCGCGTGCGACCCGCTAGAGTCTCGAATGACTTCTGATCTTGACTTTGTCACTTGCTTTCTTCCCACAACGCTCCACCCTGGGTGCGTGACTGCCCGGCAAAGCGGGCGATGGTTCAGAACTGTATTGGCCAGCTGTGCATTGTCCGTTGCTGGCGGATATGATTTTACAACAACGGAGTCCGCGAAGGATATGGGACTGGACATTGGGTGCCGAGGAATACAGGAGATGGCAGGGAACCGAGGAGAGCTGTGTTGTCAAGTGAGCATAGAGTAGTCTTTCTCTTATTCTGATTCTTCAGTGCGGAACGCAGTCGGATCCGGTTGTGGAAGTGCACCACCTGATCTCGCGTTGGCCTAGAGTCGCTTTCGGGTCTTCTTGGCTGGGCTGAATGCCTTCATCGGTTTATTGGTGAATTTGCCGTTGCTGGCGGCGCTGATCCCGAGCTGATCCTTGGTGGCTTCGCCGGCTTCCAGAAGCGCCTCCAACCCCGCCCTGACTGCCATAAGCTTCTCAAGACTCAATGACCGGAACATCATCTCGGCGTGATTCCGTGCCAGTTGGACGAGTCCCAGCAGCATCTTCTCGCCCTTGCTCGAGAGTCGGCAGAGGACGACTCGCCTGTCTTCCGGGTCGCCTTCGCGGACCACGACTCCCCGCTCCACGAGCCGGTCTACTACCCCTGTTCCAGTAGCCAGGCTGACACCCAGGGCAGATGCAATGACGCTCATGCGGCATGGGCCGCTCACGAGAAGGAGCAGAACCACTTTCAGTTGTGGCGTGCTCAGATCCAGATTGAGCCATTCCTTGGGCAGTATGGGGAAGAGCTCCCTGAAGGCCCTCTCTGACAACTCCAGGGTGCTCTCGATAAGATCGTTGTCCACGCTCTCTTTGGGCAATGGAGACCTCCACAAAACGATACGGTCCTAGTGCGCTGAGAGACAGATCACGAATATAGATTAGTGTAACACTAACTGTTTTAGTCTACCAACTGATGTTCATGGTTGTCAACAGGGCCATTGGTCGCGGGACTCTTCCACGCGCGTGGTATGATTGTTGTGGCAGACTCCGGGGCCATCCCGCATGCGCCCGTCGTGGCGCCAGACCGGGCACTGATCCCGCAGCGAAGAAGACAGGTTCTGCGGCCTGTGCGGTACTCCTTGCTGGTTGTAGAGGGCAGCAGAGATGAACCGCGACAGTATCTGGGAACAGGGGATGGCTTGTTCACGTTCGACGCAGGCTGAGGCAGATGGCAGAGGCCGGAGTAGATGAAACGAGAGCGGTCGCCAATTTCACAAAGGCGGTGAAGCGTTTCGCTCAGGTTGC
>JAFGCL010000156.1 GCA_016932645.1 Dehalococcoidia bacterium | reverse complement strand
TTCCATCTGGAACATGCGGGTCGTCCCGCTGTATGCCTCTTCCAGGCTGATCTCTATTGGCTGCTCGAAATCCTGCCCCCGGCGCGATCTGCCGGCTGTCCGGTAGCGGACGCCGCCCGGTCCCATGCCGGGCTCATCGCCGCCGAAGAACGTGTAGAAGAAGCTGGAGAACGGACTCTCTCCACCTCCACCGCCAAACAGGTTCTGCAGGTCTTCCTCGGTCATTGTCTGGTAGTGAACCCCGCCACTCCGCCCGCCGCCACCGGCGAAGCCGTACCGGCTCCAGTCAAAAGGCTGTCCGCTGGCTGCACCGCCGGACTTCTGCCACTGCTCGTACTCCTTCCAGTGCGCGCCAAGCTCGTCGTACTTCTTGCGCTTCTCCTCGTCCCCCAGGACCTCGTAGGCCTCGTTGATCTCTTTGAACTTAGCCTCCGCCTGCTTGTTACCCGGGTTCACGTCGGGATGGTGCTGGCGGGCCAGCTTGCGGTAGGCGGCCTTGATATCCTTGGCGGTCGCCTTCTTGTCCACGCCCATTATCTTGTAGTAGTCCTTGTAATCCATGCTCTCTCCTCAGTTCCGCATGCTTCTCATGGCTTCATCAATACCGCAACCGGTCCCTCCAGTCAATAGCTTCGGCCAGATGTCTCGTGAAGCTACTTGGCGACCTTTCCTTTTCCATGCGGCTTCGCGGCACTTCTGGCCGAAGGCCCTATCGGTCTGCAATCCCGGATTCAATTTCTCGTCAGACTCATCTCCCGTCTTTGCCTGTGGCCCTCCGGCGCCCTCACGGTTATGCAGCCGATCAAGCGGTCCGCCAGGTCCTGGCATTCGTCATGTATCGGGCAGTCCCGGCAGTCCTTGTTCAGCCGGCTGCAAGCCGCCGCCCAACGTTCGATAATGTAGTCGTCGGACTTCTTGGGGTACCATCTGGCACCCCGGCGACGTCTCGGTACTCCTTCCCTGGCTTGCCTCGTCACTACACACCTTCTTCAATCTCCGAGAGAATGTCCCAGTTTCCTTTCGGCTTCGACTTCTTCCGTCCCTGCTTCGCCAGCCACTCCTCGAACTTCTCCCTGTCGTTCTCAATCAGGCAGTCCGACAGGTAGTTTGGGAATGTCTTTCTTGCCCGGCAGAGCAGGCACTCCCCATCACTCGTTCGGGATTCCGGCGGATCGATCATCCAGTGGTGCTGACACCGTGCCGTCCGCACCGGGGTCTGTTCTTTCTCTTCCCTCAGTGGTGTTGCCGTCTTCGTGACCATTTTCACATCCCTCTTAAACGCTCAAGTAATTCTACGAAAGGGGGTCAGAGGTGTATGCGACTTTAGTCGCCAAGGAGGCAGGGATGGCACGAAGGTGCAGGGCGAGTTAGATTTAGGGTGGGTTGAGCTTGCCGAAACCCACCAAGCCGACCTACAGATCGATGCCTATGACGTATATCGGCACTTGGATAGCGCTCTTGAAGTGTGGCAAGTATCTGGTGACCTTTTCGTAGGTAAGGCTGCCTTCCCAGTTCTGACCAAACTGGCTCTTCATGACCCTCTGGAACTCCTTGGTTGTCACAACATACACGCCAACATCAATCTTGTTCAATCCCGAATATGAAGACACTTGAAACTTCAGCAGATCTATGCCAATGAATGACGCGTGTCCGAATTCGACTTCAATGCCCACGCGTTCCTTGAGGAAGTCCATCTTGGCGGAAGGATCACCTGGCTCGTCAAATACCGCAGGTTGTCTTTCCCAGCCCTTCGCCGGGAAGTAGTCATCAAGAACCTCGTTGAACCTAGGCCTGGACAACTGGGACGGCTCGATTCGTGGATCTGTGAGCACGGTCTCGATTTCCTGCTTGATAGCGAGCTTGCTGTTCAGAACCTGTTCCGCGAAACGAAAAGAGAAGGTTCGAAGCCGTACTCTCACAGAGGTCTCCTAGTTACTTCCCGTCGCTGACTGCTGCATGATTTCTTCATCCTGATCTATCGGGGCAGTCTTTCCCCGAGATTATATCGCCAACCCACTGCAACTACCAGAGCAGCCACCCCGTTGACACTCGGTGCTGGCTCCCATAGAATCAAGTCAATACGATGAAAAAGAGCCGGATCGGGATTCTAACTGGGGGCGGCGACTGCGCCGGCCTCAATCCCGCCATGAAGTGGGTGGTGAAGACAGCCACGGATGATCGCCTTCAAGGCGAGCGCGGCGTCCAGTATGAGGTCATCGGCATCCGCGACGGCTGGAAGGGCCTGGTGCAGGCCGACCCGTCGCGCGGCGATTCCCAGGAATGGCTGGTGCCTTTGAGCCAGGATACCGTGCGCACCTGGGACCGAACTGGCGGCACCATGCTGGGCACCTCCCGGACCAACCCCTACAACCCAAAGAACGACCAGTCGAAGAAGGTCCTTCAGAATATCGAGAAGCTCCGGCTGGACGCGCTGGTGGCCATCGGCGGCGACGACACGTTGTCCGTGGCCTGCAAACTGGCGAAAGAGGGTGTGAAGGTCGTCGGCATCCCCAAGACCATTGACAAGGACCTTTGGGGGACTGACTACACGCTGGGTTTCGAGACGGCCCTGAACGTCATCGTGGAAGAAATCGACCGCCTGCGCACCACAGCTGGCTCGCACAAGAGGGTATTTGTGGTGGAGACCATGGGGAGGACGGCGGGATGGCTGGCCCTGGAAGGCGGGGAATCTGCTGGAGCCTATATCATCCTCATCCCCGAGTACGACTTCTCCATCGACAAGGTGAATGAGCTGGTCCTTGAAGGCAGAAGGCAGGGAGCCAGGTACGATATCATCGTGGTGGCCGAAGGGGCCAAGCCGGCAGGGGGCTCCGAGACCGTCAAGGACGGACTCATCGACAGCTTCGGGCACAAGACCCTGGGTGGCATTGGGGAGACTCTGGCCAAGGCAATCCAGGAGGGTACGAAGCTGGAGACGCGCAGCGTGGTGCTGAGCCACCTGCAGCGCGGTGGCGCGCCGTGCGCCTATGACCGCCGGATGGGGCGATACTTCGGCATTGCGGCGGTGGATCTCATAGTCAAGGGGGACTTCGGCAAGATGGTAAGCTACCGGAATGGCCACCTCACCAGCGTGCCGATCAACGACGTACTGGGCAAGCTCAGCCTGGTGGACGTCAAGACGCAATACGATACCGAACGGTATAATGGTCGCAGGACCATCCTGAGCAGGTAGCCTGGTGGGATTTGGAGAGACATGTCTATTACTGTTGACCAGATCGATGCTGCAATAGAGGCTGCTGTCTTTGCACCTGAAGAGGAACCTAGGCAGCACTACCACCGCGAGATCAGTGCGCTGGCCTCGTCTCTTGGAATATACCCGGCCAGCATCCAGGGCCTCTACGAGGCCGCCGGCCAGGGCCTATATCAGAACAAGACGGTTCCCGCCATGAACCTGCGTGGCTTGACCTACCAGGTAGCCCGGGCAGTGTTCCGCGCGGCCCTGAAGGACAGGGTGGGCGCGTTCATCTTTGAGATCGCCCGCTCCGAGATCGGCTATACGAAGCAAAGCCCCGCCGAGTACACGGCGTGCGTACTGGCGGCGGCCATCAAGGAGGGATTCAAGGGACCGGTGTTTGTCCAGGGCGACCACTTCCAGGTCAACGCCGGCAAGTATGGCACGGAGCCTGGCAAGGAACTCAAGGCTATCGAGGCCCTGATCCGGGAGTCGGTGGAAGCCGGGTTCCTTAATATTGACATCGACGCTTCGACTGTGGTGGATCTGAAGCAGCAGACACTGGACAAACAGCAGGAGAAGAACTACCGGATTACGGCGGACATGACGAAGCTCATTCGCCAGGTGGAGCCCAGGGGCGTCAGCGTCTCCGTCGGTGGGGAGATCGGGGAGGTGGGGGGCCGCAACAGCACTGTGGAGGACCTCCGGGTCTTCATGGCCGGTTACCGTAAGGTCTTGGGTTCCGGCGTTAAGGGGATTTCTAAGATCAGCGTGCAGACAGGCACT
>JAFGCL010000155.1 GCA_016932645.1 Dehalococcoidia bacterium | reverse complement strand
GGGGGTAGACTACGGTAACCCGTATATTAAACGCTTTCAAGCTCGGGGTGTCAAGGAATTCTTGCGAGCGTGGCTGTGTTGCAGACGAGCGTGGAATCTGACGCTGAAAATGGGTGACTGCCAAGCGGTCACAGGCCAGAGGGCGATGCCCAGGAAATGGTCACGTTCTGCACATCATTAGCCAACGGCTGCTAGGACTTCTCTTCCAGATAGAAGCGCCCTTCCCGTTGCGCCTGTTTTGCACTCTCAATCGCATTCGGTGGAGACAGCCTGGCTTTGCCGTCCATCACGACCTTGCACTGCTCCACCTTTGACTTGACCAGTTTCACTTGGAGGAGTGCCCCGCATTCCCGGCAGGTGATCTGCCCGTCGTACTTCTCGGTGTTCAAGTTTCTGGGGATGGTGGTCTCCTTGAGGCAGACCAGACACTCGATCTTCATGGCCATTGATCCCTCCGTGTATTCGAGCGACAGTATAGCACAGACCGCCTCTCTTTGAGAGGACCGCAGATGGCGCAGCGACGTCTTAGGGTGAAAGGACGAGAGCCCGCCTCATGAACCTCTATCAACACATGGCCCCTAATCTTGGAGGAAGAAGAGAAACGCAGAGGGGCGTAGCCCTTGCATACCTCGATGGGTGGCACGGGCAAAGCAGAGCTTGCCCGTGAAGCATCCCGTAAATCGAAGATGTATCTGGGGTGCGGTCTACAGCACCACGAGGTTGTTCCGGTGGACCACCTCGGCGCCGTACTCGTAGCCCAGGAGCGACATAATTTCTTTCGATTGCGCGCCCTTGATGGTCTGAATCTCCTCGGCGCTGTAGTTGGACATACCGCAGGCAATACGGCAGCCCTGCTGGTCGACAATGTCGACCATGTCGCCGCGGCGGAACTCCCTCTCTGTGTCCTTGATTCCAGCGGGCAGCAGACTCCCCTTCCTCTTCTTGAGTGCCGCAGCTGCCCCGTCGTCGATGACTATCTTGCCGCGCGAAGCCAGCCGGCTGATCATCCAGCGCTGGCGGCTTTCGAGCTTGGTTCCAGTGGGAAGAAACAAGGTGCCGACGGGCTCGCCCTCCGCCAGCCTGGTGATGACGTTAGGGATACTTCCTTCAGTGATGACCACGGCGATGGCCGACCGGGTGGCCAGCTTGGCCGCCTCGATCTTGGTAGCCATGCCACCCGTGCCGTGGCTGGTACCCGCGCCTCCCGCCATGCCCTCGATCTCGGCGTCGATCCGCTTCACGACCGGTATCAGCCTGGCCTTGGGGTCTTTGCGGGGATCGGACGTGTACAGTCCGTGAACGTCACTGAGCAGTATGAGCAAGTCCGCGTCCACGAGGTTTGCCACCATAGCCGACAGGTTGTCGTTATCACCGAACTTCTCCTCCCTGATTTCGTCGGTGGCCAGCACGTCGTTCTCGTTGATGATGGGCACCACATGCAGTGACAACAGCGAGAGGATCGTGTTGCGGGCGTTAAGATAGCCGCCACGGTGGGAGAGCTCCCGCTTGGTGAGCAGTGCCTGAGCTACCACGATGCCATGCCTGTCGAAGAGCTGCTCATAGTTGTGCATTAAGCGCCCCTGGCCCACTGCTGCCATGACCTGCCGGAAGGGGATGTCTTTCCGGTCGCTGTTGATGCCGAGCTTGTCGCGGCCCGCGGCTATGGATCCGGAAGACACCAGCACGATCTCCAGTCCCTGGCGGTGCAGTTCGGCTACCTGGTCTACCAGCCCCGTCATCGTGGGAATGTCGAGACTTCCGGTGCCGCCGGTAAGCAGGTTAGTGCCCAGCTTGATCACCAGCCGGCGATACTGGCCGCTCCTTTTCGCCAGAGGAGCCTTAGATGCGGTTCGTTTATTCTTGTCCATAGTTGTCCTCAGTCTGGGATATTCCTGATGGAATCTCATCAACCCCCTGGCCCCCACTCTTGGGGGTTAGAGGGGAAACGCAGGGGGGCAAAGCCCCTCTGCACGCCCCGATGGGTGGCACGGGCGAAGCGGAGCTTGCCCGTGCCGCGTGGATATTGCACAGCCTTTGCTCCGCCTCAGGCGGATTACTCCCGCGGAGCTTGTCCCCGCGAAAGCGGGGAGCGGGAATCCAGTCGCAGTACTCTCTGACGCTGTGGGTGACTCTCATCAACTCCCTTGGTTCCCCAATCATGGGGGAACAGATACACTGAGGGACACCCCCAAACCCTCAGTCCGCCTCAGATGGACACCCTCTTAGAGGTTCACTAGATTATATTACTCGGACTGAGTCGCCTCAACAGGCTGCAGATTTTGACGGCTCGTTGGTCGACTCGTAGAATAAGTACGCTATCGAACATCATGAAGTGGGCAGATCGGAGACATCGTGAGTCCTGCGTCGCCACCGTATCCTGAAGTGGACCTGCACCGCCTTACTGTCGATGAGGCTATCCCCAAGCTGGAGCAGTTCCTCTACGAAGCTTACTGCGCCGGCATAACCGCAGTCCGGGTCAATCACGGGAAAGGCACTGGTGCCCTGAGAGCCAGCGTGCGCGCCTGGTTGCCAAAGCAAGAGTCGGTGAAATCGTTCCGGACCGGCATGCCCTGGGAGGGTGGCGACGGCGTGACTATTGTAGAGCTGGCAGAGTAGCCGCCGGACGTTCAGGCCTTCTGACACTTGGGGCAGAAGTAGGTGCCGCGTCCCCGCAGAGCGATTCTCTTGATAGGCGTGTCGCAGCGGTAGCACCGCTCGCCGCGGCGGTGGGCCACTTGAAAGAAGAGGTGAGCGAAGCCAGGCTCGCCGTCGGGCTGCTGATACGTGCTGACGCTGGCGCCGCAGCGGGCAATCCCTTCGACCAGCACGTGGCAAATGGCGTTGTACAGGCGCTC
>JAFGCL010000154.1 GCA_016932645.1 Dehalococcoidia bacterium | reverse complement strand
CCGGCATCGTTGTCCGGAGCGCGGTAGGCTTCCTCCAGCGTGGACCTCATCGTAAGCAGCATATTCGTACCGCAGTCTCCGTCCGGCACCGGGAATACGTTCAGCGCATTTATATCCGGAACGCTCTTCTCCAGCCACGACGTGGCGGCGGAAAACATGTCTCTGAGGTCTTGACCGCTATACTCTGCCGTCCCCGACCCCTTCTCCCCTCGCGGTTCTTGCATATTCTCCGTTCTCCCTGTATTATCTATTGGTAATCTTACCGCAAAGATTGTGTTTATCAAAGCATTGAGGTAGTAAGAAACCGTGGCAATGTGCGAAATCTGCAAGAAGACGATTCAGAGTGGTCACAACGTGAGCCATTCGAAACGCCGCACCCACCGTGTCTGGGCACCTAATGTTCACCGTACCACGTGGGTTGTGAATGGAAGCAAGAAGAGGCTCAACGTCTGCACCAGGTGCCTGCGCACACATCAGAAGCATACTCAGTAGCCCCCGCCTCCGCTCTTCACGAGACCTCTGGCCCGGGCGAGCTGTGTACCCACCTGCTCAGGTGCCGTGCCCCCCACAGCGTTCCGCGCCTTGATGGACGACGCCACACTGATATCAAGCACACTGGCATCGAACAACGGCGATAACTGCTGGTACTCACCCAGATCCAGTTGCTGCAGCTCTTTGCCCTTCTCTGCAGCATAGCTCACCAATTTGGCTACAACTTCATGCGCCCGTCTGAAGGGCAGCCCCTTCTTCACCAGGTAGTCGGCCACGTCGGTCGCCAGGATGTAGCCCTGGCCAGCCGCCTGGCTGGTGCGATCGGCCTTCACCTTCAGCGTCTTGACCATGCCAGCGAAGACAGCCAGCGTGGACAGCAGAGTGTCCACCGTATCGAACAGGCCCTCCTTGTCCTCCTGGAGGTCCCTGTTGTATGACAAAGGCAGACCCTTCATGGTGGCCAGCATGCCCATGAGGTGCCCGTAGACCCGGCCCGACTTGCCGCGGCCTAGTTCCGCGACGTCGGGGTTCTTCTTCTGCGGCATGATGCTGGACCCGGTAGCATAGGCGTCATCGATCTCGATGAAGCCGAACTCCGCTGAAGACCACAGCACCAGTTCCTCGCCCAGGCGGGAGAGGTGCATCATGACCAGGCTGGCAGCCGCCTCGTATTCGATCACGAAATCGCGGTCCGAAACGGCATCCAGGCTGTTCTGGCTGACCTGGCTGAAGCCGAGCTGCTTGGCCACGAAGGCCCGGTCGATGGGGTAGGGAACCCCCGCCAGCGCCCCGCTGCCCAGCGGCATGACATCCGTGCGCTTCAGGCAGTCCTGGAACCGCTGGACATCCCGCTCCAGCATCTCGAAATAGGCCAGCAGGTGATGGGCCAGCAGGACCGGCTGCGCACGTTGCAGGTGCGTGTACCCCGGCGCGACCACGCTCATGTTGGTTTCAGCCACATCCAGGAGCGCCGATTGCAGCCCTCTCAGTCCCTTGATGGTCTCGGCGATGGCCTCCTTACAGTAAAGGCGCATGTCCACGGCCACCTGGTCGTTCCGGGAGCGGGCCGTGTGTAGCTTGCCGGCGATATCGCCGATCTTCTCGGTCAGGCGGGCTTCGATGTTCATGTGGATATCTTCCAGTTCCTCCTTGAACTGGAACTTACCCGTCTCGATCTCCTCGCGGATTGACACCAGGCCCATGCCGATGAGCTCGGCGTCCTTGTCCGTAATGATGTTCTGCTTGGCCAGCATCTTGGCGTGAGCCATGCTGCCGGCGATGTCATGCTGGTAGAGGCGCCGGTCGAAGGGTATGGAGGCCGTGTACTGCTGCACCAGCTTGTCAGCATCCTTCTGGAAGCGTCCGCGTATATTGCTCATGTCCAGTCCTGTTAGTCGCCAATATTACCACAACCACTCAATCTCGCAAGGGGGGAAGACCTCATGGAGTAGGAGACCCGACAGACGGCGGGGTTCTCGCATCTGCCCGGCCCGGATCGCTTTGCGTTCGTGCCACCGGCGTCAGAACCTCGAGGGCGGCTCTTTCCTGCATTTGGGCCGCTATACCGAATACATCCGCCATCACCCGGGGATAGTAGAGGCGCCCTTGGGCAAGATCCCACACAATTGGGAATTCATGACCGTACCACCAGCGCAGTATCGGTTCAATCCGTGTCAGACCTGACGTAAGACCACCATCAGCTGCAGGCACCATTGCGACTGCGTAGCAGGTCGCGAAGTGCATCGCTGGCCATCCCCAAGGGAGAGGGATCCGCCGATTTCGCAATGCATATTGGAAGCACTGTCGGGAGTAGTCTTTGAGACCGGCAAAATCCAGACGGTCGAAGTGCGAGACCATGAAGAACTCCTCTGCAAGGCATAACCTCTCAATCTGAAACCTGGCTCTCCGTCCCATGATGACGATCGGCTGGTCGTCGATCTTGACTCCAGTCCTCACATCGAAGCACATTGAGCGCAGGTGTTCAGCCAGTGCCAGCAGTTCTGAGTTCCCTACAGTCTGTTGCCCTTGCATGTGCTGTTGCCTGTTCAGAAGCTATCCAGTAGGAATGAGTCTGGACTTCTTGGTCTCCGTCGGTAGTCCAGCGGATTTCCTATCCGGTTTAGCACGCCCCCCATCTACTCGAACTCGTCCCTTGCCATAACCGTGAGCACCAGGGCAGCCACGCCCGGGATAGACGATGTCAGTATCAGGGCAATGGACCCGATGAGAGCCACTATCCAGTTCCTCCGGCGCAGAGCGAAGACTCCGCCGACTACGGCTATGACGCCCGGGATCAGCATTGCCAGTGGAAAGAGAAATATGAAGAACGGCATGTCCTCTTCAACCCCGGATATGATGAACAGGAATACCACCATGCCGAGGAGTGTAAGAAGAGAGAAGCCCCCGGCTGCAATATCGATGATCCCCGCAGCAAGGCTCAGTTGCGTCTTCTTCTTTGGCGGCTGTCCGCCTGTAAGGCTGGCGCCGCAACCAGCACAGAATGCCGAGTTTTCAGTCGTTTCCTTGCCGCATTTCGAACAGAACAAGGCTACCTCCTAGGATGTAGATTGCGTGGGAGATGACATCAGACGCGTCTCCGCGACTTCTAGCATGCAGCTTGATGAAGCGTACCCTATTCGAACTCTCTTCTGGCAATGACCGTAAACACCAGGGCGGCCAGCCCCACAGGATTGAGCGTCAATGTTGCACCTATGGCCCCAGCGAATGCCGTAGGGCGGCGCTTCCTCCGTAGAAGAAGAATCCCCGCAACTATGGCGACGATGCCGCTGATCACCATTACTGCCGGAAGAACGAACCAACCAGAACCCCATTCGACTTCGCCACCCTCATGCACGACAAGGAGCATCGCCGCGACCGGGAAGACGAAGCCAACAGGAACGAGGCTCCCAGCCACGATGTCGAGGACCCCCGCAGTGGTGCTCAACCAGGTCTTGTTTGCCGGCCGCTTGCCCGTCAGATCTGCGCCGCAACCAGCGCAGTACATGGCGTTGTCCAAGTTTGTCTTACCACACTTCAAACAGAACATTACCACCTCCTTCGTCAAGAGCGTATTCGCTACGCGACCATGCGAAAGATGCCGCTAGGAGATTGTATCAGGCGGACACCAGATTGTCACGCACTGGGCCAAGAGCTGATGGCAGGCACAGGGGCCTAGCCCCTACACACTGGGGTGAGGGTGGCCAGTGCGCTAGATGTCCTTCGTGTCCGGCTGCACCTGCGACTGTACGCGCACCGGCAGGCCCCAGATCTGGATGAAGCCCGGCGCCGCGCTCTGGTCGAACTGGTCTCCCACATCATACGTGGCCAGCTTGTGCTGGTACAGCGAGTACGACGACTTCCGGCCCACCACGGTGCAGGTGCCCTTGAACAGCTTGACCCTCACCGTGCCGGTGACGTGCCGCTGAGTGCTCTGCACGTATGCCATGAGGTCTTGGTGGAAAGAGCTGAACCACAGCCCGTTGTAGATTAGGCTGGCATATTCCGCCGCCACGGTCTGCTTGAAGCGCAGTTGCTCCTTGGACAGGGTCATAGCCTCCAGCGCCTTGTGCGCCGCGAACAGAACGGTGCCCGCCGGCGCCTCGTAGATCTCGCGGGACTTGATGCCCACCAGCCGGTCCTCGATGTGATCGATCCGGCCCACTCCGTGCTTTCCAGCGAGCTTGTGCAACTCCTGAATCAGGGCAACGCCGCCCAGCTTCTTCTTGTTCAGCGCAATGGGAATACCCCTCTCAAAGCCGATCTCTACGTACAGCGGCTCCTTCGGCGCCTTCTGAGGCGAGACCGTCCAAGCATAGACCTCCTCCGGAGGTTCCGCCCACGGGTCTTCCAGGACGCCGCACTCGACGCTACGGCCCCAGAGGTTGACGTCGATCGAATACGGGCTGGCCACCGTGACCGGCACCGGGATGCGATGCTTCTTGGCATAGGCGATAGTCTGCTCCCGCGTCATACCCCAGTCGCGCGCCGGTGCAATCACTTTAAGGTCCGGGCCCAACGCCGCCGTGGTCACATCGAACCTCACCTGGTCGTTGCCCTTGCCGGTGCAGCCGTGAGACACCGCCGAGGCTCCCTCCTTGTGGGCTACATCCACTAGCAGCCTGGCTATCAAGGGCCGTGACAGGGCGGTGGCCAGGGGATAGACGCCCTGGTAGATGGCATCGGCCTGCAGGGCTGGGAACACGAACTGGTTGACGAAGGTCTCCCTCATGTCCATCACCAGCGCCTTGACCGCACCAACCTTCAGCGCCTTCTTGCGGACGGCCTCCAGGTCTTTCTCCGCGCCCACGTCGGCAGTGACGGCGATGACGTCCATGCCATGCTCTTCCTTGATCCATCTGATAGCGGCGGAGGTATCCAGCCCGCCGCTGTAAGCCAATACAACCTTCTCTGCCATTTCCTTCACCTCACCGCTTCGTGATTCCCATTACCATATGTCATTACTCGGAGGGCCACGCTCCGTCGTGGCCGCGAGATTTCTTCAAGGCTCACTTTCAACCCCCTTGGTCCCCATTCTCGGGGGAAGACAAGGAAACGCAGAGGGGCTTCGCCCCTCTGCACGCCCCGTGGTCGAGTGTGCGCGAAACGAAGGTGCGTAGGGGCTTGATTCATCAAGCCCATGTTGCAGCCCCTAATCCTCTCCCCCGATGGGACGACGACGCGGCAGAGGGTGACACACACAAATGCACCAGACTCGTCCGCACATTCTGTGGAGACATGCACTACCTGGCCTGCTGGGCCAGCACCTCCCCCAATATGCCCACAGCCTCATCCACATCCTTCTCGGTGATGATCAGAGGCGGTATCAGCCGAATGGCGTTCGGTTTCAGCTTGTTGACCAGAAGCCCCTTCTCGATGCAGGCCAGCATCACGGCCTCCCCCAGGTCCTTCTTGAACTCCACGGCCCAAAGTAACCCCCGGCCCCGGACTTCAGCAATGAAACCATACTTGGCCTTGAGGTCCGCCAGACGGGAGCCAAGATACTCGCCCACCCGCCGGGCGTTGCCGGGCACATCGTTCTCAACGATGTACTTGGTGACAGCATAGGACACTGAACACACCAGCGGATTCCCACCAAAGGTGCTCCCATGCTCGCCCGCCTTGAAGACATCAGCTTTCTTCTTGCATAGGAATGCCCCTATGGGCACACCACCACCCATCCCTTTCGCCAGGGTGATTATGTCAGGTTCAATCTCGTACAGTTGGTAGCCAAACAGAGAACCCAGCCGCCCCATGCCGGTCTGTACCTCGTCCAGGATGAGCAGTATCCCCTTCCGGTCGCACCAGTCCCTCACTTTCCTCAGGTAATCCTCCGATGGGACATTGACGCCGCCCTCAGCCTGTATCGCCTCCAGCATCACCGCGCACGTCTGCTTGGTGGTGGCCTTCTTGATGGCCTCTACGCTGTTGGCCTCCACATTGATGAAGCCCGACGGCACCGGAGTGTATGGCTGCTGGAACTTGTTCTGTGCTGTCGCAGCCGTCATGGCCAGCGTTCGCCCGTGGAACGAGTCGAACGTCGTGATCACCTCGAAGGCTCCATCGAGATGCAGCTTGCCATACCGCCGCGCCAGCTTCACTGCGCCT
>JAFGCL010000153.1 GCA_016932645.1 Dehalococcoidia bacterium | reverse complement strand
TCTTCTTCACCACTCTCTCCCACACCCAATTGTCGCAGGCTATGGCTTCCTCATTGCCGACCCTGTCCTTCATCGACAGGAACCAGAAACCGTCGATATCCATCATCAACCTCGAGTAGAGCCGGACCAGTGCCACCAGTGATTCTCTGGGGAGATCTTCCAGCTTCAGATCGATTTCAGCGGCTGATTCTTTGTCTTCTGGGTTCTTCACTTCGCCCCCTCAACCTGTCTTTCACGTAGCGTTCAACGCCGTACCGCCTTCATGCAAGGCTCTTGCCCACACTCCAGGCTTTGCCCACCACCTCTCCCAACCCCTGATACCGCGTCGCAGGGCTGGTTACATAGGTCAGTGGCCTGATCTTGTCCACGTCGGGCCTGCCCCCTGTCAGGCAGTGATCAGAAATGTGCGTCTCCTCGACCCGCCCGATGACCAATGAGTGGCTGCCCAGGTTCAGGATCTGCACCACCTTGCACTCCAGGTTAACCGGGCACTGCCCGATCATAGGTGCGCTGCCAAGTTTCCCATAGAAGACGTCAAAGCGGCAGGCCCGCACCTTGTCCGCCTTTGAGCCGGACACTGTTCCGCAGTAGTCGGTCTCCTTGACGAGGTCGACCGAAGGCATGTTCACAGAGAACGTCTGATTCTGCCTGATCCCCTTCAACGTATGTCTGCCATGGTGAATGGCCACGGAGATCATCGGCGGATCGCCGCAGGCGATGCCACCCCAGGCAACCGCCATGAAGTTCGGTTTGCCTTCGACGTCTGCCCCTACCAGCATCGCCGGCATCGGGTAGACAAGTGTCTGTGGCCCCAGTGTGACTTTGCGCATGAGTCCTCCTCCATGACAGACTGGCAGGGATCATTCCCAGCGGAAGAGCCGGAGCGACGCCAGCGCTGCCACTACCGTCACACCGATAAGAATCAGAAAAGAATCCCAGTCCCAGCCGTAGCCCAGCCAGGGGTCTTGGATCAGCCGTATCACGTAGAAGAGGGGCATCGTCTGCCCGGTCTTCTCCATGGCTTCGCTCATGAGTTCCGGAGGCGGCCCCGCACCAGATAGCATCAGCATCACTATGAACAGGATCAGGCCCAAGCCCTGGGCTGCCCGCGTGGTCGGCAGCAGAGCTCCCAGGAGAATCCCTATGGCGGCAAAAGCAACGACGCTGGGCACGAAGGCGGCCACAACCAGGGCCGGGGACTCCGGGAACCTGACATCAAAGGCGATCATGGAAACGACTACGAGCAGTATGCCGCCCACGGAAGCTATAATCAGGCTCACCAGCACCTGAGCGCCGAAGATAGACCACAGGTGGATGGGTGAGGCACGGAAACGGCGCAGCACGCCGCGCTCCCGATACTTGGCGAAGTGGATCGGCAATCCCACCAAGCCAATGGATGCTATAACCAGACCGACGTAGGCCGGTGTGTAATAGTCCATGGGTTTGGCATCGCGGAACTCCTCGCTGGGGATGTTCTGGAACACCCCACCCAGGACAAAGAGGAATATGAGCGGCAGGGCAAACGTGAAGACCATGGTCACCGGCTCGCGGACAAAAAGCTTGAGCTCTATCCAGGTCATCTTCAGTAGAATCCGCATATGCCGGCTCTAGTCCTGAATGGTGTGGCCCGTGATAGACAGGAAAACGTCTTCCAGCGAGGGTTGTTCCAGACGGAGGTCAGTGGGCACGACGCCGCGTTCGACCAGCGCGGCTGCCACGCGCGCCAGAACCGGGCCGGTGCCTTCGACCTCGACGCGCGGCCCGTGCCGATTCACCCGGGACACGTGGGGAACACCCTGCAGCCAGGACAGATCCGCATGTTCAGTGCTGAACACGACCCGCACCTGGCCGGCATACGTGCTTATGAGGCCCTGTGGAGTGTCCAGAGCCGTCAATCTGCCGCTGTCGACTATTCCCAACCGGTCGCAGAGGCGTTCCGCTTCGTCCATGAAATGGGTAACCATCACCACCGTGGTCCCCCGGTCTCGTATGGCCCGGATGAGGTCCCAGGCAGTGTGCCGGGCGGCTGGATCCAGACCTGACGTCATCTCATCCAGGAATATCACCTTGGGGTTGTTCGCCAGTGCCAGAGCTACAAACAGCCGCTGGCGCTGGCCGCCTGACAGTCTAGATAAAGACGACCTGCGTTTCTCCGTCAACCCCCATTGATCCATGGTTATTCGCCAGTCGGGCGAGTTGGGCATGAACGAGGAGAAGAGATCGAGGGCTTCCCAGACCCGCATCCGGTCAGGGAGGGCCGAATCCTGGAGCTGCGAGCCGATTCTCCGGCGCAGTTCCCTGCCGTCGGATTGCGGATCCAGGCCCAGGACACGGAGCTTGCCCGCGTCCGGACGTCGCAGTCCCTGCAGGCACTCGACTGTCGTCGTCTTGCCAGCTCCGTTGGGGCCCAGGAGACCGAATATCTCACCTTCGACCACTTCGAAAGAGACATCGTCCACCGCCACTGTGGCCCCGTATACCTTCCGCAGGTGTTCAACTTCGATGATCTTCTTCACAAGGGTTCTCCGCGCCCAGTGACCCGATTATATCAACCGGTAGTCACGGCCGCTACGATCCCAACACACCACCGTCGAATTGACAGCACTTTAATTCCGCGTTGACCCTTGCCGAGGCCGCCCGAATGGGCCAGAATATCTGGAGGGCGACGGGAATATGTACCGCTGGGACGCCGAGGAATACCGCACCAGTTCCTCCAACCAAAAGAAATGGGCGCTGGAACTGCTCTCCAAGCTTGACCTGAAAGGAAGTGAGAGGGTCCTGGACATCGGTTGTGGAGATGGCGAGGTCACGGCCGCAATCGCACAGAGGGTGCCCCGCGGCTCTGCCGTGGGCATCGACAGCTCCAGGGACATGGTCGACCTGGCGGCGACGCGTTACCCGCCAGAACGCTTTCCCAACATCACCTTCTTCTTGAAGGATGCCAGGGAGATCGACTTCGACGAGGAGTTTGACGCTGTCTTCTCCAATGCCTGCCTGCACTGGGTTGTTGATCACCAGAGTGTCCTCGCCGGCGTCAAGAGATGCCTGAAGCCCAACGGCAGGATGCTGCTCCAAATGGGAGGTAAAGGAAACGCGGCTACCGTGTTGGAGGCGATAGCCGCGGTCTTGAGGATGCCGCGATGGGCCGGATACTTCGAAGGTTTCGACTTCCCCTATGCCTTCTATGGGCCAGAGGAGTACCGCTCCTGGCTGGCTCCTATTGGCTTCCAGGTCAACAGAGTGGAACTGCTGCCCAAGGACATGGTGCACGAAGGAGCGGGGGCTTTTGCTGCGTGGATCCGAACCACCTGGTTGCCATACACGCAGAGGGTACCGGAATCACTTAGAGAGGCGTTCATCCGCGAGATCGTGTCGACACACGCCAGGATACGGCCGCCCGACGGGAACGGCAGCATTCACTTCACGATGGTTCGCCTGGAAGTGGAAGCAGAGAAAGGCGCAGCGTGATGGATCGGGCCGCGATGAAACCCCTTGGTCTGGCCTTGGTTGACTTCTGGAGAGGGGACAGGTCAGCCTCCTTCACTGGCATTCTGCTCGCTGGGCGCATCGCAATGCGCCCCTACTTGTTAACGAAGAAATGGTGCAGCGGAACGCTGCCGGGAGTTTGAGGGTGTCCCTCAATTCTCCTTTTTCCCATCCCCCAAGAATGGGGGACCAAGGGGGTTGATACAGGCTGTGAGGCACTCTCATAGCCTGCAGCCACGAATTTCCACCTTGAAGAACATCGTTGATGGAAGATAGGAGTCCAATTTAATGGAGAAAGAACGAACATACACCAGCTATTGCGGGCTCTACTGCCTTGACTGCATCCCTTCCAACAAGCGGCTGTTTGCTCTGGCTGGAGAACTGGAGGACAAGCTGGCGGAACTTCACTTTGAGGAGTATGCAGCTCACAAGGCGGGAGGCGATGCGGCTTTCAGCGACTACCAGAGCTTCCTGAGAGTCCTCCAGGCGATCCGGGGACTGGAATGCCAGGCGCCATGCCGGGCAGGCGGCGGAAAGATCACATGCGCTGTGAGGGACTGCGTTCTGGGACGCGAGTTGACAGGCTGCTGGGAATGCCCAGAATACCGAACCTGCGAGTTGCTCGGCCCGTTGAGGAGATTCCATCCGAATCTGGAACGTCACCTGGATCTCATCCGCCAGGAAGGTATCGACGCCTGGAGTGCCAAGCGTGAAGGCCATTACCCGTGGTAATGAGAGTCGTGGGAGCGAAAAGCACGCTGCAGACGCGAATGGACTATAATAGACCGCCAAGGAGACTGATTCCGGTACGGACTGCGTGTGACCATCACACCGGTCGGGAATGACGTTCTAAGGAGAGCAGCATGCCGCAGGGATACGAAATCAATGATATGGCCAAGGAAGAATCCTGGCGCATGTTCCGGATCATGGGAGAGCTGGTGGAGGGTTTCGACAAGATGTCCGGCGTGGAACCCGCGGTGACCATCTACGGTTCGGCGCGACTCAAGCCCGATGACAGGGTATTCGCCCAGACAGAGGAGATCGCCCGGCGCCTGGGAGAGCTGGGTTTCTCTATCATAACCGGCGGCGGCCCTGGTGTGATGGAGGCTGCCAACAAGGGCGCACGCGAAGCCGGGGGCCTTTCCGTAGGCCTAAATATAGTCTTGCCCGCGGAACAGGCCTGCAACGTCTACGCCAACAAGATGATCACCTTCAATCACTTCTTTGTGCGCAAGGTCATGCTCGTCAAGTACGCCACCGCCTTCGTCATAATGCCCGGCGGCCTGGGAACCCTGGATGAGCTGACGGAAGTGCTGACGCTTATGCAGACCAGCAAGATAAAGCCATTTCCTATCATCCTTTTCGACAGCAGCTTCTGGCAGGGATTCCTGGAATGGCTGCGCAAAGCCGTTCTTTCTAAGGGCTTCATCAACGAGGACGATCTGCGCCTGCTGCGCTTGTGTGACGAACCGGCTGAAGTGGCAGAAGCGGTGCAGAGATGGTATATGAAACAGGAAATTCTTGGCCGCAGGGCTGTCCCCGCCAAGTGACGGCACCTGGCATTGGGCAGCCTTTCCGAAGCTCCGTGTAAAGGCTTGACAACGGATACGGGCAGTTCTGATACAATGCAGTCCAACGGGGGGGTCTTTGGGTAAGTCAGGTCAGAAACACAAATGAGAAGAGTCGCCGTTGTGACCGATAGCACGTGCTGTCTGCCAGCAGAGTTGGTGGCGCAGTACTCCATTCATGTGGTGCCGCTGCTGATCTGCATCGACGGCAAGGCCCATCGGGACAACGTTGACATTACGGCGCAGGAGGTCTACAGGATCATGCGCCGTGATGAGAACCTGCCTACCACCTCGGTGCCGACTCCGGACGACTTCTCCAAGGCCTTTGTTGCCGCCGGCAAGGAAGCCGAAGGCATAGTCTGTATCACGCTCACTAGCCTGCAGAGCAAGACATACGAGACAGCCGTGCTAGGGAAGAAGATAGCGGAGGAGGCCATGCCGCGCACGGCCATCGAGGTCATCGATAGCAGGGCTGTGTCCGGCGCGCTGGGGTTCACTGTGCTGGAGGCTGCCCGGGCGGCTTATAAGGGCGCTGATCTCAAAGAGGTAAGCGCAGCAGCCTATAGGACTATGGCCAGGATCAATTTCCTGGCTATGGTGGACACGCTGCACTTCCTGGCCCGCACCGGGCGCATCGCCCGGGCAGCGGCCTGGGCGGGCGCGGTCCTGAACATGAAACCCGTGCTGGAGCACTCCACATCAATAGGAGAAACGACTCCTTTTGCGCGGCCCAGGAGCAAGGCCAAGGCCGTGGAACTGATGCTCCAGACCATGGCGGAACGTATGGGTGATTCCACGGTTCATGTCCTCGTCCACCACGCGGACGAACTTGAGGAAGGTGAGAAGCTGAAGTCAGAGGTGGCCCGCAGGTTCAAGTGTGCCGAACTCTACCTCAGCGAGTTCACTCCCATCATGGGGGTCCATGCCGGCCCCGGCGTTCTGGCTGTCGCGTTCTGGAAAGAAGGGAACTGAGGGACACCCCTCATCCTGAGGCGAACCTTCGGCCAGACTCCCGGCAGCACCCTTCTGCACCTGCAAAGAACGCGACTCCTCTGCACAACCTTGAACCAAAAACGTAGAGGCGGGTTTGAAACCCGCCTCTAAAGGACATTTCGGGGAAAACGCCCCCTAGGCTCTATATGTTGACGCGTCGATGCCCTTGGAACCGATCCTCCTCTTCAGCGGTCCCTTGGTATTGCAGACGCAGTACACCGGGCCTCCGTTCATGACGGCGACGCACCGGTTGCAGTGGTCGCAGTCGGAGGCCATCAGTTCGCCCTTCTGCCACTTATTCACGACGTCAGGGTCCTTGATTATAGCCCGGCCTATCTCCACGAACTCGAACCCGGCATTCATGGCCGTCTCCAGATCTTTCACGGAGCAGATGCCGCCGACCAGGACCACCGGAATCTTCACCGCTTTGAGTATCTTCAGAGCATCCTGCATCAGGAAGAGGTCATCGTAATGGAACTCCTGACACATGAAACGGCCAAAGAATAGCAGCCCGAACTTCCGCATGAAGCTCTTGTCAGCAGCCGCGAACTCGATGATAGGCAGATTCCCGCGCATCATCATGAACGGGGTCTTGGAGGTGAACCCGCAGCTCGGGACCAGGGCACTGGCGCCCATGGCCTCAAAGCGCTTGGCGATGACCACGGCGTCGTCGATCTCAATACCACCCTTGATGCCGTCAGTCATGTTCATCTTGACCATTATGGGGAACTCCGGCCCCATGGCCTCTCTGACAGCCTTCACCACGGCAGCGGGGAACCGCATGCGGTTCTCCAGCGAACCGCCGTAGATATCGGTCCTCTTGTTGGTGTATGGGGAAAGGAACTGGCTAAGCAGGTAGCCATGCCCGGAATGGATCTCCACGGCATCGAACCCGGCCTCCCTGGCCAGCAGCGCCGCATTGGCGAAATCCTGAATCACCTGGTTGATATCAGCTTCGCTCATCGGCTTGGGAAAACTGATGCGGAACAGGTTGAATTTGCGCGAGGCCCCTACCGGTTGGAAGCCGGTGTCGGCCTTGCTGGCGAAGTACCCGCAATGCCCGAGCTGGACCGAGGCGGCGCCGCCTTCCTTGTGAACTGCGTCCGTCAGCCGCCGCAGGTCGGGCAGGATCTCCTTCCGCATCCACATCTCGTGCCCATAGGCGCGGGCCGCCTCGGACACCGAGCAGTAAGACACGGTGGTCATGGCAGTACCGCCTGCGGCCACCGCCCGATGATGCTCAATCAGCAAGTCGGAACAACTGCCGTTCTCGCACATACCCTCAAAGCAACCAGCCCTGATAATCCGGTTGCGCAGCGTCAGACCTGCGATCTTGCCCGGTGTGAATGCCTTTCGCGTCTCCACAGCCGCTTTTGCCACGTATGCTTCCTTTCCAGTCCCCCCTTAACCGGGACCACGCTAGGATTACCGTCCTCCCCGACGATTCGAGACATTATAGCCCACCCCTCAAGGCCGGGCAATTCCGGGCGGAATCTCTCTCAGGCAGCGATGTGCCATCGGACACGGCGGTTGCCGATGGCCAAAATTGACACTGGCCGCACGCAACTCGTAGAATTTGCCTTTGGCCGTGACATAAGCGGTTCGACCACGGCCTAACACAGAACACAAGGGCAGAAGGAGGAACCCCCGGTGAATTACAGCAACCTCTTGGTAGAGAAGAAGAAAGGCGCCGCCTGGCTGACCCTCAACCGGCCTGATGCCATGAACGCTTTGGACCCGGACACGCATAAGCAGTTGCAGGACTGCATGACGGAGCTGGACAACGACCCCGAAGTCAGGGTGATCGTCATCACTGGAGCCGGCAAGGCTTTCAGCGCCGGCGGGGACCTGAAGTGGACTCTGGCTCACCAGGATGACCCAATAGCGGTGGCCGAGTACGGCCAGTTGTTCCATGACACCTTCTTCCTTATGGAGCACATGAGCAAGATAAACATCGCCATGATCAACGGCCACGCCCTGGCCGGAGGGCTCGAACTGGCCGAGGCCTGCGACCTGGCGTACGCCGCTGATGATGTCAACATCGGCGACCAGCACGCTTCCATCGGCCTGATACCAAGCGGCGGCGGGTCTCAGCGCCTGCCACGGCTGATTCCACTGAGAGTAGCCAGGGAACTCATGTTCACCGGCGACTGGCTGACGGCCAAGGAAGCGGAGAGGTGGGGCATCATCAACAAGGCCGTGCCGCGGGAGAAGCTCCGCGAGTATGTCGAAGGCGTGGTGGACAAGCTGGTGCAGCGCAGCCCGATGGCCTCCAAGTACATCAAGTACTCGATCAACCGTGGCATGCAAGTCGACCTGTATACCGGCATCGAGATCGAGAAAGCAGCCTCCCGGGCCCATTTCCAGACGCAGGATGCACACGAAGGGCTGAAGTCCTTCCAGGAGAGGAGGAAGCCCAACTTCCCGGGGAAGTAGGAGAGTCCGGGTACGTCGCGGTGCAGCCCACCTGAGGCGGGCCGGGTTTCGGGGTGTCCCCCCATGCGGGTTTCAAACCCGCCGCTACGCAAATGGGTATAGGGCGTGCAGAGGGGCAACGCCCCTCTGCGTTACTAATCCATCCCCCAAGATTGGGGGACAAAGGGGGTTGAAAAGGAAACAACATGTTCAAACCAGTCAGCAGCAAGGTCAGCTTCCCTGAAGTAGAGAAGCAGATTCTGGCGTTCTGGAAGGAGGAGAGCATCCTCCAGAAGACCAACGAGGTCCGCCGGGACGGACCCGAGTTCGTGCTGTATGACGGCCCCCCGACGGTCAACGGTAACCCCGGCATCCACCATGTCCTCTCCCGCATATACAAGGATGTCATCCCCCGCTACAAGACCATGAAGGGATACCGCGTCTTCCGCAAGGCGGGGTGGGACACCCACGGCCTGCCCGTGGAACTGGAGATCGAGAAGGAACTCAAGTTCACCAACAAGGCCCAGATCGAAGAGTACGGCATTGCCAAGTTCAACGCCAAATGCCGCGAGAGCGTTCAGAAATACCTCAAGAAGTGGGAGGAGTTGACCGACCGCATCGGCTTCTGGCTGGACATGGAGCACCCGTATATCACTTACCACACCGGCTATGTCGAGTCTTGCTGGTGGATCATCAAGCAACTCTGGGACCGCGGCCTGGTCTACCAGGGTTACCGGGTGACCCCCCACTGCCCCCGGTGCGGCACATCGCTCAGCTCCCACGAGGTGGCACTGGGCTACAAGGATGCCGAGGACCCCTCGATATATGTCCGGTTCCGCTTGAGCCGGGACGTACAGAACGTTGAGACCAAGGCTCTGAAGGAACTGGGTTGGAGCGTCCAGTCTGGTAGTTGGGAACAGGAAGTCCCCGCCCTGCTGGCCTGGACCACCACGCCCTGGACCATGACCGGCAACGTGGCGCTGGCAGTGTCGCCCAATGAGACCTATGTGCTGGCACAGGCCAAGTCGCCGCAGGGAACGACCGAAAGGCTGATCATGGCCCAGGCCCTTCTGGACCGGGCGCTCGGATCCGGCAACTGGGAGATCCTCGCGGAGTTCACCGGAAAGGACATCGCTGGGCTTTACTACGACCGCCTCTACGAGCCGAAGCCGGACTTCATCCCGGCGGGCGACAAGCTGCCGCAGCACAGCCGCGCCATGACCGCCGACTACGTCTCGGTCAGCGACGGCACCGGCATAGTGCACATCGCCCCCGCCTTCGGTGAAGAAGACTTCGACCTGGGCAAGGTCGCCGGGCTGCCGATGGTCCAGAGCGTGGACCTGGACGGCAAGATGATCCCCAACGGCAAGGCCTGGGACGGCAAGTTCGTCAAGAAGGCCGACCCCATGATCCTGGAGGACCTGGAGCAGCGCGGTATCCTGCACCACCAGGAGAAGATCGTCCACACGTATCCGTTCTGCTGGCGCTGCCAGACGCCGCTCCTCTACTACGCCAAGCCATCGTGGTACATCAAGACCACGGCCTACAAAGACGAGATGGTCTCCGGCAACCGCGATATCAATTGGTACCCCGACTACATCAAAGAGGGGCGCTTCGGCGACTGGCTGGAGCACAACATCGACTGGGGCCTCTCGCGCGAGAGATATTGGGGCACACCGTTGCCCATCTGGCGCTGCGGCCGCGACCCCGGCCACATGGAGTGCATCGGCGGCATCCAGGAATTGAAGTCCAAGCCAGGCGTGGCCGGCATCGTCGAGCCGGTGGACCCGCACCGGCCGTTTGTGGACGAAATCACGTTTGATTGCGCCAAGTGCGGCGGCCAGATGAAGCGGGCGCCCGAGGTGCTGGACGCCTGGTTCGATTCCGGCGCTATGCCTCTGGCCCAGTTCCACTACCCGTTCGAGGACAAGGCCGAGTTCGAAACCCGCTTCCCGGGGGACTACATCGCCGAGGCCATCGATCAGACCCGGGGCTGGTTCTACACGCTCCACGCCCTGTCCATCCTGCTGTTCGGGAAGCCGTGCTTCAAGAATGTCGTCTGCCTGGGGCACATCGTCGATGCCAAGGGCGAGAAGATGAGCAAGTCCAAGGGCAATGTCATCGACCCCTGGCGGATCATCAACAACCAGGGCGCGGACGCACTGCGCTGGTACATGTTCACCACCAGCCCCGCGGGCAACCCGAAACGGCTGTCCGTCGACCAGGTCAACGAGGCCATGCGCAAGGTGCTGTCCACGGTGTGGAACACCTACTCCTTCTTCGTCATCTACGCCAACATCGACCAGTTCGACCCCGTCAAAGCCAAACGTCCGGCCACCACCGACGAGCTGGACCGCTGGATCATCTCGGAGCTGAACCAGCTCATTAATGAGGTGGACAAGGCCTACACCAACTACGATCCCACCGAGGCCGGGAGGAAGATCGAGGAGTTCGTCGATTACCTCTCCAACTGGTACGTGAGGCGGAACCGGCGGCGCTTCTGGAAGGGCGAGAACGACACCG
The DNA here is from genome assembly GCA_016932645.1 of Dehalococcoidia bacterium. Lineage (GTDB taxonomy): Bacteria > Chloroflexota > Dehalococcoidia > UBA2247 > RBG-13-53-26 > JAFGCL01. Next base: position 2,422 of record JAFGCL010000153.1, on the reverse strand, counting down.
ACAAGCTTTCAGCCTACTTCGCCCTCTACGACTGCCTGGTCACGCTCTCCAAGCTCATGGCCCCTTTGACGCCGTTCCTGTCGGAAGAGCTGTACCAGAACCTGGTGAAGGCAGTCGATCCGCACGCCCCGGAAAGCGTGCATCTCTGCGATTTCCCAGTGGCCGACCTCTCCAAAATAGATGAGAAACTGGAGGCCGACACGCGGCTGGTGATGAAGGTCTGCAGCATCGGGCGGGCGGCCCGCAGCAAGGCGGGCATTAAGGTGCGCCAGCCCGTGGCCAGGGTCATCGTCAGGACCAGGGCCAAGAGCGAGCAGGAGAGCCTGCGGTGTCTGGCCGCGCAGGTGCTGGAGGAGCTCAACGTGAAGGCGCTGGAGTTTGCGGAGCCGGATGCGGACCTGACAGGGCAGTCATGCTATTGCACCATCGAGGACGGTGGCTGCGTGGTGGCGGTGCCCACCGAGATTCCGGCTGATCTGATTGAGGAAGGCATTGCCCGCGAGCTGACGCATCGCATCCAGAGCATGCGCAAGGAAGCCGGGTTCGAGATCGCCGACTACATCGTCACCTACTACCAGGCGGAGCACTCCCTGCAGAAGGCCATCGAGAGCCAGTCCGCCTACATCAAGCAGGAGACCCTGTCCAAGGAGCTTCTCAACCAGCCACCCGCCGAGGGCGTCTTCTCCCAGAAGGCCAAGATCGAGGGGCGCGAGGTGACACTGGGGGTCAAGAGGGTGGGGGGCTAGAGTCGGGCGCGCGTCTTCCCGCGTTTCTCAAACTTCGAACGCAGGGTCTTGTCGCGATTGACCTAATACATTCCCTGACCTCACCTCTACGGATAACGACGTTCATCGCAGGGCGTGACGATCTGGGGCTGAAGGAATAGGGGCTGCTGGTGATAGCGTTATGACTGCCATCTATGCTTTGGTGCTCATTGCACTTTGATGCCAAACTTGCGTTCGTAGTCGTGTATTAGACCATCAGCGAATTGCCGATGCTCTCTCTCACGGAAGAAGTATGCTCGGATGCTTTCATCGATGGCCATTCTTGCGACGACTTTGTCCGCTGCGGCTAACAGAAGTCCCGAGCGGGCATACTTGGCAACCGCTGAAACCTCCGAATCTGAGACTGTCTGGGAGGACGGTTCCGTCTCGAATTCTTGAATCCCACTGAGTGGGCATGCGGTGACTGTCCAGTAGATGATGTTGGGTTCCCGGTTGAGGTTGTGACATGCCTGTGCGTATGACACACACGGGTGACCTGTGAGCTGGGGGTCGCTCTTGGGACTCTGTGTCATCCTCGTCCGCTTGGCCTCGTCATCCGGGTACAGTAGGGTCGGTATTGCACGGGGGTGCTCAATGCCTGCCCTGACGCAAGTGACAAAGGCTTGTTGAGCCGCATGCGAAAACAGAGTGCGACAACTGTGGACGTCGGCCAGTTCCATTGTCCAATCCCGACCTATGTACGATATCCCTTCGGGAAGTTGGAGGCGCTCTATCACCACTGTCGCCACGTACATCTCGAAAGGCACAACCGCCAACAGCTCGAGGTTCAGGCGCTCATACAGTTGCTTGTTGTTCTCAGCCAAATCGTCCATTACCTTCTTACACTCGACGAGTCTCGCCCTCCAGACGGAGTGTGCCTCTTTGGCATCTCTAATGGCAGCAAGGTATCGATCCTCGTCCGGTTGGCTGTGGCCATTCTCTTCGACAGACGTTCGACAGTCCGAGGCTTTCTCAAATGCATCACTCAAAACAACACTCTGTTCCAGCAGTCGCAATAATGCAGCGTGAGGCAGCGATAGCCCTGGGTCCCTTGGCATACATGACTTGGCTTTGTCATAGTTCAGATATGTGAGGATGGCTTTCTCTGAAAGAGCGACAGACTCTGGGATATATGGGTCATCGGGACCTTTCAGCAGCTCTGGCATGGACTTCATGACGTTGCGGAACATTGCACCCCATTCTTCGGCTGTGCAACCCCCTAGGCTCTCCCCACACTGCTCACAGAACTTGGCCCTATCTGATACGGAGCATCCACAGTTGGGGCAGGATGTCTTCTTTGAGGATTCGTCAGTGCCCATCAAACCTCCGACTCACAAGGATCACGGGGAACGCTCGCACCGGAGATGAGCAGCCCGTGATGCGGACTACTTCTCCCCACCCTGAGACAACCGCCGCCGTTCCACCTGGTAGGCTCCCCAGGATTGAATGACCACACAGACTATGCCCGTGTAGACCACGATCTTCTGGCCCACGGCCTGGATGGTCAACCCCCTGTCTGTCTCCAGTTCCGGCCCGGTGAACAGCAATGCCAGGTAGAGGGCCAGGATGATGGCGTAGGCAAAATACGAGTAGGCGTACGCCCGCGGATAAGTGCGGCTCTTGAGGATGGCCGCCGAGTAGAGGAATACGACAAAGAG
>JAFGCL010000152.1 GCA_016932645.1 Dehalococcoidia bacterium | reverse complement strand
TCGCCTTCTGGACAACCGAGAATGAGTACGCCGTCAGCGCCCCGCTTGAAGGCATCAAGAATGTGGGTCGTGTCTATCTTTCCACTGCAGATTATGGGGACCCAGTTCTTGACGCGGTCACGCAGATCCTCTTCGTCCGCCAGATAGCCCCAGCCAAACTTACAGGAGAAACACACCAGCTTTGGTTCGTAGTGCTTCATAATCCTCTACCTTTCAGAAGTCCGCTACAGGACTGACAGGGCCCTCTCGATCCGCTGCTCGGTATTGTCGTCCACCAGTCTTCTAGCGTGAGACGGGCAGGCCACCACGCACATGCCGCAGGACTTACACTTGAACATGTCGGTCGTCGAGATAGTATTGCCTTCCACTACTATCAGCCGGGCTGAGTCATAATTGCAGGCATAGACGCACATGCCGCAACCACTGCAGCGCTCGACGTCAACTTCCACGGCGTAGAGGGACTTCTCAAAGCCAATGGAGACACAGGCCTTGCAGGACACACAGGGACCGCAGGTGAGACACCTCTTCGCCTCTTCGCGGGCCTCCTTCAAGGTCAGACCCTTCTCGAAAAGCTGGAAATGCATTCTCTTCTCAGGAGGGATCCAGGCAACCTCTACCTCGGGTTTGTATGACTTCCTCACCGGAATACCGTATCCCTCGTAGTCCCTCTTCCGCCCTTCCCTCATGTCCAATCCCCTGAGATATCTCTCTATTGACTCGGCGGCCACCAAGCCTTCCTTCATGGCTTCCACCATGAAACCAATGATCCTGACATCGCCGCCAACGAACACGAATCCTTTCCGCAGGCTCTGAAGCGTGAACGGATCTACTATCAGTCTCCCCTTCTCATCCAGCAACTCTTCTCTCTGCAGGAATGCCTTGTCGGGTACCTGACCCACCGTAATGATCAGGGCGTCTCCTTCGAGACTGACGCAGTCGGTGCAGTCGAACTTGGGATTGAAGCCTTCGTCATCGAAGACTGATGTGCACTTGGGGCATGAGATCCCCCTGAACCTCCCATGCTCGCCAATGATCCTTTCCACTCCACGAGAATAGACTATCCTTATGCCTTCTTCCCAGGCCCCCGCTATCTCTTCCTCGTCTGCGGGGATACCGTCCCTGGAGGACTTGTCTTCGGCCTCCAAAGCCACGACGGTGACTTCGCCACCCAGTCGCCGTGCTGTCCTGGCAACGTCGAAAGCCACATTGCCGCCACCTATCACTATCAGCCGCTTGCCCTCGAAGTAGTCCCGCCCCATGTTCCCGTGGCTGACCTCGTAGAGCAGGGTATGTCCATACATCACGCCGGAGAGATCCTGTCCTTCCACCACCTCACCGTCGAAAGTCAGAACCCTCGGGTAGGGAGTCCCCTTGGCCAGGAACACCGCCCTATAGCCGTCATTTCTGAGCTTCTCGATGGTCAGCTTCCCTTCGCCCAGTTTCGCCCCAAACTTGACGTCGATACCGGCAATCCTCACCAGGTTGTTCAACGTTGTTGAAAGGACATCCGCGGGCAACCGATAGCTGGGGATCAGCCACAGAGCCCCGCCCAGGCGGTTCGATGCCTCAAACACAGTTACTCTATATCCCTTCTTGCTCAGGGCGTAGGCGCACATGAGGCCGCCTGGGCCACCCCCGATAACCGCTACGTTTTCCTTGTCCTTGACGACACCGAACTCCTCTTTCTGATTCAGGTGGTCTGTGTATACGTCAGACAGAAATCTCTTTAGCAGCCTCCTCCGGATCGCGCCACCCTTGGTCTTGTAGTTGCACTCGAGTTCACACAAGCCACAGATGTAGCCACAGATGTTGAAGAAGGGGTTCTCTTCGTACAGATAGTCACTGATTTCAATGATCTGCGGTCTTGCCTCTTCTATTTCCTCGGGGAGCAGTGAGATCAGTACATTCGTCCGCTGGATGTCCTCGTTGATAGGGCACTTGATCTGGCACGGGGGGAGCATTTGCTTTATTGCTTCTTCAACTCTGGCTGCGCCTTTGCTTTCGGTTGTCCACATCTGTTGTGCCTCCCTCGGGTCAAGTTGTGTAAGGTGTCCTGTGTGAGTCAATTGACAGAGATGCCCGGATCTCGCCAGCCAGCCGCCTCATACTGCGCCGGGTCTTGATTTGGATGCGGACCATGGCCTGTCAACCACGAAAAGCCCGATACCAATCATACCCCCAGGCATTTGAATGACAGGCTACGGCTACCATAGTGGCAGCCGCAGCGTAAGGGACGCATAAATCCATGTTAGGCCAGTTATTAAGATTCTATAAAGAATCCCTGGCTTTTCGCTGTATTTCGACCCTCGAACCGCCTGGTCCGGGACTCTCTCTCGGCTGCGGCCGTGCCGAGACAGGGAGGCTGGGGGTGTATTCGTTCTTCTTCCTGTTGAGGAATCTCTACGAAATCCTTATAGATTATTCCCGAATCTTTATACCTCCCTTACGCCCCTCCGGCCATAATTGAAGCTGACAACGCGGTGGTAGGGAGGCACATGATGGAGAACGAAGCACTTGTAAGGATCATCGTACTGGCAGTAGGGTTGGGCCTCATCCACTGGGCAGTCGTGCCGATGGTGTTGGAGAGGCTCTTCTCCAGGCCGAAAGTTGTTGGCAGCCGGGCGCTTTGGGGTATAACCATCGTTTGTCTCACCTGCGTCGGTTCTCTGGCATATCTGCTGGTCCATCCTGATCCGGAGAACGAGACCGACCTCGACAAACAGTGCTGCCGCGACAAGTAGCACGACCACCAGCTGAATCTGGGCGAGGGGGTAACAGCAACAATCTAGCTTGACATTGAAGCGTCTGGGTCTCACTGGCCTGTCAAGAGACTGGCCAAGCGTGATTGACAAGACGCACAAAGACAAAGGAAAATAGTAGCCACCCCATTGGTCAAGGGTTGGCCGCTATTTTTGTATCTGCTGCTTTTCGCGGGCGCTCTACACCATGTGGTGGACACGGTTGCGGTAGAGACCCGTGAAATCGGCTTAGTAGCAGGAAACCAACAGCACCCGGGCGAATCTGATAAAGAGGGAGTGAGACTATGGAGCTGAGTCGAAGGGACTTTCTGAAGTTCTCCGGAGTGGCTACCGCAGGGGGCTTGGCGGCTGCCAAGATGCTGGAGGCACAACCGGTCTCGGCTGAGTCGCTAGACCTGGAGCTCAGCAAGCCTATCGGAGAAGTGCCGACAATCTGCTGCTACTGTGGCGTTGGGTGTGGCGCTATCGCAGCCGCCGACGCCGACAAGGTAATCAACATCGAAGGCGACCCAGACCACCCGATCAACCAAGGTTCCCTGTGTTCAAAAGGCCAGGCCTTGGCACAAATGCGCACCGTCAACGGCAAGGACAACCCGAACAGATTGACGAAGCCGCTGTACCGGGCGCCGTACTCAACTGAATGGGAGGTCATTGAAGACTGGGACACGGCTCTCGACATGATCGCCGACAGGATCAAGAAGACCAGGGACGAGACTTGGTTGGACAAGATCGACGTCGGTGGTACTAGCTACACTGTGAACCGCACCGATGGCATTGCCGAGTTCGGCGGTGGCGAACTGGACAACGAGGAGTGCTACCTGCTGGCAAAGATGGCCCGGGCCCTCGGCCTGGTGTATCTCGAACACTGCGCCCGCATATGACACTCTGCCACAGTTGCGGCTCTGGCAGAGTCGTTCGGCAGGGGAGCAATGACCAACCACTGGATCGACCTCAGGAACTCCGATTGTATCCTGATCATCGGCTCCAATGCAGCAGAGAATCATCCCATTTCCTTCAAATGGGTGACAGCGGCTATGACGAGGGCCAACAACCCGGCCAAGCTCATTAGCGTTGACCCCCGTTTCACCCGCACTTCGTCCAAGGCAGACATCTACGCACCAATAAGATCGGGCACCGATATTGCTTTCATCGGTGGGATGATACGGTACATCCTTAACGATATGCAGAGCCTGTCTCGTACGGAAAGGGCCGAGAAGTATAACCTCACCTATCTCACCCAGTACACCAACGCCGCTCTCATCATCCACAGCGAATTCGAAGGTTGGAAGGATCCCACTCACCCCGGCCTCTTCGTCGGTTTCACCGAGAACACTAATCCTGCTCCGGGCAATTTGGGGGGCTACAGCAAGTCCAAGTGGGGATATGCGGATGCCGGCAGCCCCGATACGGATGCCGCCCTGCTAGGCAACAACTGGACGAATTGGAGCGATCTGAATCCCAAGTGCGTCCTGAGGCTGCTCTGGGAGAACTACGAGGACTTCACGCCGGAGATGGTCGAGAAGGTAACCGGGTGTCCCCAAAGTACCTTCGAGCAGGTCTGCGAGGCATACGCAGCGACGGGTGCACCGGGCAAGGCCGGAACCATTATGTATGCCATGGGCACCACCCAGCATACCTACGGCACACAGAACATCAGAGGCTATGCCATCCTCCAGCTCCTACTGGGCAACATCGGCGTCGCCGGTGGTGGCATCAACGCGCTGAGAGGCACATCTAATGTTCAAGGCTCCACCGACATGTGCCTCCTTTCCCACATTCTGCCTGGATACCTCTCCGTAGTGAACCACAAGCTCCAGACACTTGAACAGTACGTTGACACGGTGGGAAGGAAGGGCAAGGCGCCAGTTGTTCCGAAGGGGCTTGCGGGAGATAAGAGCGCCAGTTGGTGGTGGCTGAGCGAATCGGCTCAAAACTACAAGAAGTACCTCGTCAGTCTGCTCAAGGCATGGTGGATGGACAATGCCACCGAGGAAAACGATTTCTGTTTCAACTATCTGCCCAAGATCAACGCGGGCCAGGATGCCGACTACACTCATATCGGTACCTTCGAAGCCGTGGCCAAGGGGATAGTCAAGGGCATGATGGTCTGGGGCCAGAATCCGGCCGTCGGCGGACCCGATGCCGAAGGTGAGCGCAAGGCGCTGGAGAAGCTGGACTGGCTGATGGTGACAGACCTGTTCGAGACTGAGACCGCGGCGTTCTGGTACAGAGATGGTGCGGATCCGGGCAGCATTGGGACCGAGGTGTTCTTGCTGCCTGCCGCCTGCTCATACGAGAAGCAGGGCAGCATTTCCAACAGCGGACGCTGGGCGCAATGGCGCTACAAGGCTCTCGATCCCATCGGTGAAGCCAAATCCGACCTGGCGATAGTCGATGCCTTGGTTCTGAAGCTCAAGGAGAAATATGCCGGAGAAACAGGCCCGAAGGCGGACCCCATAAATCAGCTGTACTGGGACTACCACACTGAGGGCGAGTATGCCGATGAGGCTGACCCGAACAAGGTGGCCCTGGAGATACATGGCTACTATACGAAGGACGTTGGTGACAAGAAGAAGGGCGACCTGGTAACGAACTTCGTCTCATTGGCCACAGACGGCTCCACATGCTCGGGCAACTGGCTGTATTCGGGCATGTTCACGACAGATGGCAGGAACAAGGCCAAGGATCGCGACCCGGTGGACGCCAGCCTCAATCAGATTGGCCTCTACTCCGGTTGGTCATGGTGCTGGCCGATAAACCGGCGGATAATTTACAACCGCGCTTCCGTGGATCTGGATGGCAGCCCTTGGGATGATATCCATCCGGTGATAGCGTACCAGGAAGGATCGCACAATCCAGCCACGAATACGTGTAAGTGGCTTGGGGATATCGCCGATGGCGGCTGGTCGCCGATCGCCGTCTCAAAGAACGATGGCAAGCCGGCTTACCTTCCTTTCATCATGCAGAATGAGGGGGTGGCTCACATCTGGGGGCCAGGCAGGGCTGAGGGACCGCTGCCAGTCGCATATGAGCCATGGGAGAGCCCACTCGAGACAAACCTTGTGACAGGAGTCCCCGCGCAACTGGACGAGTCGCCCAAGGGCATGCCCGGGTTCAATGACCCGTGCTGCTATGTCGGGGACCTGGGTGGAATGAACCAGAGGGGCAGGCCAAACTGGGAAGATCCAACAAATGGGTTCAACTGCGTCGGCACCACTTATCGCGTGTCAGAGCACTGGCAAGCCGGACAGATGACCCGCAACCACCCCTGGCTCATCGAGTTGCAGCCGCAGCCTATCGCGGAGATGGGAGAGGAACTGGCGGACGACGTCGGCGTGAAGAACGGCGACATAGTCAAAGTTGTCACCGCCAGGGGATCTATCGAAGCAGTCGCTGTAGTAACCAAACGCTTCCGCAGGATGACCATAGGTGACAAGCAGGTTGACCACGTCGGAGTACCTTGGCACTGGGGCTATAAGGGCCTGTCAAAGGGCATAAGTCCCAACGGCAGCAGCGGTAACGTACTGACGCCGCACGTGGGAGATGCCAACACGACCATACCTGAATACAAAACCTTTCTCTGCAGAGTAGAGAAGGCGTAAGGGGGTGAATGATGGCTAAAGCAATACTCTTCGACAGCACCAAATGCACCGCCTGCCGCGGCTGTCAGGTCGCCTGCAAACAGTGGAACAATCTGGAGGCTGAGGAGACAGTCAACACAGGCACGTATGAGAATCCCCCCGACTTGTCCTCGCGGACTTGGCTGAAGATGCGCTTCATTGAACCGCCTGATGGCGACGGCAAGGTGTGGCTCTTCAGCCGCCGAGCCTGCATGCACTGCACCGAGGCCGGTTGCGTCAAGGTCTGCCCGACCGGCGCAGTCTACCACCACGAAGAGGGTTTCGTGGCCTACAACAAAGACATATGCTCCGGCTGTGGCTACTGCGTTGATGCCTGTCCATTCGATGTACCTCGCATGGTGGGGAGCACTCTAACCGGCAAGAAGAAGATGGAGAAGTGCGTCTTCTGCGCGGACCGGGTTGCGAACGAGGAGAAGCCGGCCTGCGTCAAGACCTGTCCGACGGGTGCGCTGATCTACGGCGAGCGCACCGAAATGGTGGACTTGGCCGAGCAGAGAGTCTCCAAGTTGGCCGCAGATGGGGTAGACGCCCAGCTCTACGGGAAAGATGAGTTGGATGGCCTGCACGTGCTGTACGTCCTGGCACATTCCCCCAAAGACTACAAGCTTCCGGTCAACCCGGAGGTTTCTCCGTCCGTCACATTGTGGCAGGATATCCTCAAGGTCATGGGGTATGCAGCCGTGGGGGCAGTGGCAGGCGGGCTTCTGTTGAACTACATGGTGGCCCGGGCCAGGATGGTGAAAGAGAAGGAGGGCAAGTAGAATGGCACACCATGAAGTTGAACGTTTCAGCGCTGGCGCGCGGCTCTTCCATTGGACAGTGACAATCACAGCCATAGTTCTGGCCATCACCGGGCTGTTCCTCTGGGTGCCGGCATTCGGGAGCCTGGCTGAGGACAGCTATTCGCGTATCATTCATCGGGTAGCGGCAGTTATCCTGGTAGCGGCACCGTTGCTCTTCTTCATATCCAGGCCGGGTCGCGCACTCCATTTCGTCAAGTACATATTCACCTGGGGCAAGGATGACATTGAGTGGCTGAAAGCGGCGCCTGACTACTACTTCGGCGGCGACGAGAAGAAGATGCCCCCGCAGGGAGAGATGAACACGGGGCAGAAGCTATGGTCCCTGGTGGCCTTCCTCAGCGTCATCGGCTTTGTTGTCAGCGGGGCCATAATGTGGTTCGCCAAGGCCAGCATACCGGCTGAGCTCTTTCTATGGGTGACTATCATCCATGACCTATGCTTCATCGTCTCGGCTTCGATGACCCTGGTCCACCTGTATCTGGGCGCGATTCATCCCAGGATGACGGAGTCGCTCAAGTCAATGCTGAAGGGGAAGGTCTCTGTGGAATACGCCAAGCATCATCATGGTAAGTGGTACGCGGAGATATCTAAGGGCAAGGAGACTGACAACAAGCAAGCGCCCAGCACGCACTAGGCAAAGACCAAGTACAGAAGCATTTTCGACAAACAGGGGGCCTCTTCTGGAGGCCCCCTTCCGTTTTGAGGCACCCGGCAAAACACCGGGCCTTTGACTTCAACAGGGATATGCCCCACGGATGGTGCGGATAGGCCCACCTTACCGCGCACCCGGATTTCCGCCTTACCAGGAATGCTCCACGTCAGGCGAACCTCCGGCAGGGCGTGCAGAGCAGTGATCCTCCGCCTAGCTCATGATCCCCCTCTGCCAAAGGGGGATTCCAGGCGGATTGGCTCTCGGGGTTGAGACCTCGACCGGGAGCTTCACCTAGTCCGCGCCGCAACCGCCGCCAGGATTCTGAGCACCAGATGGCGGCAGGCATAGGTATTTCTACCTACTACACATAGCCCGCCAGCAGGCATTCTCCGCATTGCTTGACCTTCCACCTCCGGTACTTTCCGGCAACTTAAAACAGGTATTGCAGCGGAAGTCGGGCTGGCTAAGGCCATAGTAAGCTAATGGTGGAAAAAGAAAAGGCCTTGAGCCTTAGAGGGAGAGAAGCAAATGGAATGGCAGTTCATCGTAATGCTGATAGTAATGATCCCAGTAGTCCTCCTGCCGGTCGCCTTTGTGTGGTACCTGAACCTTGGTGGTGTCTTTGCCGCCATGCGGAGGGCGCGGAAAGAGAAGGCAGCCGAGAAGGAGCTCGCTTCTGAGAAGAAGACGGTCTAGGCACGATACAGATACAGCGAAAGGGATTCAGATATACGAGGGGCTCCTTTAGGAGCCCCTCGCTTGTTCTATGAATGATGTCGCCCTGTCACATGGGATCGATTATGGGTTACCGGCAACCTCTCTGGGAAGCCAGGAAGGCCAGAGCCTCGAACTCTGGCCTTCACTTCAGGTACCGCGATACACCAGCCTAGGATGCCGGGGTGGCCTCCGGAGCACCGTGCTCCGATTTGGCCTCTTCTTCCGTGTGTTGTTTGGTAATGGGCAGGAGGCGCACTGCGATCTGGAACATCATCAGCGCCCAGGCCACTAGGCCGATGGAGACGGCGAACTCCTGCCAGCTTGGGAAGTAGGTATACCCTGGTCGAATCACCAGCCAGATCGAACTCACAATGAAGCGATTGAGAGACAAGCCCAGCACGATGTAGAGCAAGGCAGCTATGAACATTCCCTTCCCACTCTGCTGGACCTTGGGGATATTGAATAGGATGATGGGCAACACCACTCCGCCGACTATCTCTATCCACCAGTAGACGTTCTGAGGGTAGCTGTTGAACAGCCTGTCGAGTTCCCCAGCCACCGCCACATCCACCACCCTCATGATCAGGTAGACGACCAGGATGCCGCTCACGATCCTGCCTAGGCCGGTGAATACCTCCCGGCTTATCTTGTGGCCGAAGACCCCACCGCTAAGGGTCCCCTCGAAGATCACCATGGCCGGCCCCACAGCCACGGCCGAGACGAAGAACAGGGCGGGTATGATGGGCGTGTACCACAGGGGATCGAGTGAGTGGGTCATAATCAGCAGCATGGAGCCCAGGGAGTTCTGATGGCCCGTGGAAATGACGATTCCGGCAATGATCAGGGGTATCTGGATGAAGCCAATGATTCTAAGAGGTATTCGCCACTTCAGTCTCTCAAAGAGGGCAGGGCTCATCTCCAGGGCCAGCACCGCAGTGTACAGCATCACGCACCAGCCGACTTCGTAGAGCGGCGAGTGGATGTTCGGGTTGAAGATCATGCGCCAGATGTACCAAGGCTGGCCGAGGTCGACCAGCAGGGCCAAGACTACCAGCAGGTAGCCCAGGAAGGCCGTTAGAATCGCTGGCCGCACCACCGAGTGATACTTCTCCATGTTGAAGACGTGGACAATGGCCGCCAGAGTGAATCCGCCGGCCGCCAGGGCCACGCCGCAGTACAGGTCAAAGCTGATCCACAGACCCCAGCCACGGCCATCGCTCATGTTGGTCATGGCGCCCAGTCCGTAGACATAGCGCTGTACCAGCACCCCCGCGCAAAGGAAGGCCAGGGCGCTGAGAATCAACGTACCCCAGGGGAACTTCTTCTTTGTTTCTATCATCTCTTTCATGGCACTACCCCTTCTTCTCCTCGTGCTTCCCCGCAGCTATCTTCTGCTTCCGCTTGGTGACAAAGTAGATGCTGGCCATCAGGATCAGCATACCGGTAGCGTAGTAGGGAAGGGTGCCCATGGCGGTCCGGGCGTTCTTGGTCACCGGCTCCTCGCTGAGCTTCGGCATGTCCAATTCTGTCATGTCGACAGAGGAGATGTACATCCAGGCTGTTCCGCCGACCTCTTTCTCCCCGTATACATGATCAACGTATTTGCCTACTCCAGCCGGATCAGCAGCCTTTGATTCATCGATGCGCCGGTGAGCTTCTGCGATGAGTCCATCTCGCTCACCGAACTGCAGAGCACGGGTGGGGCACGCCGTTACGCAGGCTGGCACATGGTCAAGTTCTTCCTCATTCCAGCGGTTGGAGCAGAAAGTACACTTGCGTATCCAGGGCATCCGCTCCTCCCACTGGTAGGTAGGTATGCCAAACGGGCAGGCTACCATGCAGTAGCGGCAGCCAATGCACTTGCTCTGGTCGTATGTCACCGCACCTGTCTTGCTGCTCCTGTGGAGGGCACCCACTATACAGGCCGTCTCACAACCAGGCTTCAGACAGTGCATGCACTGGATCTTGGCGAAGGCCCACTTGAAGTCATCGCCCTCTCCGATCTCCTTGTAGCGCATAAAGGTGAAGGTCTTATCGGAGACCACTGCTTTACCTTGGATTCCACCTTCAACCGAAGGGGTCTTCTCTATGACCGCCGGATTCTCGTTCCAGCTCTTACAGGCCACTGAGCAGGCCCTGCATCCTATGCACCGGGTGCCGTCGAAAAGTACTCCGTATGCCATATCTTTCCTCCGCTACGCTTTCTCAACTTTGCATAGGAAGCTCTTGGATTCAGGTATGCAGGTGTTAGCGTCGCCTACATTCGGCGTCAGGATGTTGCCGCTGTCGCCTTTCACCCGGCCGGCATAGCCCCATTGCCATTGCACGGCCACCTGATGAACGGGTCTGTTGTCCACGGTTATGGCCTGCAAACGCCTAGTCACTATGGCCAAGGCCTCGATCGACCCACGGGCGGAAGTGATCTTGACCCTATCCCCGCTCTTGATTTTCAGCTCAGGCGAACTTGCCAGGTCCTCGCCGATCTCCACGTACATCTCCGGCATAAGCTCCGCCAACCATGGCAGGTTCCGCGTCATGATGCCGGTCTGCCAGTGCTCGGTGCAACGACACGTAGTAGCAATGTAAGGGAATTCCTCCACTGTGCCCCGCGGGTTGTGATCCACCCCGTCCACCTCGAGCTTGACAATGCAGGCAGCCGGGTCGTTCTGCTGCGCGGTCATGAGATTGTCTATCGGGCTCTCCCAAGGCTCGTAAACCTCCGGGATCGGGCCATCCTTGAGGCCATAACCCCAGAGCCTGCCCACGCCCTCGGCGTTCATGATGAAGGGCAGGTTCTTGCCGCCGTCGTCTGCGAGGTTGATGGGGTTGCCGCCGCCGTCGGGCACGTCGCCCACCCAGGTGGCGCCGTTCCAGGCCAGCACAGGGTGTTCCTCATCCCAAGGATTGCCATCCAAGTCAACGGAAGCACGGTTGTAGATGATGCGGCGGTTCCTCGGCCAGCACCAAGCCCAGTCAGAGTAGAGGCCTACCTGGTTCGGCGAACCGTCCACATTGTTGCGCTTCCTGGCCTTGTTAATGGAAGGGAAGCCGTTCACGATGCTGATCAACTCGGGATAGTTGGCCTGGTCGGCGGCGCTGGCTGTGGTGTACATGCCGCAAGTCAACCAATTACCGCAGCAGGTCTTGCCATCTGTCTGCAGATCGTTGAACCAGTCGATCAGCTCCCCTGCCTTGTAGCTTCGGGTTCCGGTGGTGAAGTCCTCCACGGCGAAGCCATTCATCTCCCGGGCAATGACGTCTGCTTTTTCCTCATCGCTGTAGTCCCAGCTCATGTTAACGACGGGGTCGGGGAAGACGCCCCCCTCTTTCTCATATAGTGCGCGTATCCTCTTGAACAGGCGGATCATGATGTCCAAGTCGGGGAGGGCTTCTCCGGGCGGGTCGACCGCCTTGTAGCGCCACTGCGACCAGCGGCCGCTGTTGGCGATGCTGCCCTCCTTCTCAAACGAGCACGCCGCCGGCAGCAGGAAGACCTCGGTCTGGATGTCCTCCGGGTTCACTC
>JAFGCL010000151.1 GCA_016932645.1 Dehalococcoidia bacterium | reverse complement strand
TGTGAACTCGCGAGAACAGCACCGCAGTTCCTGAAAGGAGATTCGAGTGGAAGAACGCGCGGCCTCCCAGAAGGCCATCATAGTTGTCGATCTGCAAAGGGAGAATGTCGGCAGGTTCTGCCAACCGATTATCCCCAACGTGAAGCTTCTATTGAGAGAGGCCCGGGGCAAAGGAATTCCGATCATCTTCGCCTGTGATAGCAGGTACCCCGACGACTTCATCTTCAAGAGCGGGCATCCGTTGCGCACCATTAGGGGAACCGAGGGGGTGAAGGTCATAGACGATCTAGAGCCTGCGACAAGCGACTTCATAGTCGAGAAGAGGATGTTGAGCGCCTTCTTCGGCACAGATCTCGACTTCACTCTGCGCCAGAAAGGGATCAAGACGCTCATCGTGACTGGTGTGGCTACCTGGGCCTGTGTCTTGAAAACGGTCTTCGATGCGGCGGAGATAGGCTATGAAGTCATCGTCCCGGCCGATTGCTGCGCCTCGCCGGTGCCAGAAGGCCACGAGTCTGCGTTGAGGGTTATGGGATTGCTGCGCGTGGTGAAGCCATCCGTCAAAGAGGTGATTGAAACACTCTGAGGAGCGCGTAGACCGGATCCTTGCCGCGTGCCTCCGGCAACTGTTTGTGCTATGATGCATAGCGGAGAAGTCACTCATGAAGCCAGAGGCTATTCCAGGGCCTGCCATTGCCCCGGAATCCGGGCGATGTAGAATAGCCTGGCAGTCTGAGCCGATCGAAAGGACTGATGATGAAACGCTCTATGCTTCCCACAACTTTCGTCATGCCGGCTCTTCTGTACGTGCCATTCCATCAAGTTGTCCACGCGTACGTCGACTGGGGCTCCGCCAGTATTATTGTTCAGGTAGTAGTCGGATCTCTTGTGGCCGTGCTGGTTGCGATGAAGCTATACTGGAAACAGACGAAGGCTTTTGTGAGGAATCTGTTCTCCAGATCCAAGAAGAGTGAACAGTCCAAAGAGCATTGAGAGTCTCCCTAGTTCTTTTCGGGATCCTAGCGGGTTCGTCTTCTGGCAGGATGGTTCAGTCTATCGTCAGATAAACACCATCTACAAAGACGACTATGATCGCCTGATGGAGTCCGGACTTCATAAGTCCCTCGTGGAGAAAGGACTGATCATCCCCCACGACGAAGTGGCTTTGGGAAGCGCCGTCTCTGAGTTCGCTTACAAGGTCATAAGGCCCGAGCAGATTCCGTTTGTGTCCTACCCCTATGAATGGAGTTTCAGTCAGCTCAAGGATGCGGCCCTCACTACGCTTGACATCCAGAAGAACGCGCTGGAATTCGGGATGTCGCTCAAGGATTGCAGTGCCTACAACATCCAGCTCGTCAAGGGCAGGCCTGTCTTCATAGATACGCTTTCTTTTGAGAAGTACCATGAGGGCAGTCCGTGGGTAGCCTACCGGCAGTTCTGCCAGCATTTCTTCGCGCCGCTGGCTCTCATGAGTTGCCGGGATGTCCGGCTGGGACAACTGCTCCGAATACACCTCGACGGGGTACCCATCGACCTGGCCAGCAAGCTCCTTCCCTGGCGAACCCGCTTCTCTTTCTCTCTCCTTTCTCACATTCACCTCCACGCCAAGACCCAGACCCGCTATGCAGACAGGCAAATAGACACCAAGGGGCTCAAGCTGAGCCGTCGGGGCTTCATCGGCATCATTGACAGCCTGGAATCCGGTGTCAAAGGACTCAAGTGGAACCCCGGCGGCACGGAGTGGGGCGATTACTACCGGGACACCAACTACTCGGCAGAAGCACTCCAACACAAGAAACAGGTCGTGGAAGAGTTCCTGAAGGCCGTCAATCCCAGCAGCGTCTGGGACTTGGGCGCGAATATTGGCATATTCAGTAGGATTGCCAGCGGTAAGGGAATACCAACGGTGTCGTTTGACATCGATCCGGCTGCTGTGGAGAAGAACTATCTTGAATGCCGGCGAAGGAATGAGACCTGCATTCTCCCGATCCTGAGCGATTTGACTAACCCCAGCCCGGGCATTGGGTGGCAGAACCAGGAGAGGATGTCGC
This sequence comes from Dehalococcoidia bacterium, assembly GCA_016932645.1. Lineage (GTDB taxonomy): Bacteria > Chloroflexota > Dehalococcoidia > UBA2247 > RBG-13-53-26 > JAFGCL01. Next base: position 3,140 of record JAFGCL010000151.1, on the reverse strand, counting down.
TGGCGGAGCGCGGGCCGGCTGATGCCGTACTCGCCCTAGCCCTCACTCATCACCTAGCCATATCGAACAATACGCCGTTTGCCAAGATCGCCGAGTTCTTCGCCAGCATCTGCAATTCCCTAATCGTGGAATTTGTGCCCAAGAGCGACTCACAGGTTCAGAGACTCCTGGCCACCAGGAAAGACATCTTTGTCAACTACACACAGCAGGCATTCGAGACTGAGTTCGCGGGACGGTTTGTCCTCGAACGTTCTCAGCCCATCACCGGATCCGAGCGGATACTCTACCTCATGCGGCGGCGGGAATCGACTTGAAGAGGGCTCTCGTCCTCCACCCGTTCATCGTTGCGGTGTTTCCGTCCCTAGCCCTCTACACCTACAACACGCAGGAGCTTTCACTGTCTGAACTGGTGTTGCCGTTTGCGATTGCACTGGCGCTGGCCGCACTGATGCTGCTGTGCACCTGGCTGGTGCTGCGGAGTATCTACAAGGCAGCTCTGATCGTGTCTCTCTTCTTGGCACTGCTGTACTCCACAGCCTATATCTTCACTCTGACAGGATGGCTTGGTGTAGACAGCCCCTACTTGGGTTGGATGCTCTTGGCACTCATATGGGTTCTGTTCTACCCCTTCCTTCTGTATCTCATCGCGAGGACCAGCAAGGTTCTGCGCTACCCTACTATCATTCTTAATGTGGCAATGGTGGTCATGCTGCTGATCTCGGTGGTCAGGATTGGCACGTACGAATTCCAGCGCATGGGCAGCGGCGTGAACCTCTCGGACAGCTATACGGAACTGCAACTCGACGTCTCAGAGTATGAGATCCCTCCAGATATCTACTACATCGTCCTGGAGAGGTATGCCAATGCCGGCACACTGAGCGAGGTGTACGATTCCGACAACAGCGACTTCCTCAACGAACTGACGGCGCAGGGTTTCTACGTGGCCAACGAGAGCTGTGCCAACTACGTGAGAACCTCGGAGTCCCTGGCCTCCTCGTTGAACATGGAGCACATCGATTACATGGACGAGGATTCCAGCGATCTGCTGCCGCTGAACGAGAAGCTGGAGGACAATGCATTGCAGCGTTTGCTGCAGGCTGTAGGGTACAAGTTCATACACGTAGGTTCTTGGTGGGGCCCCCTGAGAGAGAACAAGTACGCTGATGTGAACGTCAACTACTGTGCCCGTGCGGACATGTTTTCGGAGTACATCCTGACCGCCACGATGCCCTACACCGTCAGCACGGAGCTGGGTATCATCGATGACCTCTCCATGAGGCAATGGAAGAGAACTAGATTCGAGTTCGAGGAACTGGCCAGGATACCAGAGGAATACGAGGAAACGCCGACCTTCACCTTTGCCCACCTGATGATCTCGCACCCTCCTTACACATTTGACGAGGACGGCATCTACCTGTCTCCAGAAGAGGCCGGTAAAAACAGCAATAGAGACAACTACATGAACGCACTGACCGTAACCAACGAGATGGTGATGGATCTCGTGGAGGAGCTGAAATCAACCTCTGCAGTGCCCCCCATTATCATCCTGCAGGCAGATGAAGGCCCATATCCAGAGAGATACCGGGCTGGTGACCGCACTTTCAGTTGGGCACAGGCAACAGACATGGAAGTGAAGGAGAAGATGGGAATACTCAACGCGTACTACCTGCCGGGTGTTGAATACGGCGATACCCGCCTGTATTCGTCAATATCGCCGGTGAATTCCTTCAGGCTGGTCTTTGATCTCTACTTCGGCACCAACCTCGGATTACTGGAGGACTCCAGCTACGTCTACACGAACTACAGTCTCCCGTACGAGTTCCTGGACGTCACCGAGAGGCTGAGATCCTGATGGCGTTGGCATTCCCGGACCGGGCAGACGCTGGCAGCACAGATGACCTCACACCCTCGGCTTCTCCCCTGACACGCCACTCACCAAGCCACGTGGATTTCCATTGGCCGAATGGCCCGAACGGAGAGTGTGGAACAGGATTCTTGGCCTTCCCCAGTTGCTTCGAGTTCGCTGGCAGTACGGGTTGGGTTCAGCCCACCAGCCTTCGGGTCAAGGTATTGCTATAGGACTGTCCCAGTCCTCTACTGCGATGATGGCACATTGAAAGACACCGTGGTGCTGACCATTTGCAGCCACTTCTCTTCTTCGTCTATCTGGCAGCAGTAGACACTGATAGACTGGGTCCCGAAAGCCCATCCGTTTGCGGGTGGGCTCACCTCTGTTGACCACTCCGTACTCATTTCACTCCCAAGTTGGCCTTCACTGAGTGGCTGAGTTGTCGGGATCTTCTCGTTTGCCAGCACACTGAAATCCACGGGGTAGGGTGCCAGATTCAATATGCGAGTCGTCACATGAACAGCCCCGCGAGGAGCCACGCTCTGTTCTGTGACCGAGGGGACTATCCTCAAGGCGGGCTTGACAATCATGAACTCAGAGTCACCCTGCTCGATCGGATTCCAGTAGTAGCTGCAGACCGGCTCTATGAGCGGGATGTTCTTGCAGTCCTCCACATTCTCCGGATTGAAGCGGGCGCTGATGAGCATCTTCAAGGATGCTGGCATCTTCCGATCCACGCTCAGGGCAAAAAGCACCGTCCCTTGCGGGCCCGTGGATTGACTCGCGGATGGTTGTATCTTCTCCCCTCTAGAGGCGTCCAGAGCTCTGTCTTTAGTGGAACAGGTTGAGGGCACCACCCTAACAGTGACATCGCTTACAGGGGTCTCTTTGTCATAGTCAACCACACGAACCGTCAAGTAGTATCTGCCAATATCTGTCTTGGGACGAGTTGCGGGCTCTGTTGCTAAAGTGCAACCACAGATAGCAGAGAGGAACAAGGAGAGCACAGTGGTTGATATCCAGCGTACACCTGTCATTCCCGCCCCTTTCCGTTGCTCGACTGACCGTGGAGTGATGCTGCTTCTGGCTCTGTGAATGTTAGTACACGGGAAAGCGACACGTCAAGCGAACCAAAGACCTGAAGAAGGGCAATTCAGCGGGTTGGCTACAGAACGCAAAACCCCCGGATTTCGATCCGAGGGTTTTTACGTTCATTTCCTGGTAGCGGGGGTTGGATTTGAACCAACGACCTTCGGGTTATGGGCCCGACGAGCTACCACTGCTCCACCCC
>JAFGCL010000150.1 GCA_016932645.1 Dehalococcoidia bacterium | reverse complement strand
GCTCAGGAAGTCGAAATAGCGCTGTATCCACTCGTCCTGCAGGTCGGACACCTCTCCCACCTTGAGATTGACGGCGATGATCTTCGTGACGTTGTTGGCCGTAGCGTGCTTGACGCAAATGTCGAACAGACTCTGAACTACGGGCAATTCATGCATAATCGGATACCCGGTCTTCCACCGTTACTTCCGGCCCAATTGTTGGCGCTTCAGTGCTTCGATATCCAGTGGTTCACCGATGGACGGTTCCAGGCGCATCTTGATGGCCTGCAAAGGGCACTTGTCCTCACAGAGCGTACACCCCATGCACTTTCCCAGGTCAACGACCGCCTTCTTTGTCTTCTCATCTACGCTTATGGCGTTGAAGAAGCAGACTTTGGCGCAGTCCCCGCAGCCATTACAGGCCTCACTCACATCGGGGACGTAGCCCGAAGGGGCCAGGAAGGGATTGTCGTTGGAGCCGAACAGATGCCAGTTGGTAGTGCTCATGCAGCAGCAAGTGCAGCAATTGCAGATGCAGTTGAACCTGTCGGAAGCCGGTTTCTCGAAATAGGCACAGTGAATGAACCCTGCCTTGTGTGCGTCCTCCAGGATCTTGATGGCCTCCATGGGTGTCACCTTGCGGAAATACGGGTTCTGGGATACCAGGAAGGAAACGTTGGGCTCGCCGATCCACATGCAGAGGTCCTGTTCCGACGGAGGCACACAGGGATTCGCCGCCACCCCCCGGCACATGCACCGCCCGATGGCGATCTCCTGGGGGCTTTCGAACAGAATCTCTCTGGTCAGCTTGAACGGTATGACCCTCTCTGATGGTACCAGATGCATGTTCTCTGTCTGTCTGACCAGCTTAATGGCATCCTCCGGCCGCACGATCTTGGAATGCATGATGCTGGTGTCTTTGGATAGGCTCCTTGCACATACCTGGTCCGCGAAGAGCTGCACCATTTCGGCTGTACCCTCGTCTACCGGCTGATAGTCAGGTTCCTTGACATCCCGGCCCATCATCTTGAGCAACCTGTAGCCGAACTGGTAGATGTACTTGAGATATAGGTAGCCGGCGAGGGCATCGCTCTTGTAGTCCAGTGGGAAGGCATCGAGCAGGCCCTTGTTGATCTTGGCGATGTCTAGCTTTCTTGGTTCTTCCGGCATGACAACCTCCCCGATCTGTCTCAGGCGGACACCGCTTCTGTCATTCCCGCAGAGGCGGGAATCCAGGGTATCCGTCGGGTGGGCTGTGCCCACCACCGCTGCTATCAATCACCCGGCCCTCGCTCGGGACGACAACTTGTTCTGGGGGACACCCCCAGTTCCCCCGGCAGGAGGTCTCCTCCTGCACCTCCGCGTAGCCGTCCCTCTCCCTCGATGGGAGTGGACAAAGCCTGCCCCGGACTTGATCCGGAGGAGAGGGTGAGCCACGCCCCATGCACGCCCCGATGGGCGGCACGGGCGAACCGACGTAGGAGGGGCTTGACTCATCAAGCCCATTCCACGGACAACCAGAACCCCCGATCCGCCTGAGGCGCATACCTCTTCGGATTTCGGATTTGGAGTTGCGAGTCTCCGGTCCTGGGACATCCCTTATCCTCTCTCCTGAGAGGCTGCTTCCGCCTTCAGCGCGTCGATGTTGAATGGTTCGCCGAGTTTGGGCTCCAATCTCATCTCAATAGCACCCGCAGGGCACGCTTCCTCGCAGAACCCACACCCCATGCACCTGTCCAGGTCCACCACAGCCTTCTGTGTCGCCTCATCCACCTTGATGGCCTGGAAGCCACACCTCTTTTCGCAGTCGCCGCAACCGTTGCAGGCGTCGCTTCTCACCACTGGGGCGTATCCGGAGGGAGCCAGGAATGGGTTGTCGTTTGAACCTATCAGGGGCCAGTTCCTCAACCCGAAACAACAGCAATGGCAGCAATTGCAGACGCAGTTGAACCTGTCGGCGGCGGGTTTCTCGAAATAGGCGCAGTGATAGAAGCCCGCCTTGTGCGCGTCTTCCAGCACCTGGATGGCGTCTCTCGGCGTGACCTTGCGGAAGTACTCGTTCTGGGTGGCGATGAAGGAGGCGTGAGGTTCCCCTATCCATATGCACAGATTCTGCTCTGAAGGTGGAACACAAGGGTTGGGTACGACGGCGCGGCACATGCAGCGTCCCAGCGCAATCGAGTCGGGGTTCTCGAATATCACCTCTCTGGTCACCTTGAACGGAATCATTCTCTCGGACGGGATCAGATGCATGTCTTGTGTCTGAGTGACGAGTTTTTTGGCATCGTCGGGAAGCACGATCTTGCCGTGCATGACGCTGGTTTCCTTTGACACTCCCCGGGTTATGATCTGGTCAACAAGGAGTTTGACCATCTCCTCTGTGCCCTGGCTAACCTTCTGGACAGGCTCTCCGACGTCTCCGCCGAGCGCCTGGAAGATGCTTCTGGAGAAGGCATACATGTACTTCAGGTAGAGATAGCCGCCGATGGCATCGCTCTTGTCATCCAGTTTGAAGGCGGCAAAGAGGGCCTTGTTTATCTTGTCAATCTGCGCCTTGTCGATTCCCTTCGGCATGGTCGCCTCCTTCTGGCGTCGCAGACTCGGTCAGTCGGCCAGCGGCCCTGTGATGCGGCAGACTACCCCAAGAATAGGATAGAGCCATTGGATGGCTTGGCACATGGTGCCTGCCACTGATGTTTCATTCTAACATTTCTGTGACGCGATCGAGGGATAACACGATGTGGAATGGGGTTGACCTGACGTGGTTGTAGTAGCTGCGCGTGTATCAAGCCCGCCTCAGGCTGGCGGATGCGCCCCAACCGCCCCCCGTACAATTGATGGTGGATCCGCTCCGCTTGATCCACCCTACGGTACTGGCAGGCCAATGGCCCTTGTCTGACTCGCGATTAAGAAAACGGATCGATCCGGCTCTCCCTGCCCGCATCGCGAAGGCAGGAAGGCCCCTGGTCGCTCCCTACCGCACCTTGGCCAAGCGCCGTGTGGTGAGAAGGTCATGCGGGTCGATCTTCCTGACGTTTCGCTCAGACAGCGTCAACAGTGCCTGGGTCTCCCCGGAGCCTCTGACAAACTCCACTTCCACTCCACCCCCCGGATAGACCTCTACCACGGTTCCCAGATCTCCGGCCCTCAGGCCATGCTCAACGATGTCCTCTGCGAGCACCACACACTCCAACTTGCCGAACTTCACCGCAATCCTCCAGGATAGGCCGTGACAAACCTCGGAATACTCTGCTTCTTCAGTATAACCCACACTGTCACGAGTTCAAGCATCTTGCCTGAGGGAGTCTCCACCGCCCCCTTAACCACGTACTTGCGGCCATGCGGCGTTTCCTCAACGGCGGCCACATCCCCGGACCTGATCAGTCCCCTCAAGCTCTGTTCAAACCCGGCCCATTCCTCTGCTGAATACCCGAAGCTGACGAAGACGGCAGACTTGAAGCGGCCGACCGGATGTGTCGGAGAAAGGATGTATCCGCGTATCTTCTCGCTGTCGATGACAGCCTTGCCAGCGTTGGGCAGTCTTGCCAAACCATGACCTCGAATGGACGGTGCCACCACGCAACCAGGCTGTCATTATAGGATCGCGATGGGAGTAAGACAAGTTCAGCAGGGAGCACCATCGCCTACTTCCCCTACGGCGGCACGCGCTACACCTGGGGCACCCTCAACACCGACGAGAAGTTCACCGGCCAGCGGCTGGACCAGAGCGGGCTCTACTACTACGGTGCCCGGTACTATGATGCCGCCATAGGGCGGTTCATCAGCGCGGACACGGTAACCCCAGGTTACGAGAATCCGCAGAGCCTGAACCGCTACAGCAGCATCGTAGGGTGGGCTGTGCCCACCATTCCTGCTCGATCGCCCTCTCCATCGGGCGCAATCAGGCATTCACCCCAGAACCGCGGTCATGCCCCCGTCGATGATCAAGTTGGCTCCGGTGACATAGCTGGCCGCATCGGAGGCCAGGTAGATCACCCCGCCCACAATGTCCTCCTGCTTGCCCGTCCGCTGCAGCGGCACCCGCGACAGCCTCTCCTTCAGTGCCGGAAACTGCTCCAGCGCCTCGGGCATGCCGGGGTTCTCGATGTACCCAGGGGAGATGCAGTTGACCCGGATGTGGTGGGGGGCCCATTCCACAGCCAAAGTGCGGGTGAGGTTGATCACCCCCGCCTTGGCCGCCGCGTAGGCGGCGCAGGTGGCCGCCGAGCGCTCG
>JAFGCL010000020.1 GCA_016932645.1 Dehalococcoidia bacterium | reverse complement strand
TGGTGAGCCGCTGCAAATAGGGGGTCGAGACGTGAATAAGATCAACACCTTACAGGACCTCGAGGAGATCAAGAAGCGGGTCAGGCCACTACTGGCCGTGAGAGAGGACACCAATTTCGCCAAGTTCAAGGAGGCCCGCCAGATAGACGTCCTGGTCTGCCGCGGAACAGGATGTACTGCTGCCGGCGCCGATGAAGTGGAAGACGCGTTTCGTGAAGCCATCAAGAGGAGAGGGCTGGAGAAGCGCGTCAGAGTAAACGTGACCAAGATAGGCTGCCGCGGCTTCTGCGAGAGAGGACCCAACGTAACCATCAGTCCCGGTGACATCCTCTACACCAGGGTGCGCCGCGCGGACGTCGACGAGATAGTTGAGAAGCACCTGGTGCGTGGAGAAATAGTAGAGCGCTTGGTGTACGTGGATCCCATCTCCAACAAGCCGGCCCCCTCCAACAAGGACATCGAGTTCTACAAACGCCAGAGAAGAATCGTCCTCTTCCTGAACGGACTTATCGATCCCTGGAGTATTGAAGAGTATATAGCCTTCGACGGCTACCGGGCTTTCCTTAAAGCGGTGACGTCAATGAAGCCCGATGAAGTGGTAGAGGAAGTCCTCAAGTCCGGGCTGAGAGGAAGAGGCGGCGCAGGGTTCCCTACTGGACGCAAGTGGGGTATGGTGCGCAGCGCGCAGGGGAACGACAAGTTCGTCGTCTGTAATGGAGACGAGGGAGACCCCGGTGCCTTCATGAACCGCTCCGTCCTGGAAGGCAATCCTCACTCCGTCATCGAGGGCATGCTCATTGGCGCCTATGCCATAGGCAACGTCCACCAGGGTTACGCCTATGTGCGTGCAGAATACCCGCTCGCCATAGAGACACTCGACCACGCCCTCAAGCAGGCGAGGGAATACGGACTCCTGGGCGAGAACATCCTGGGGACCGGTTTCAGCTTCGACCTGGACGTGTTCCCCGGCGCTGGGGCCTTTGTCTGTGGTGAAGAGACAGCATTGCTCATATCGATCGAAGGCAAACGCGGCAATCCGCGTCAGAGACCGCCGTTCCCGGCCAACAAAGGTCTGTTCGACAAGCCCACTACACTCAACAACGTCGAGACTTGGTCCATAGTGCCCCAGATAGTCTTGAAAGGCGCTGACTGGTACAAGGGCATAGGCGTGGGCGGCAATTCCGGCACCAAGACATTCTGTCTGGTGGGCAAGATCACCAACTCAGGCATAGCGGAAGTGCCCGTTGGGACTCCGCTGGGCCACGTGGTATTCGACATCGGCGGCGGTCCGCCGAAGGGCAAGTCATTCAAGTCAGTACAGATCGGTGGTCCGTCCGGTGGAGTCATACCTATTGAACACATCAACACCCCGGTTGACTATGAATCGGTGACCAGCCTCGGCGCCATAATGGGATCGGGCGGCCTCATCGTCATGGATGAGGACAGTTGCATGGTGGATATGGCCAAGTTCTTTCTCCAGTTCACCAAGGACGAGTCCTGCGGCAAGTGCCTGCCCTGTCGGGCCGGAATCCCCAAGATGCTGGAGATACTCAACAAGATCACCCAGGGGCACGGAACGATGGAGGACCTCGACGTTCTCCAGGAACTGGCGGAGATGGTGGGATCGGCCTCGCTCTGCGGGTTAGGACAGACCGCCCCTAACCCGGTCCTGAGCACCATACGCCACTTCCGCGCTGAGTATGAGAGCCATATCATCGATAAGAAGTGCCCGGCCGCGGTCTGCGCCGGCTTGTTCAGAGCGCCGTGCCAGCACACCTGCCCCGTCGGGCTAGACGTGCCGGGATATGTCGCTTTCATCAAGGATGGCCGGTTCGACGAGGCCTATCGCCTTATAAGGCAGAGACTGCCCTTCCCCTCCGTATGCGGCCGCGTGTGTAACCACCCCTGTGAAGGCAAATGCCGTCGCGGCCAGATGGATGACCCGGTGGCCATTAGGCACCTCAAGAGATTCGCCGCCGACTGGGCCGCTGAGAAGGGCTTCGAGTACATTCCGAAGGTAAACGGGAAGAGAAGTGAGAGTGTGGCCATCGTCGGCGCCGGGCCTGCGGGGCTGTCGGCGGCCCAGGATCTGGCGATGGATGGCTACCAGGTCACGGTCTTTGAGGCTCTCCCGGTGGCCGGCGGCTGTTTGGCCGTGGCCATCCCCGAGTACCGCCTGCCCAATGAGATGCTGAACCAGGAGATATCGTCGATCGAGAAGCTAGGGGTAGACATCAGACTGAACACCCGCATCACCGATATCGACTCCTTGTTCGCCCAAGGATACAAGGCCGTGTTTCTGGCATTAGGCGCTCACGTGGGCGAGAGGATGAGGGTGCCCGGCGAGGATGTGAAGGGTGTATACGACGCCGTCGAGTTCCTGCGCAACGTCAACCTGGGACGCGAGATGGAGATAGGAAAGAAGGTGGCTGTAATCGGCGGCGGCAACACTGCCACTGACTCCGCCAGAGTAGCACTTAGAATGGGCGCCAACCAGGTGCATATCTACTACAGACGCGAGAAGAAGGACATGCCGGCTATAGAAGAGGAAATCGTGGCTGTGGAGGAGGAAGGAATCCATATACATGAACTCACCGCTCCGACGCGGGTGCTCAGCCAAGAAGGCAAGGTGTCCGGGCTGGAGCTCATCAGGATGGAGCTCGGTGAGTTCGATAAGAGCGGCCGAAAGACGCCACGCCAGATAAAGGGCTCCGAGTACTCTGTAGCCTGTGACACCGTGATCCAGGCCATCGGCCAGAGGCCGGACACCGGGTTCACCGAGAGTTACGGAATAAAGATCGGCATGGGACGCACCATAATCGCCGATCCGCGGACACTGGCCACCGACCGGCCGGGCGTCTTCGCGGGCGGCGACGCCGTCACCGGACCGTGGACCGTGATCGAGGCCATCGCCGCCGGCCAGAGAGCCGCATCGTCGATCAAGAGATACCTCCAGGGCAAAGAGCTGGGCCCCAGAGTAGATCGACAGGACCAGGAGACCTTCATGATACCCCGGCCCGAGGACGTGGAGGATGTCAAGGAAAGGCCCAGGGTGACGATAAGTGAACTCCATCCCGGCAAGAGAAGAACCTCTTTCAAAGAGGTCAACATGGGGTACACCGCCCAGGAAGCGATGTCGGAGGCCTCCAGATGCCTCCGGTGCGACGCTGAAGCTGGAGGGGATTAAATGAAAGAGATTACGCTGACAATCGACGGCAAGAAGGTCCACGGCCACGAAGGCGATACCGTTCTCGACGTCTGCCGTAAGAATGGTATAGACGTACCCACTCTCTGCGAGATGAAGGGGCTCACCAATGTCGGAGCCTGCCGGATGTGTGTGGTCGACATCGAGGGGGAACGGCGCATTAATCCTTCATGCACCTACCCCGCCCGCGACGGCCTGGTCGTTCATACCAAGACTGAGAAGGTGGAAAAGTACCGCCGTCTGATACTGGAACTGATGTTCACCGAGAAAAACCACTACTGCATGTACTGCGAAAAGAGCGGGGACTGCGAACTGCAGGCCATGGGCTACCGCTACCAGATGGACAACGTCCGCTACCCGTATTCCACGCCCGCCACCAAAGTGGACTCGCTCAGCGAGTACATGGTTATAGACCACGGCCGTTGCATCCTCTGCGGCCGGTGCGTCCGGGTCTGCGGGGAGATAGAGGCTAATCATACGCTGGATTTCGCCAAACGCGGCTTCAAGACGGTGGTTTCCGCCGACCTCGCCCAGTCACTCGGTGAGTCTTCCTGCACCCAATGCGGGGCATGCCTGCAGGCATGCCCCACCGGCGCCATCTTCTCCAAGCTGAGCATGTACAAGGTCAAGCCCAGCGAATGCCAGGAAGT
>JAFGCL010000019.1 GCA_016932645.1 Dehalococcoidia bacterium | reverse complement strand
GGCAGGCATTGTTGCTGGAGCGATCATCGGCAGTATCGCTACTACCGAAGACGACCTCTTCGGGATGGCCATTCTAGCCACCGTACTAATCTACATCGTCGAGTTCGGCGTACTGGTCACGATGATAGTCAAGAAGAGGGAGCCCAAGGTAACCATCGGGAACCAGCCTGCGGTGGCACCCATGATCAGCTCGGCCGTCGACAACTACCGGTACGCGGCGTACTGCACAAGCTGTGGACAAGAACTCCACGACAGCGCCAGGTTCTGCCGCAATTGCGGCCAGATGGCTAGACCTGCAGCTTCAGGTGGTTTGATAGCGAACAACCAGGCAGCACAGCCAGCGAGATAGGAGTGCAATCAGCAAGGTCGTCAGATGAATCTACAGCTGAGACGGGTCACCCCCCCTTTCTCGGCAGAAGAAGCCCACCCGCTGCGGGTGGGCTTCTTCGCATCCGGGAGGCCGCGTTCTCGACAACAAGTTGGAGACCGCAATCTGCCACGGTTGGATGGACCAGATAGCCACTCGGGACTCCGTGCCTGAAACCACACGAGCATTCCCCTGCACACGTGCGTACCGCGACCACATCAAGACGGCTCTGCCGTCCTGAGGCCTAGCGCGACGGTATCATGTGAGCCATGTCGAAATGCAGGAACAACAGCTAGCTTCACCTTTGACTGACGGAATATGGATAACCATAGTAGGCGTCAGGAGGATCTGCCGGCGATTCTCCCTCTGTAGAACCGATCACCATCAAAGAGCCCAATACTCCGCCGCTTCCCGTCACCAAGCACACGAGTCCTAGCCAGAAGAGGACTGGCCTGCTTGCCAACGCACCGTATGGAATCGTCGGAGATCAACACCTACGTCCGGTTCACCACCACTGTCACGATCAGTGCTGCGATCACGAGAATGGCCCCGCTGATCCCGATTGCCAGAGCACAGCTTGTCCACCAGTGCCAACCTTGGCTCTCCCCACAATCGGGACAGAATTCCACATGCCCCGGTACTACCCTGTGGCATCCACCACATATATGTCTCGAACGGCGCCTTACCCTGGAAACAACCAAGAAGACGATAGACGTCAGCAGTATCAGGGAAATCGCGCCGATGCCAAGCACAAACACCCGTCCGTTGAGTCCTATGCTAGGCGAATTATCCTGAACTGCATTCCCATTGTCAAAGAACGGATACCGCCGTTGCCCTGGCGCTTCGGCTTGGTCTCGGCGTTGCTCTTGCGCCTGATCACAACACCCCGACTCCGCCGATTATTCACCCGCTATTCAGCACTCCTTCAATTCTCCTCTGTCTCCAGCACATAGAATGAGGAGGAAATCGAATAGCGGAAGGAGGAAGAGCAAATGTTGGATCTTCTCGTCGGAATACCTTTGACAATCGCAGCCTGGAAGAGGGGCTGGAAAGGCTGGGCACTCCTGCCCATGGGCCTTGGTCTGGTTTCAGCCTTCATCGCCGGATTCATTATCGGCGGTATCGCTACCACTGAAGACGAGTTCTGGGGCATGTTCCTGTTTGCCGCGGTCCTGATCTACGTCGCTGAGTACGGCGCACTGATCACGATGGTGGTCAAGAAGAGAGATCCCAAGGTCAACATCAGCAATCAGCTCCCGGTGGGACCAGCGGCCATTCCGGGCAGCGAAAACTGTCGGTCCGCGAGGTACTGCACAAGCTGCGGGCAGGAAATAGGCGAAAGCGCCCAATTCTGCCGCAACTGTGGACAGGTGGCCGGGAGGACAATGAATGGCGGCACTCCTCTCGCTGGCCAGTATCGCTAACATATGAGATGGAGACGGAGTCAGTCCGCCCGATCGACAACCCAAAGGGGGGCGAACCGTCGCCCCCCTTTCGTATCTCGGACTGAGCCTCAACAGCATAGTGGAAGGTGGTCCATGGTACGAACAAGGGGCATCACGGGAGGCAATCCCAAGCCTGTTCCTTTGACAACAGGCGTTCACTTGCACGATAATCCGGGCAAGTCCCGGGGTCCAGCCCTGAGACAGGGTCCAGGCAGTCCTATTCCACGGACAGGCCTCGATTTGAAGCATGCAATGCAAGGGCTGTAAGAATCCGCTCCCGAAGAAAGCCGAACAGACAGGGTTCTGCGTCTATTGCGGCCGACGCCGTGCGCTTTTGCCTACCTGGGCCAAATGGGCATCGGCCCTTTCTAGCTTCGGGATTGTGGCTGTGTTGCTCTTCGTCCTCTGGCCAAGCCCATCCCCTCCTCAGTATCCACCCCAACCAGACCTGATCATCGGTCACCTTGGCTGGCTGCCATCCTATCCCATCACTGGTGACGCTGTCACCTTCTACGTGCGTGTGGAGAACCAAGGCAAGAAGGATGCCGGGCCATTCCGGCTCTGCTACTATATCGACTCTGCGGCTCATGGCTACAATGACATTCCATCTCTGCGAGCAGGGAGCACGTCAAATCTGAGCTTCACGTGGACCTGCCAGCCAGGAACTCACACCTTACGGGCCACTGCCGACTGCAAGAATGAGGTGGCCGAGAGCAATGAGGGCAATAACAGCAGCGAGGCCATCCTAGAACCTCTGGTTCCGGGGGTGGACTTGGTCGTCGAAGATATCTCCTGGTCGCCAACACCTCCATACACCGGGGAATCTGTCAACTTCACCGTGACTGTCAGGAACCAGGGCAGCAGCAGCTCAGGCCCATCTACTCTCTGCTACTACCTCAACGGCGCCTTTGTCGACTCTGACCCTTTGTCTTCGATCGGTCCCGGCGCCAGATTTAGCCAGACGTTCACTTGGGTTGCACAGAAGGGCCTGAACACGGTCAAGGCTGTTGTTGACTGCAATGGGCTGGTGATGGAAGGCGACGAGACCAACAACGAGACGGAAAAGGAGATCGTTGTCGCTGACGAACCAGGTCCAACCCCCACCACAACATGGGCCCTGATGAGGAATGGCACCGGTAACCTCCAATCGATATGGGGCAGTCCCTCCACTGATGTCTTTGCAGTGTCGAGTTGCGGAGGCATACTTCACTACGACGGCGGCCTGTGGACACAGATGGCCAGCGGTACTGACAAATGGCTATATAGTGTCTGGGGAGACTCGTCTAGTGATGTGTATGCCGTGGGAGCCCGTGGCACTATCGTACACTACGACGGCAGCACATGGACACCCATGGACAGCGGCACCACAGTAGATCTCTCAGCAGTCTGGGGCTCTTCTCAGTCCGATGTTTTCGCTGTTGGAAACCCTGGAACCATTCTCCACTATGACGGTGCCGTTTGGAGCCAAATGAGCGCACCCGCCAGCAGTGGGCTCTTCGGTGTCTGGGGAACGGCTCACTCGGACGTCTTTGCTGTGGGATATGGAGGGCTTGTCCTACACTATGACGGCGTTTCCTGGACTCCCATGGTCAGCAGCACTACGAACGCCCTCATTGGGGTTTGGGGCAGCTCCCATTCCGACGTCTTCGCTGCGGGCGATGGCGGTACCATACTGCATTTTGACGGCACACAATGGACGACAATGACTAGCGGTACGACGAGGAATCTTCGGCGAATCTGGGGGATGTCACATTCTGATGTCTTTCTGGTGGGCGATGGAACAATCATGCACTTTGATGGCAACGTGTGGAATGGTGTGATAGACCCTTCTGACACCACTATCTTCTATGGGGTATGGGGCGCTTCCTCCAGTGACATCTTCGCAGTCGGTGGAAACGGCACGATACTCCACTATGACGGCAACTCGTGGGGTTCGATGACCAGTGGCCTCACGGAGCCCCTATGGGGCGTTTGGGGAAGAACGTCATCGGACGTCTTTGTGGTAGGAAACAGTGGGACAATCATTCACTATAACGGTAGCTCTTGGACCAGCATGAGCAGCGGAACGACCAATGTGCTCTTTGGAGTCTGGGGGACTTCTCACTCCGATGTCTTTGCCGTAGGTTGGAACGCGGTTGTGCACTACGATGGCACGCGATGGGAACTGATGAGTGCTCCCGTCGTCAGTGGGCTCTACGGAGTCTGGGGGAGTTCCCCCTCCGATGTGTTCGCTGTAGGAGATGGAGGCGTCATTCTGCATTATGACGGGACCAGTTGGACCCAGATGGACAGCGGCACTGCCAACATGCTCCATGCTGTCTGGGGAGTTTCCGCGACAGACGTCTTTGCCGTGGGCGATGCTGGTACCATTCTGCACTACAATGGCAGCGCCTGGAGTCAGATGACCAGTGGAACGACGAAGCTGCTGTATGGAATCTGGGGGACGTCTCAATCCGATGTCTTCGCCGTCGGAGAGAGCGGCACCATGCTTCACTATGACGGCATTGCCTGGAGCGAGATGGCCACTGGCAGGACCAACTCGTTTCATGGTGTCTGGGGTACATCCGAAACCGACGTGTTCGTAGCAGCTGGGTGGGGGGGTATCCTGCACTACAATGGCAGCATTTGGAGCTACTATGATTTGGGTAGTCCATACGAAATCTACGGGATATGGGGGGCATCATCAACAGATGTCTTTGCAGTTACTTGGGAAGGCGCCATACTGCACTACTCGCTCCAAACCTAGCCCCTGGGGCGAACACCGGACTGGGAGCAGGTCTCAGCCAATCACGCCGTGCGCGTACGCAGTCGGATGACAGCAATGACATGAAGACCGAGCCAGTCGGCCTCTCCAAGAACCCATAGATGGGATGACCCAGCGTCCCCCTTCTAGTTACTCTGGCCAAAAACCCGGTTGGGTTGCGGAACCTGAGAGACAGCACTGGATCGGCGGACGGAAACGACATTGGGATAGCACACTTGTGCTATGATCCGCCGGAACAGGAGCATTGAAACGATGCTACAGCGTGGGAGCAACGGCGACCCCTCAGCTTTTGACAATGGGCATGGACTTCACGATAATCCAGACTACGGATCGTTCAGATGACGGGGTACTGTAGTTGAGGGTCGGATTTGTAGAGCTGGCAATAGCGCTGTTGGCGTTGACGGGCCTTGTTCTGCTGATCGTCCTCATATACAGAAGCAGGTTAAAGCGCATATGCCGACAGTGTCTCAATCCGGTCCCAGGGCGCGAAGACTTCTGTGTCTATTGCGGAAAAAGTTTTCGCCTCGTGCCCAGGTGGGCTAAATGGGTATCGGCCTCGGTGATTCTATTCATTGAGTTGGCCGCGCTGATCATCCTTCTCTTGCCCTCACTCCATACCAGTTCACCATCAACTCGTACCGACCATGTCCTCACCATGGCAGTGGATGATGCCACCCACGGAAGCACCGATCCAGCGGCAGGCGCATACACCTTTGGTGAGGGGCAGGTGGTCACCATCACCGCTGTGCCAGCCAGCGGCTGGTCTTTCGACCATTGGAGCGGTGACGTTGTCCCCGCCAATACGTCAACTACCACCACGGTGACCATGAACGCCAGCAAGACGGTGACCGCTCACTTTGTTGCCTACTATGGTACAGCCACCTATAGCGTGGGGACCGGACCCGAGTACATAGCCTTCGATAGTAGCGGCCACATCTGGGTAACGAACAACTTCAGTTACACCGTAACCAAGCTCAAGGCCTCAGATGGCAGCCTGGTGGGCACCTACAGCGTCGGACGTTCTCCCTTTGGCATAGCCTTCGACGGGACCAATATCTGGGTGGCAAACTCGGGCAGCAACACTGTCACCAAGCTGAACGCTTCAGATGGGAGCCTAGTGAACACCTACAGCGCTGGAAGCGGTCCCTGGGGCCTAGCCTTCGACGGGACCAATATCTGGGTGGCCAACTACTACAGCAACAACGTAACCAAGCTCAAAGCCTCAGATGGCAGTCTGGTAGGCACTTACAGTGTGGGAGGCAATCCCATTGGCATAGCCTTCGACGGGACGAACATCTGGGTGGCGAACAACTCCAGTAACACCGTCACCGAGCTCAAGGCCTCAGATGGCAGTCTGGTAGGTACCTACGGCGCGGGAACCTGTCCCTACAACATAGCCTTCGACGGGACCAATATCTGGGTAACGAACAGCCGCTGGGAGACGAATAACCGGTATAACACGGTAACCAAGCTCAAGGCCTCGGATGGCAGCCTGGTGGGCACCTACAGCGTGGGACCCGGACCCGTTGGCATAGCCTTCGACGGGACCAATATCTGGGTAGCGAACTGGGGGGAAGGTTACGGGAACACTGTGACGAAGATGGATGCGTCGGACGCGAGCGTGGCGGGCACCTACAGCGTGGGAACCGGACCCTGTGGCATAGCCTTCGACGGGGCCAACATTTGGGTGGCGAACTGGGGCAGCAATAGCGTCACGAAGATCTCGTGAAGGCGGAACAGGGCATGGCCTGACGGCCGAAGCGCCTGAGGAGCCTGGTGACGCTGACGAATGCAGATACGGTGTGGTTCCGGTAATGGTGCTGGGGAGCAACATGCAGTGGAAGTGATCCACTCATGATCACACTGATCATTCACTCGTACGGCACGCCATGCCTTCTTGCCTGGGCCGAGGGTTCTGCACGTATGATCTGCAAAGGTTGCCATAGTCGAGTCCCGGACAAGGACATGTATTCCGTCAGTTGCGGACGATCGCTGAGGTCCAAGTGGGTCAATTGGCTGATACTGGCTTTCGTGGCGGGGTCTTTGATTGCAGCTTCCGTGGCGGTTGCCTGCTTCTTCTCGCCAAGAGGAATAGCGATCACCAGCGACTCTGGGTACCATGCGGTCGTCATTGTCTTCCTCGTGGCTGCAATGGTGGCCATTGTTCTGGCTGTCGCCGCCGTCTTCTTGGCCGTCAGACACCATTCGCTGTTGAGGAACGTGATCCTCGCCATTATCGCTGCCAGTGCATTCTACTTCTTCCGAGGGAACCTCTTGGAGGGAGGCGTGGTTGGCCTTCTGGCGCTCGTTATCCTTGCGGTGGTGCTGATTCTGGTCTTCAGGCGCCGGTAGTAAATCGGCCGGCGGATTCTTCTCAGCAAGGTCTAATTGACCTCTTTCCCGCACCGCAAGACACTCTGCGGGCTCCCGCGACAACCTGGATCATTGTCGCAAGACTTGGGAACCGACTTGAGTACCATCGCTAGTCAGGGGGAGATATGGGTCATTTAGCAGCCCTGCAAGAATGGAAGCCATTTTGCCCTTCTGTCATTGAGCCCTCAGCGAGAGCAGCACCAGTTCGCCGGCGTACCCATCGGCCAACTGCGGATGCTGGCCAGAAATGCGCTGGCTTCTGACATGGGCATAGATCTCCTCTATGGAGATCAAACGATTACCATCCAGATCGAGCTGGTCCGGGTTGCCGAAGCCCAGACCAATGTAGTACGACAGCTCCGTGCTCGCATACTCGTTCGCAGCGCAACTGGTCAGTACCATCCGGCCGCTGCATGCCAACCCCCGCGCGAAACCTCCCGACATGCAGGAGTCTATGACTACGATGACCTTGTCTGATCTCAAGTCGTCGAGCCATCCATCCAGGATTGCCGCCGAGATACTGTTGGAATAGGAGGCTGGCAGTGTGTCGTATGGCAGTATGTACTCCTTGTCTCCGTGGCCGGTGAAGTAGAAGAGCACAAAGTCCTCTTCATCTGCCTCGGACGCCATCGACGCAATCGCCTGCCGGATGTTTGCCTTGGTGGCATCCTCATTGGTCAGTAGTCTCACGTGGGCGTCCTCTCCCCAGAGAACAGCCACGATATCAGCCATCGCCCTCGCGCCATTGTCTGGGCCCGGGATATCCATGGAGTCATTTTCGTAGTCCGCGACACCGACGATCACACTATGCAGTTCCCCTACGCCATTCAGACTGGGAGAGGGAGGCACTGGCTCCGGGGCAGGGATTGGATCAAGGGCCAGCCAGTTCGTCATGGCTACCACAGCTATCGGCAGGGCGATGATTAGCACGACCGCTAAGCTCACCGATAGGAGCAGCGCCACCAGCGCCGGACTGCGGGCCTTTCTGGCAACTGGGCGGACGACCGGTGCTGAGACAGGCGACCTTGCGCCGCATGAGCGGCAGAATGCCGAGGCATCTCGCTGTTGTCTGCCACATCGTATGCAGAACATGGCTAGTTCACCTCCAGAACCCAGAAAACTCGGCCTGCCTCAACTGTCCCGGCGTAGCGATTCCACGGCGACGCAAAGGCTGTTATTCGCGATTTGTGGCTTGGCTCTCTGTTCTTCAACATTCTGTCTGTTCCCACTCCTTGGTCCGACCCGCGCCGTGTCTTTGAGCAGTTCGATGCTACATCAGCTGACCTATGCAGCAATGACCAAGCGCTGAATTCCGGATGACAGGCTGTCGTTGGCCTTCTGAGACTGACCAGGAGGGGCTTGATCACAGACGTGCGGCGGCGTATCATACGGCGCGGGAGCCCGTCTCCGGCCACGGTACATGATCATCGGGCCACATCACAGTAGCCCGGCAGGAGGAACCTGGAGTGGATGAAGCCTATCTTAGAATCGAGAAGGTCACTACAGGCAAGGTGCAGGGGCGCGAGACATGGGAGGAGATACCGCTCAGTACTGATGCTGTGCTCATCGCGCGTCCTGGCAATGACCCGGGTGCCATAGTCCCGGACATCAGGATACTTGGGGATGACTACATTTCCCGCCGCCCTGTTCAGATCCACTATTCGTATACAGACGGCTGCTACATGCTCAGCGACTCGGGGACGATGAACGGTACGTTCCTGAATGGTGAGCTCATAGAAAACGATGCCCGGCCCTATCGCCTCAAAGACAATGACGTCATCGGGCTGGCCAAGGTCGCAGGAGAGGTGAGAGTCCTGCTGAAGTTCAGGCTCACACGGGTGACCAGGCAGGCTTCCGATACCGATGACTCATGGAGACCTCCTGCCAAGAAGGGCCTGTCAGTCAACGTCCCCGCAAGGCGGGTGTTCGTCGATGGCAGGGAGATAGCTCTGACCAAGACTGAATGGAAGGTCTTCGAATGTCTACATTCGAATCGAGGCAGAGTCTGCACCATGGACGATCTCACCTGGGAAGTCTGGGGGGCGGACGGGGCAACACCCGAGTTGGTTGCCAAGTACATTCAGCGTCTCAGGGACAAGATTGAGCCTGACCGTTCGAAGCCGCGCTATCTCCTCACCCACTCAACAGGAGGCTACCTGCTTCAGGCCTGACCGGCATCGTTGGCCACACCACTTCCTCTGATATGCCAACTCGTCATCGGCGGTTTGCTGGAATCCAAGGCTCCCAGCGCTACCGCCCTCTTTCAACGATTTTTCAATGAATATTCAACCCAAGTTCAACGGCGCAGCAGCCAACGCTGTTAGAATACTAGTCAGCATGGCTTGAAACAGAGGGGACTCTATGGGCATTGAAACAGGCAAGGACTGTCTGCAACTCGGCACTGATGTGGGTGCAGCGACCGATACTGGCGTCGTCCGCCAGTCAAACGAGGACTCGCTGCTGGTTCTGGATTTGTCGCAAGGCGCGGCTGTGACAGACGGGCCTGCGACGCTATTGGTTGTGGCAGACGGAATGGGTGGCTACGAGGGCGGCGAGATTGCCAGTTCGCTCGCGGCGAATGTGATGAGCGAGAGTGTCTCCAGGGCCCTCTCCGACCTTGGTGATTTGAGAGGAGTCGACGCCGAGAGAGTCTTATCTCTGCTCGTGGACGCTGTCCTAGCCGCCGCTGACCGAGTATTCAAGGAGAGTCAGGTCAGACGGAACGGCATGGGCACGACGCTCGTGGCAGCGATGGTCGTAGGATGCAAGGCCTATGTCGTCAATGTAGGCGACAGTAGGGCCTACCTCCTTAGAGGCGATGAGTTGCGGCAGGTGACTGCCGACCATTCCCTGGTTGCCTCTCTGGTTTCTGCAGGCCTCATAACCGTAGAGGAGATGTACACCCACCCGCAGCGTAACGTCATCACCCGTTGTCTGGGTTCAGACGCCAAGGTAGCCGTTGACGGTCTTGTCCTCGATCTCAAGGCCGGAGACCACCTGATGCTCTGTTCCGACGGCCTGTGGGAGATGGTTCGAGACGGTCAGATGAAAGACATACTCCTCAAAGCACCTGATACCAAGACCGCGTGCCAAGAACTGGTCAGCTTGGCGAACCAAAACGGTGGGGAGGACAATATCTCGGTCATCGTGGCGGGATTCAGAAACCTCCCTGTCAAGACCACGGAATCGGATCCGGTCCAGCCCTGCGATCGTACCGCCGCCTAGGCGACGCGGTCCAGTCCACCCTCTTCCCGCCAGACCCCATTTGGCCCGATAGAAGCCTCCCGAGCCCTCACAGAAGCATGTTGCCGTTGTCCTTGCCGCAAGGCATTGACCCGAGCTCTACCCAAGACGTTCCAGGAAAGTGTCACCCAGATTTCAAGGGGTTTTCAAGTGATACTGGAATGGAGCTATTAGCATTATTGTCTGTCGAGACATGAAGAGCGACTGGAGGCATTAGTCAGATAATGGAACAGTACGTAGACAGGCGGGTTTCAAGAAGAAGGAGTCGGAGCAAGTGCCTGTCCTGTCGAGTTCTGCGACAACACGCTGCAACCAGGGAAGCCGGCAATTGCAGCATGAGATGTTCCTTGATGTATCCTTCCCAAGGTGGCTGGCATGACAGTCCAAGGTGATAGTTTGCAGACTACTGAACACTTGTGTATGATGTTGTGGCTGAGTGGCTCCTGCATTTGCATCTGGGGGAGGGTTGCAGGATCGGTCCCTGGTGTCACGGGGCGTTCGCTGAAAGAGGAAGCGGCCACCTACTTCGGTGTGATCAGGGACAGGCGCAGGAGTTCGATGCCTCCGTTCCGCTCGAGGCTGGTGTATGGCGCAGCGCCATCCAAGTGGCGCAGTGACAGAAGACGCGTGGAGGCTGTGGCATCACTAGACTACGGGCTCGACACCCAACCCAATCAAGTCATCCAACCAATCTGCGTAGCACATAGGTAGAGGTGGCCAATGTACTGCAAAGGATGCAAGAACCCGCTTCCCAAGAAGGCCGAGAGTTCAAAGTTCTGCGTCTACTGCGGGAGACCGGTTGGAGGGGTGCCAACCCTGGTCAAGACTGCGCCCCCCCTCGCTATGTTAGGGGTGCTGGTAGCGGTCATGGTGATCCTGTTCAGACCGGATCCCGGCCCTGACTTGGCCATCCAGGATATAACCTACTCACCAGCAAGCCCATCTGCAGGACAGAATGTAGACATTAATGTCTCAGTGAAGAACAAAGGTAACCGGGATGCGGAGGCATCGATAACCTGCTGTTATGTTGATGAGACCTCCGTGGGTTCTTCTGAGACTGATCCGATTCCCGCCGGCACTACTGTATCGCTGAAATTCAGGTGGACGGCGCGAAGCGGGAGCCATACTGTGAAGGTGGCTGCTGATTGCGATAGCACGGTTGCGGAGAGAAGTGAGGGAAACAACTCGAAGGAAGTCCTGATTAGTGTACTGGGGACTCCGGGCCCAGGTAGCACTGTCCTTAAGGTTAACGCGAACGTTGATGCTTTCAGCGTGTATGTGGATCAGGCGCTCGCTGACACGCCTGCTTCATCTACTGCTACGATAGGCGAATTGTCTGCTGGGACGCATGCGTTGAAGCTGACCAAGCCAGGATACCTGGATTGGACGAAGCAGGTAGGCATCACTGCGGGCCAGACCACCACGGTCTATGCCTATCTGGAGACGGGTGAGGGAAGTGCCACTACCAGGAACGAGATTGTAACAGCGAGCTCAACATCGGGAACCCTCAAAGTGAACACCGGCCTCAACGGAGTGAGAATAGACGTTGGCGGTGAGTTTGGGGGCACTACTGACGACTACCGGGGTGGTACCGTCAATGGTCTGTTCGAGGGAACCTACACGCTCAAGTTGACCATGCCCGGCTACAAAGAATGGGCCAAACAGGTAGGCATCACTACGGGCCAGGCCACCACGGTCTATGCCTATCTGGAGACAGGTGAAGGTAGTGCCACTACCAGGAGCGAGACCATAACAGCGAGCTCAACATCGGGAACCCTCAAAGTGAACACCGGCCTCGATGGAGTGAGAATAGACATTGGCGGTGAGTTTGGAGGCACTACTGACGACCAACGGGGTGGTACCGTCAATGGTCTGTTCGAGGGAACCTATACACTCAAGTTGACCATGCCCGGTTACAAAGACTGGGCCAAACAGGTAGCCATCACTACGGGCCAGACCACCACGGTCTATGCCTATCTGGAGACGGGTGAGGGAAGTGCCACTGCCAGGAGCGAGACCATAACGCCGAGCACGGCCTGGGGCACCCTCTCGGTGGACACAGACCAGACTGGCGTGGATATATGGATCGTCGACGCCTCTAGGGCGTGTGAGTACGGTGGCGGAGTGGACAGCAGCGGAAACAACGGCAATATCAAGATACCCGCCGGGGATTACACTTTGAAGCTCACCAAGACCGAATTCAGGAACTGGTCTAAGCAGGTAAGCATCGTGGCTGACCAGACTACTGCAGTTTACGCCTACATCGAGGTCGGCAGCGGGGATGCCTTCACCAGGAGCGAGACCATGACTCCGAGCACCGCCTGGGGGACCCTCTCCGTCGACACCAACCAGACCGGTGTGGCCATCTGGATCGGTGAGACATCGCAGGGGTACGAGTATGGCGGCGGGGTAGACAGTAGTGGGAACAATGGCAACATCAGTATACCCGCGGGAACTTACACTTTGAGGCTAGCCAAGACCGAATTCAAGAACTGGTCCAAACAGGTAAGCATCGCCAGCGGCGCCAAGACCACAGTGTATGCCTACCTCGAGGTCGGCAGCGGGGATGCCTTCACCAGGAGCGAGACCATCACCCCGAATACGGCCTGGGGGACCCTCTCCATCAACACCGACCAGACCGGTGTGGCCATCTGGATCGGTGAGACATCGAAGGGGTACGAGTATGGCGGCGGGGTAGACAGTAATGGAAACAACGGGAACATCAAGATACCCGCGGGAACTTACACCTTGAGGTTCACCAAGACCGAATTCAAGAACTGGTCCAAACAGGTAAGCATCGCCAGCGGTGCCACGACCACAGTGTATGCCTACCTCGAGGTCGGCAGCGGGGATGCCTTCACCAGGAGCGAGACCATCACCCCGAATACCGGTTGGGGCACGTTGTCACTGAACACAAACGTTAGTGGCGTGAGGATATGGGTTGGAGACGACTCGCTTGGCTACGAGTTCGGCGGCTTGGGCAACAGTTCCGGCGATGCCACCGTCAAGCTGCCGGCCGGCACGTACACTCTTAAGTTGACGGTGAGCGGCTACCAGGAATGGAAAGGGCAGATAACCATCACGGGTGGCGGAACCACGACCGTGAACATCACGCTTGTGGCCCTCTAGGCGGGATGTGAAGAACACCGTGTATCAAAGCGCCCGACTGAATGACTAAATGGAAAGGACACGACTGCCAGGTCAAGCTGCGAGCCGTGACCTTGTGACTGCGCTTCATTGCCAGAAGTTGCGGACAACACTATCAGAAATGGCAAGAACCTCAGCGCAAAGGAGAGAACTAGGACAGTGAAGTGCACGGCCTGCGACGTAGAGTTCGGCGATGGTCAATTCTGCCCTGAGTGTGGGGCTCTATGCGCCCAACCCAACGAGGTGCAGGAGAGAGCTGCGGCGATGACGCCCTCCCAATGCCTAGCTGACAAGTACCGCATTGAGCAGCTTGTCTACACCGGAATGACAAACGTCTACCGTGGCAGCATCGGGGAACAGGTCGTGATGATCAGGGAAACACCGATCATGCAGTCATCTAGTGAGCCTGCAAAGACTGACGCCGAGCACGGGGAAGTCGAACGGCAGGCACCGCAACAGGCGCCCTTGAAGGCCGAGTTCGAGCTTCTCCAGCTTGTTCATTCCGACTGTTTCGCGCGCCCCTGTGACTACTTCGTTGATGGTGGCAAGGAGTACCTCGTTACGGACTGGCCGGCGGGTGAGAGACTCTCTGCCATCCTTTCGGGTGGGATGGTGGGCGAGGAAACGAGCGTTAGGGTGGCTCTGCAGTTGTGTGAGGCCATTGCCAAGCTGCACGAATCTGGATTCGCGCATCTCGATATTGAACCCAACAACGTACTGTTCGACAAAGGGCAGGTCAGGCTATTGAACTGTGGTAGAAGCAGGAAATTCGACGCTGATTGCCTTGACTGTCTCACCACTGATGGTTACTCCGCCCCCGAGCTTTCCAAAGAAGGAACGATACTCCAGGATGGCAGACCTGATATCTACTCCATAGGTGCGGTGATGTACACGATGTTGACAGGCAAGGTTCTGCCCTTTGGTGACAGCCAGCCGCATGTGCTGGCCGACGTGTCCCAACCAGAGCTAGCCCGGATTCTCTTGCAGTGTTTGGCCGCGAATCCCGAATTGCGCTGCAAGACGGCCGGTGATCTTCAGCAAAGGTTGCAGCTCTACAGGGACACCACGAAGACAAGAGTCCGCTGTGAGACAGCAATCGCCAGCGATATCGGCATGGTGCGTCAGAACAACGAGGACTGCGGCCTTGCCTTCGATACGGTTGTGTGGAGAGAATCGAAGGCGGAGTCATTTGGCTTGTATGTGGTTGCCGACGGGATGGGTGGCGAGCGGGGAGGAGAGACAGCGAGCACCACGGCTATATCAGAGATCTGGCGCGCGATCAGCGAGTCACTGATTGCGCCATCATCCGCTGACTGCAATGAGGTGATCAAGACAGCGATCGAGAGGGCCAACAAGGAGATATACATCCTGGCCAGAGACAATCCGGCATTGCACGGAATGGGAACAACAGCCACTTTGGGCTTCCGAAGAGGACGAGACCTCTTCCTCGGACATGCGGGCGACAGCCGGGCTTACCTGATAAGGGACGGCCAGATTCGACAACTGACCGAGGACCACTCGGTCGTATCGAATCTGCTGAAAGCCGGGATGATCACCGCCGCGGAAGCGAAGACTCGTCCGGACCGCGGAGTGATAACCCGCTCTTTGGGAGGTGCTCCTGGAGTTGTCGTTGACAAGATGAAGGAAGGCAAGCTTACTCTCCAGGACCGTGACACCCTAGTCTTCTGCACCGATGGGCTGGTGAACAACGTGAGCGATGAACTGATTATGGCGGAAGTCTCCAGAGCGAGCAGCGTCCAGAGTGCCTGTGGGCAGTTGGTGGCGCGGGCCAATAGGGCTGGCGGCGACGATAACGTGACCGTGATTGTGGTGAGAATGACCGCATAGATGTTAGGAGGAAATCATGTCGGAAATAGGGCTGGAATGCAGACTGGCACGTAGCTACACCATGGCGGAGGGTACCCCCGATGCCACCGCATACCTTCTAGTGAAGGTGATCCCGGACAGGGCAGCGGGCATAGGCCGTCTGCCGCTGAATATCGCCCTTGTCCTGGACGTGAGTGCGTCCATGTCAGGAGAGAAGCTGGCATGTGCCAAAGAGGCCGCGTCCCTGGTCGTCCAGTCACTAACCAAAGACGATTGGCTCTCGTTAATCGTATTCAATGGCAGAGCCAAGTCTATCGTTCCCAGAAGGAGGGTCGATGACAAGAATGTCTTCTTCTCTCAGATCAGGGACATGGACGCCACGAATGGCACGCGGATGCACACCGGGATGTCCGCGGCTCTCAAAGAGATCGGCTTGGCTTCTCCGGCTATGGTCAATAGAATCCTGCTGTTTACCGATGGCGAGACGGAGGAGGAGGAGAAATGCCTGGACTGTGCTCGGGAAGCGGCTCAGACCAGAGTAACGACCTCTACTTTCGGCATCGGTGACGATTACAATGAAGAGTTGCTGGCCGAGATTTCCAGAGCTACCCTCGGTGGCGCGTATGCCGTCAGGAACCCCTCTGAAATGAAAGATCACTTCCTGAGAGAAGTGCAAGACGCTGCTACCATTGGCATAACGAATGCCAGTTTCACGCTCAACCTCGCGAAGGGGGTTGGCCTGGAGCAGATGCATCGTGTGGTGCCCAACATCGCAGGACTTGACCCCCGCGCCCCGGACTCACGCATGTATGTCGTGGACATCGGGGGGTTAGATGCCACGCAGTTCACTGGATTCTTTGCCACTCTCCTCTTGCCCCAAAGGCCACCCGGTCAAGTGAGGGTGGCGCAGGTATCTCTGAAGTATGACGTTCCTTCACTCCAGATCAAGGACAAGACTGAGAAATCCGATGTCATCGTGGAGTACACGACTGATAGAGACCTTCTCGGCAAGGTTGACAGGGAGGTGATGGGCTACTTTGATCAGATAGAAGCTCAGAGGCTGATCGCCGAGGCTGCCAAAGCGGCCCAGGCAGGGAACGCCCCTGCGGCCACACAAAAGTTGACTCAAGCGAGACTCCTAACGCAGCGGATAGGCAACGTTGCCATGACCCAGAACCTGGCTCAGGCCATCGATGAGCTCCAGAGACAGGGGACAGTGTCCCCGGGGGCCCAGAAGACGATTCGGCTCGGGAGTTCACATACAGTAAGGCTGGAACCCCCTAAGCAGAGCTAGAGAAGGAATAGGCTGGCCGGAGACGATGACAACGGTTCCCAAACAGTATCTCGACAACCTCTTCCAAGAACTGCAGGTCACCCTTGGTACACGGGGAATGCTCCCTGCAGGAGAGTTCTACGAACAGGTGGCGCACTCTGTAGAAAAAGGCAACAGCGTGATCCTGCGGCATCTGTCCATACCGAATACAGTGAGCATTGTCTTCGTGTCGGGCAATACTCAACGCGATTGCCCGGTCGGCGGCAGCTTCCGCCCTGGAAGGATACTGCTGCCAAAGAGGATAAGGGTCGGGCGCAGGGTGATTGACTTCAGAACCCTGGAACTATCGATGACTCCCCAGGACAGTTCAATCAGAGCGCGCTTGCCAATCACGATCGAGGTGGACGAGCGGTATCGGGAAGACATGCGTGCTCTCGGAGCTATCCTCGCCCACGAGGACACGCACCTGCTTCTCTGGCTTCTTGGCAACCAGAGAAGCGACCAGACGGAAGATGAGGTCCGAACGGATATGGCCGCGGTCGTCCTAGGGCTTGGAGAGATGCTGGCGAACGGGAGAGAGCGCTATCGCGGAAACGGCTGGTTTGAGAGCATGGGGTATCTGGACGATATGTCCATGAAGTACGTTCAAGATAGGATGATCCGAACCATGCGGACGGTCAAGAAAGGAGATAGGAGTATGGCAAACATCAGATGTCAGAGCTGCGGTTCCGAAAACAACCAGGAGGGCGACCAATTCTGCGGGGATTGTGGTACCAAGCTACCGCCACCGCCAGTGGTGCAGGCACCACCGCAACCCGTGGTGCAGCCACTGCCGCCGGTGGTCCAACCACCTCCGCAACCGGTCATGCAGCAGCCACCTCCAGCGCCTATCGCGCCGGCCAAGGCCAAGCTCATCGTGAAGAGCACAGGGCGGGTAGGTCAGGAGTTCCCCATTATTCAAGACGTCACCTACGTTGGCCGGTGGGACGCGGACGGCGGATCATTCCCGGAAGTAGACCTGAGTAATGATGACCCAGGCAACTTCATCAGCCGTAAGCACGCTAGAATCACCCTCAAAGGGAATGCCTTCTGGATCGAAGACCTGGGCAGTACTAACGGGACCTACTTGAACAAGGGGGCCAGGCTCATGCCCGGCTCACCACAGGAGTTGCACAGCGGGGATGAAATTGTACTGGGGAGGACTTTCCTTGAATTCGTGATTCTTTAGACGTGACCGATGACGTGTAGAGGCAAGCTGGTGCTTGGCAGTCCGGCTTGATTTGAAATGACCGTTGTAGGAGGAATGAGCTATGCAGTGTCCATACTGCCATCAACCTGACCCAGGTACCGATTTCTGCATCCGTTGCGGCAAGCGCCTGCCACTTACTCAATCCCAACCGCAATCATTATCATCTGCCCCTCAGCCCGCACCCGGCGATCCCCCATTCCTGCCGGTCGGGAAGCGGCTGCGTAATCGCTACGAGGTGACACAAGAGCCGCCAAGAAGGCACGGCATGGGAACGGTCTACTTTGCTATAGACAGGGGGGCGGAGGACAAGGCCTGTGTGGTCAAGCAGCCAAAGAACCCGGTGACCTCCGACGCGGTCCTGCAGCAATTGAGAGGTGAGGCCCAGCGCATGGCTGCCCTCAGCCGGGCCATCGGCGGCAGAATGCCCGAACTGATTGAAGAGTTCGTGGAGGACGGGTGGTTCTACGTGGTGCAACAGCGCGTGCCAGGCAAGACGTTGGAGGAGATGTACAATGACAGACACCCCCGTGATGAGAAGGAAGTCATCGACTGGGCCATCCAATGCTGCAGGGTCTTGAAGCCCATTCATGAGCACGGGGTGATACACAGGGACATCAGCCCAGACAATCTCATGCTGACACACGTTGGAGACATCACATTCATCGACTTCGGCACTCTGAGAGAGCTGACGCGCATCATCACGAAAGGGACAGTCGGGATAGGCAAGTTCGGCTATTCCCCACCCGAGCAATGGGCTGGCAAGCCGGTTCCTCAGTCAGACATCTTCGCGCTGGGCGCTACCGGCTACTTTCTGCTGACGGGCT
>JAFGCL010000149.1 GCA_016932645.1 Dehalococcoidia bacterium | reverse complement strand
TCGGTGTCGCATCCCGCCGCCATTCTGTTCTGGCTGCTTTCCGGGTTCTACGCCAGCTACAAGCACTTCACCGGGACCGGCGTGAGCTGGAAGAAGAGGGACTACAGCCCGTCTGTTGGCATCAAGTAATTCCAGGCGAAGCCACCGGGGTCACAACATCCCGGTCCGTCTGAAGTAGAGGCCGCTGGTTCACTGCCCCCAGATCGGCGGCCTCTTCCTATTTCCACCTAGACACCGGACGGCCCAGCGTCCGGGACACAGCACCGGGCGCCACTCTTGGGGGCTCACACTCCAACTGCCCAAAACGCGTTACGTGCCAGGAGATGCCATCAGTGGCCCCTGTTGATAGATGAGACCCCGCCACAGTATCATATTCACTATAGCTCATGCGCAATCTCCTGCAGGGCAGAATCGGTCTCGTCACTAAGCTGGCGCTCTTGTGCCTATTGGCTCTGAGCCTGCTTCCCATGGGCTGTACCCAGGGCGGCGTTGTGGAGGGCGAAGTCCGCTACAAGTACGTGACCGGCATGCAGGACCGCCGCTACTTCATCATCGTCATGAATGAACCGTCGGACGGGCAGCCCTCCATAGTACTCGACAAGGAAGCCCCCGAAGCCGTCCGGGAGTGCTTCACGGCAGCGGGCAACCTGGCGGTAGACAACGCGACCGAAGAGCAGATCGAGGCATCCTACGACCACCTCTACTACGTGGTCACCATCCACATTACGTCAGGGAGCCACTACTACAACCAGGCCTACCGCACCGAACGCGAGATATTCAACGAGATGCAGTTGGGCGACAGCGTAAAGGTCGATACGGAAGCTTCCGACATCGGCCCGAAGATACTGCGCATCATGGAGTGAGCAGCAGCAGCCGGTTCCTGGTCTCTTCGAATTCTTGACACCGGCGAGACGGTCGAGGTTGTCTCCAGCGAGCGCTGCCAGTGCGGCCTGTCTCATCCCAGGGTGAGATTCCTGTAGGCCGGCACTGCGAACCGGGCGAACGTTACCGTGTTTCATTATCACGCCGTCAGTCTTCCGCGGCCATTGTCATGGGCCCGGCTCCAGTGTACCTATTGCACTGGAGCCACGTGACGGTCTAATATAGGCTACCTACAACACAGCGCTACTGCACAACCGCATTCGAACCTGGGTGTGAAATCAGCAGCTACGTTATTCAGCCGAGCGGCCACAGTCAAGCGCAGGAAGACTAGCAGCCCCACAAGCCCTTCAAATCAGCAACCGCTAGTGAATTCGGAGGTGGGTTATGGCAGTAGACATCAACATCATGGTGGGTGGGGAGGCAGGACAGGGTGTGCAAGCCGCCGGATTCATCATTGCCAAGGCGCTGGCCCGCTACGGGCTCAGCGTATTCGCCGACCAGGATTACGAGTCCAGGGTCCGCGGCGGCCACAACTTCTTCCGGATACGCGCCGGCGATGGCAAAGTGGGTGCCATCTCGGAAGAGGTGGATATCTTGCTGGCTTTGGATCAACTGAGTGTAGACCTGCATAAAGGAGAGGTGTCGAGTGATGGGGTCATCATCTTCGACTCGGACAAGACGAATGTCGGCCCCGGCAAGAGAGCATTGGGCCTGCCGTTGGAGCGCACAGCCATAGAGACCGCCAAGAACAAGCAGTCAGCCAACACCGTGGCTCTAGGCGCCGCTATGGCAGTGATCGGCTATGACGTCGCAGCACTGAAAAGCGTGGTGCTCGACTACTTCGGCACCGGAGAGTCAGGCCCAGCCAACGCCGATGCAGCGGCTCGCGGTTACGAAGCGAGTAGAGCCGGCTCTAGATGGGGTATTGCCAAACAAGCCAGCCCCGCCAGTGCTCAGAAGAGGATGATGCTCAACGGGAATGAGGCCATCGCTGTGGGGGCCCTGGCAGCGGGATGCAAGTTCGTCTCGGCTTACCCCATGACCCCTTCCACCACCATCATGGAGTACATGGCCGGCAAGGCCGATGAACTGGGCATAGTCGTGGTTCAGCCCGAAGACGAGATATCCGCTATCAACATGATCATCGGGGCGGCCTACGCCGGGGTCCGTTCCATGACCGCCACCTCAGGGGGCGGCTTCTGCCTGATGGTGGAGGGGTTGGGTCTGGCCGGGATGACAGAGACGCCGATCGTGGTTTTGAACGCCCAGCGCGCTGGCCCCGCCATCGGCCTCCCCACAAGAACAGAACAGGGCGACCTGCTGTTCGCCCTGCACGCCTCGCATGGCGATTTCCCTCGAGTAGTGCTGGCTCCGGCCAACGTGGAGGACGCCTTCTGGCTGACGGTGAAGGCGTTCAACCTGGCCGACGAATACCAGGTTCCAGTGATCGTCCTCACCGACCAGTACCTGGCCAGCTCGTATGCAACTGCGGAGGGATTCGACCTCTCCAAAGTGCAGATCAAGAGAGGGCAACTCCTCTCAGAGGGAGATCCGTCAAAGCCAGAGCACTACAAGAGGTACGAGATCACGGCCTCCGGCATTTCACCGAGGGCGTTCCCTATGCAATCCGCCGCGCCGGTGGTGGCTGACTCAGACGAGCACAACGAAGAAGGACACATGATCGAAGACGCTGAAACCCGAGCGGCCATGATGATGAAGCGGCAGCGCAAGCTGGAAGGACTTAAGAAGGAGATATCCGGACCGAGGACGCACGGCCCGCCTCAGGCGGACATCACTCTGGTAGGCTGGGGCAGCACCCTGGGCGCTCTAAGAGAGGTGGTCGACACGGCCGCCCAGCATGGTCTCAGCGTGAACCTGGTGCACTTTGCAGAAATCTGGCCGTTCCCCACCGAAGCAGCGAACATGGCTCTGCGGGGAGCCCGGAGAACCTTTGCCGTGGAGGGCAACCCCACCGCCCAGTTCGCCCGGGTGCTGAGGACCGAGATGGGACACCAGGTCTCCGGCGCCATCCTCAAGTTCGATGGCCGCCCGTTGACACCGGCCTACATCCTGGCACAACTCAGGAAGGAGGTGGCCTGATTATGGTGAACATAGCTGACTACGCCGGAGGCCAGCCAGCATGGTGCCCAGGCTGCGGCAACTTCGCTATCCTCAACGCGATGAAGAAGGCCCTTGTGGATTTGGCACTTGAACCCCACAAGGTGTTGATGGTCTCCGGCATCGGCCAGGCCGGAAAGCTGCCGCACTACACCAAGGGCAATGTGCTGAACGTGCTGCACGGCCGCACCCTCCCCGCCGCCGCCGGGGCCAAGATCGCCAACCCCGGACTGACCGTCATCGCGGTGGGAGGCGACGGCGATGGCTACGGAGAAGGCGGAAACCATTTCCTTCACTCCGTGCGGCGGAATCATGACATCACCTATCTGGTCCATAACAACCAAGTCTACGCCCTCACAAAGGGCCAGGCTTCACCCACCAGCGACGTGGGATTCGTCTCCAAGACTACGCCTCACGGTGCGTCGACGATGCTGAATTCCCTGGCGGTGGCGATTGCCGCCGGAGGCACTTTCGTGGCTCGTGGCTTCTCCGGAGACCCCGACCACCTGGCCGAGCTGATCAAGAGCGGGATTCGGCACCGCGGGTTCGCTCTCATCGAGGTCCTCCAGCCATGCGTCTCCTTCAACCACCGGAACACCAACGCCTGGTACAAGGAAAGGGCCTACAAGCTGGAAGGAACCAGTCACCAGGCAGGCGATCGGTTCGCTGCCATGCAGAAATCGCAGGAGTGGGGCGATAGAATACCCATCGGGGTGCTCTATCGTCAGGAGAGGCCTACATTCGAAGATGAGTTCCCGGTTCTGGCAAAAGGGCCTCTGGTCAAACAGGCGATGGATCCGGCACAGGTGAGCGCTCTACTGGATGAGTTCATGTAGTCACGCACGAGCACAACAGCGCGGTGACCTGATGGATCACGCTACAACACGCGCCTACTTGAACTGAACGATGCGGGGGTTCACCCGGCATTTCTCTGCGGCGACAATGGCCCTGATCTGGTCCACCGCCCCATCAAGTTCATCCTCGCGGTTCACCACCACGTAGTCGAAGATGAGCATGCTCCGCAGTTCCTCGTTCACCCTTCCCAACCGCACCTTCAGATCAGTATCGGATTCGGTCTTGCGCTGTCTAAGACGCTTCTCGTACTCCTCCAGCGATGGGAGAGTCAAGAAGACCAGGACAGCTCCAGGCAGCAGGTTCCTGATCGTGGCCGCGCCCTGGACATCTATCTTGAGAACCACGTC
Source organism: Dehalococcoidia bacterium (assembly GCA_016932645.1). Taxonomy (GTDB): domain Bacteria; phylum Chloroflexota; class Dehalococcoidia; order UBA2247; family RBG-13-53-26; genus JAFGCL01. Next base: position 3,852 of record JAFGCL010000149.1, on the reverse strand, counting down.
TTTCCCTTCGTCCAGAGCCTGCTTCACTTCGTGTTTGGGCACTCCATACCAGTACCCATAGACCTTGGCCGACTCGATGAGATCCCCGCGCTGCAGCATGTCCTGGAACCCGGACTCGGACACGAAGGTGTACTCGACGCCATCCTTCTCTCCGGTCCGCGGAGGACGCGTGGTGGAAGTCACAACGTAGTAGAAGGGAACACCCAATTCCTTCATTCGAGTCAGCAGAGCATCCTTGCCTGCACCGGAAGGGCCTGACAAGATAAGAAGGAGAGACATGGTCCCTACTCCGCCTGCTCCGCTTCCTCGAACTGCCGTCTTGGGCCGAACTTGCGCAGGGTGGCCACTCTACCGGCAATGGTCTCGGGCGTGATGGCCGCCAGCACAATGTGACCGTTGTCCATGATAAGAACGGCCTTGGTTCTTCGCCCATTGGTCATGTCGATGACGTGTCCCTTGCTCTTAGCATCATGAATCAGGCGCTTCGACGGCGCTGAATTGGGCGAGATGATAGCAATCACCTTGTCTATTGCCGCCATGTTGCTGAAACCGAGGTGAATCAGCTCAGTAGTCATTTCTGTCCTCCCTCAGCCAGGTGAGCAGTGAGTCTTTCCAGTTCTTGCCAGAAGCCAGGATAGGAGATATCCACGACTTCAGCATCTTCAATCAGCGTTTCACCATCAGCGACGGCTCCAGCCACCCCCAGAGCCATGGCCATGCGGTGGTCCCCGTGACTGGAGCACTTGGCGCCATTCAGCTTTCCACCACCCTTAATGATAATGCCATCAGGCAATTCTTCAACATTGGCTCCCATCTTCGAGAGCTCCGCCACCAGGAAGGCGATGCGGTCCGTCTCCTTGACTCGAAGCTCTGCCGCATCCTTGATCACCGTGGTACCCCTGGCCAGGCAAGCCGCCACCGCCAGAACCGGCACCTCGTCGATCAGGCGCGGAACCAGATCCCCTCCTATGTCCACGGCGGTCAACTCGCTCGACTCGACCACCAGATCAGCCACCGGTTCGTTGTTGATGACCTGCTCGTTCTCTACATTGAGCCGGGCACCCATCTTCAGCAGGACATCAATGATACCCGTTCTGGTGGGGTTAACGCCAGTCCCCTTGATACTGACTCTGGCATTCGGATGGATAGCACCCAGGACCAGCCAGCAGGCCGCCGAACTGATGTCGCCAGGGACATGGACGTCGATCGCCTTCGGGGGAGATACCGGAGGAGCCAGAGTGGCCACCGGGCCCTCAGACGTCACTCTGACACCCATGGCTTGCAGCATTCTCTCCGTGTGATCACGCGACAGCACCGGCTCCCTGACTGTCGTTCTCCCCTTCTGCACAGTAAAAAGCCCTGCTATGAGCACCGCCGATTTGATCTGAGCGCTGGCGACCGGCAGAGTGTAGTCGAGGCCGTGAAGCTCTTGTCCTTTGATGGCCAGCGGCGCCAGCGTGTCGCGGTTCCTGCCGTAGATTCTGCCGCCCATCAGGCGCAGAGGGTGAATCACCCGGCCCATCGGTCGAGAGCAGAGTGACGCGTCGCCGGTGATTACGGCAAACAAGGCCTGCCCCGCCAGAAGACCCGTCAGAAGGCGCATCGTGGTGCCGCTGTTGCCGGCATCAAGCACCACCGCCGGTTCGGCGAACCCCATGACCCCCACCCCCTGGATCGCGATAGTGGGGGTTTCTGCTGACACAGCCTCGATCTTCACCCCCAGGGCGCGCAGGCAGGACAGGGTGGAGGCACAGTCCGCTCCCGGCGCGTAATTGGTCACCTTTGCGGTGCCGTTAGCAAGGCTATTCAGAATCGCCGCCCGGTGAGAGATCGATTTGTCCCCTGGAAGGGCAACGTCGCCCCTGACTGCGGAATGGCGCCTAACTCTTCTTTCCATGCTCCTCTATCCAGGCGTTCCGGGCCTGCCAGGCCCTCTCAAAAGCCTGTTCCAAGCCAAGATCACCCTCAGCGATGAGAGTCCGGAACCGCTGCAACTCCTTGGTCAATTCGTCAATCCAGGCAACGATGTTCTCTCCGTTGGTGAGGCATATGTCGCGATTCATCCGCGGGTGCTGTGAGGCCAGCCGGGTCGTGCTCTGGTAGCCGGTCGCCGCAAAGTCGGCCATTTTCGGCCACTGCGGACTTTGTGTAGTCGCCATCACCAGGGCGGAAGCCAGGATCAGCGGAAGGTGGCTGATCCCCGCCACGAACCTGTCGTGTTCTGCAGCGTTCAGTATCACGTGACGCGCGCCTACCTTATGCACCAAGTCCACAACCATCTGGACCGCAGCTTCGGATGCTCCCCGCCCGGGAACAATGCAGTACGTGCAGCCTTTGAAGAGATCGGCGTCAGCGATCTCGATGCCGGACAGCTCCTTCCCCGCCATGGGATGGCCGCCTACGAAGCTGACACCCTGCGGCAAGCTCTCCTCCGCCCACTGCATGACCTGCACCTTGGTGCTGGCCACATCCGTTACCGCACACGCAGCCGGCAGGTGCGGGCCAATCTGGGACAGGATTTCCTTGATTGACATCGTGGGTGTCGCTAGTACGACCAGATCCGCCTTGTCTACGGCGGAAGCCAGCGTACTCTCGATCCGGTCGATCGCTCCCAGCTGCCGCGCCCGGTCCGCCGTCTCCGGCCGGCGGGCATAACCCACCAGCTCAACCGCCTCTGATTCAGCGCGCTTGAGAGCCAAACCGACAGAGCCGCCGATCAGCCCCAATCCGATGATGGCCACGCGTCTAGCCATGACTGACACTACCAAACATGCTAATACTCATTCTGGTGCCAGACCGTTCTGGCAGGAGAGCCCCTCAGCAGATGCAACCATGATTTTCACCATGGGAGAGATCCCTCAAAACGCTTCAGGCAAACGGGGACGGTCTACCCGAGACCCAGGTCCCTATTCCTGGTCAAGCTGGAAGGCCTTGTGCAGAGCCCTCACAGCGTCGGCCACTCTGGCCTCATTGACGATGCAGGTGATCCTTATCTCAGAAGTAGTAATAAGCTCGATGTTTATGCCGGCCTCGTAGAGAGCCTTGAACATTCGGGCGGCATATCCCGGCGTATTCTGCATCCCCGTTCCCACAATGCTGACCTTGCCCAGTCTAGCGTCGCTAACGCAGCCCTTGGCGCCAATCGACTTCGCAATAGGCTCCACCACCTTCATGGCCTTGTCCAGCTCATTTCGAGAGACCGTGAATGTCAAGTCGGTCATCCCGCTTACGCTGGAGTTCTGAACAATCGTATCAATGCTGACATTGGCGGCAGCCAGAGGCTCGAACAGCATGGCGGCTATGCCCGGCTTATCCGGCACAGCCAGGATCGTGACCTTGGCTACATTGAGATCGTGGGCGATGCCGCGAGCCTTATTGCGTATCTCCATAGGAATCCCTCCCCGGATAACGGTCCCAGGTCTGTCATTGAAGCTGCAGGCCACCAGTATGGGCATGTCGTAGATCTGGCCGATTTCCACGGCCCTGGGATGCATCACCTTGGCACCATAGGTGGCCAGTTCCACCATCTCCTCATAGTCAATCTCGAGTATCTTCCGCGCCTCGGGAACGATGCGGGGGTCAGCGGTAAACACACCCTCGACATCGGTGTAGATATGGCACACGTCCGCCTTGAGGCTCACTGCCAGGGCGACGGCTGTCGTGTCGGAGCCGCCACGGCCCAGCGTGGTCACCTCCATTCCTTCCGCCACCCCCTGGAACCCCGCCACCACCACGATATTGCCGGCATCGAGCTCACTCTTCACTCGCTGCGGGCTGATGGCGCGGATGCGGGCCTGGCTGTACGTGCCATCCGTCTGAATGCCGGCCTGCCCGCCGCTCAGGCTTATGGCC
>JAFGCL010000148.1 GCA_016932645.1 Dehalococcoidia bacterium | reverse complement strand
GAGAGCACCCTGGTGATCACGGTTCAGACCCAGGCCGGGCTTGCCGGGGTGATGCTGCCCATCAGCGCCAAGATCACAGTCAACATGCCGAACATCGAGAGCCTCATTGCCGTCCCTGGAATAGAGGTTTACACCGAGGTCAGTTGGGTGCCGCACTTCCCTCTGCCGTACCTGCGTTTCGTTGTGTCCAGTGAGATCACGAATAACGCCAACCTCGACCTGACCATAGGTGACATCCACGCCTCTTTCTTCGACGCAGACGGCAATCTGGTGGCAGAGATGACGGTCCCAGGCGGGGAAATCGAGGCCTCAAGCAGCCGCACTTTTACCGGCTCAGTGACCTTGAGTGCCTCGCAGTATTCCGCGCTTCTCGATGGCGACTACTTTGTGGTGAAAGTGGCAGCAGAAGCGGGCATAAGCGGTGTGGACGTCACGCTTCCTCTTGAGGCCACAATGACAGTGGCGATGTCATCCCTGTTGTAGTGCTGCTATCGCTCTTCCTCAGTCAACAGGCCGGTGAGGACTGCCCCCGGGCAGGTGCACGTTGCCTGGCCCGACATTATGCAACCCCTGCGCCTTCGCAACCTCCAGGCATTCTGTGGCCCGCCGCTGCGAAGTGGGCGGCAGGCCACTCGGGGCAGCCAGCAATGTGATCATAGTCCAGAATGCGGAAGCCAGAGGGAACCGGACTCTGACCGTCTAGGATTTTGTGAAGACAGGACTACCACTGACTGCTCTCTGCGGGATGGTCTACTTGCTGTTCCTGTCCTTCGTATAGGCGACGGCCCACCGCAGCCACCCGAACCTGCCTCCCGGAGTCCGGTACAGAGGTTCAAGCGCGGTCTTGCCTGTTGTTTGGAACAGAACCTTAGAACTGGCCTTCGTTCTGGCAACTGTAACTTGAGAAGAGGCGCAACCAGTGCTGCAGGCCGCCAGGGCTAAGAAGTTGACGAATGATCGATAATATATGGATTATGTTATGTCATCAGCACGCGAGTGCTGCGGAGAGGAAGATTGCACGATGGAATTCGGATATACAACAGACGTTGTTGTCATAGGGTCGGGCGCTGGAGGCCTGACGGCGGCGGCAGCCGCCCGCGATGCCGGGTGTGAAGTGATTGTTCTCGAGAGTACGGACAAGGTCGGGGGATCCACTGCCAAGTCGGGGGGCGGTTTCTGGATTCCGAACAACCACCTCATGAGGGCGGCCGGAGTTGAGGACTCCTATGAGGCCGCGCTGACCTACATGAATGACATCATCCCGGAGAAGGGCCCAGCCAGCTCTAAAGAGCTTCGTGAAACCTATCTCAAGGCCGGTCCTGAGATGGTGAAATGGCTCGAAGGCCTGGGGTTTAAAGCAGTCTATGCGCAGGGCTATCCGGACTATTACCCGGAGCGTCCCGGGGGTCGTGTCGAGGGTCGTTGCCTGGAAAGCGACTTGTTTGATCCTCGTTTACTCGGGAAGCAGTGGAAGAACAAGGTGGAGGCTATGCCGGTGCCACTGCGTGCTATTGAAGCTCGGCAGTTGCCCCTTGTCATGCGCACCTGGAGCGGGTTCAGCGCTACGATGGATGTTATCCTCATACGCACCATCTTGTGGAGACTGGTGGGCAGGCAGCGCGTTTCCATGGGCGGTGCACTGATCGGCCAGTTGCTCAAGATCCTGCTGGACCGCTCCGTCTCCGTCTGGATTAATACGCCATTGGTGAGTCTCATAACGGAAGGCGACGCCGTTGTCGGTGTCACCGCCAAGAAAGATGGCCAGGAAATGCATATCCGGGCCAGACGTGGTGTCATACTGGCTGCGGGCGGCTTTGAACATAATGATGCCATGCGTCAGCAATACCAGCAGCATCCCATCTCCACCGGATGGACAGTGGGCGCTCCCGGCAACACAGGGCGCGGTATCCAAGCCGGAATCGACGTCGGAGCCGCCGTCGACATGATGGATGAAGCCTGGTGGATGCCAACACTCCTCCTGAAGAGCGGTCCCTGGACACTGCTTTTCGAGCGCTCCCTGCCGTACAGCATGATAGTTGACAGCTCCGGCCAGCGGTTCATGAACGAGTCGCAGTCCTACGTTGACTGTGGCCACCAGCAGTATCAGCGCCACAAGGTCGTGCCGGCGATTCCGGCGTATCTCATCCTCGATTCACGGCATCGCAAGAACTACATAATTGGGTCGGACATGATGCCGCGTATTACACCGAAGTCAGCACTCAAGAATGGCATCATCACCAGGGCAGACTCGCTCCCGGAGCTCGCCCGCAAGATGGGCATCGACGAGGCCGGTCTGGTGGCCACGGCCAAACGGTTCTCCCAGTTCGCCAGGAATGGAAGGGATGAGGACTTCCATCGCGGGGACAGCGCCTATGACCGTTACTATTCTGACCCGAGCGTCAAACCCAATCCCAACCTCGGTCGAATCGAGGAACCGCCTTTCTATGCGCTAAAGGTCTGGCCGGGCGATCTGGGCACCATGGGCGGGCTGCTGATTGACGAGCATGCGCGTGTGCTGCGCCAGGATGGCTCGGTCATCCGCGGTCTCTACGCGGCAGGCAACAACACCGCCTCAGTCATGGGGCGGACCTACCCGGGTCCCGGATCGACAATCGGGCCGGCCATGGTCTTCGGCATGACTGCCGGTCGCCATGCGGCCACCGTGACGCAGGCACAGCCGGGACAGAAGGAGCAAATTGGCCAGTGATCCCGCAGGAAGGGTGGAAGAACTGGAGAAGCGTCTGGCAGTTCTGGAAGCTGAAAGGTCCATCCTGTCCACGCTGTATGCGTATGCGCACACGATCGACTATGGACTCAAAGAGGCCTGGCTCGACTTGTTCACCGAGGATGCCCAATACAGGGTGGAGCAATTCGGCGAGGTTCTGCCCTTCATCGGGGTCGCCCAGCCTCCGGAGGGACTTAAGGGCCGGGAGGTCCTTTCGCAGTACATCGCGAGCCATACCCATGCTCCCATGCTGTGGCACAAGCACTTCCTGGTGGAGTCGGTCATCGAACTGGAGGGGGACGGGATGGCATCGGTGGAAAGCTACTTCGTCCGCCTGGATGAGGATGATAAAGGGGCATACGTCATGGCCTACGGTCGCTATCTGGACAAGATGGTTAAATGCCCCGACGGGAAATGGCGCTTCCAAGCACGTTGCTGCCAGATAGAAAGCAGATACCCTGTGAGAGGCTAAAGCCCTATATCGGTGAAGGAGGGAACATGGCTACAGACTTCGATGCCATCGTAATCGGTGCCGGCCACAACGGACTCACGGCAGGAACTGTCTTGGCCAAGAATGGGCTCTCGGCTCTGTGCGTCGAAAAGAACGGCTGGGCCGGAGGCATGGCGGCCACCAAGGAGCTCTTCAAGGGGTTCAAGCACAATGTGGGGGCGTGGGGCATGCTCGTCTTCCGGGATGAGATGCTGAAACGGCTGGAGCTCGAGAAGTACGGCCTGAAGCTGCACCGGCCCCGGAGTTCGTACTGCACCTTCGGCGAACCGGGCGACGTGCCTTTCGTCGGCTACACGGATACCAACGAGATAACCAATCACCTGATGAAAGACCACGGTATGGATGCCCTGGAGGGGCTGGCGGGGATGTACAACTTCCTGCAGAAGTTCAAAGCCGTGTTCGACAAGTACTTCTTCACCGAGGCCGGGCCACTGGACAGACTCGTCGCGGACGCTCCCGACGACGAGACCAGGAGCATCATCCTCAAGGTCTTCCAGGGCAGGGCCATAGACATCATCCGTCAGTTCTTCCCTGACCCCGCGAAGCACCGCATCATCCAGGCGTCACTTTCTGCTTCTGCTGTTGATGGGACCTTCAAGAGCCCTTTCTCACCGGGCAGCGGGTTCTCGCTGGCGTATCACTACTGCATGGGCGATGCCTATGACTTCCGCACGCCCAAAGGCGGGATCGGGGCCTTCTCGCAGGCCCTGGTGAGCGCTTTTGAAGACCATGGCGGCAATATCCGGTACGGGTCTCCGGTCAAGAGCCTGCTGATCGAGAGGGGCAAGGCGGTTGGTGTACAACTCAAGAACGGCGAGAAGATCTCTGCCAGGGTAGTCGTTTCCAATCTCGACGCCTACGCCACCTTCATCGGTCTAGCGGGCGAAGACCAGCTTCCCTCAGACTTCGTGCGTGCGGTGAAGGAAATCGAATATCAGAACGGGTACATCCAGGTCCACATGACGCTCAAGGAGATGCCCGAGTTCACTGGTCATGTCGCCTTCGCCAACGAAAACAATGTACGCTGGATCATGGCCTACATTCCGTCTCCTGAGTATCTGGCCCGTTGCTTTGAGCAATACCGGCAAGGACAGGTGCCAGATGAGCCGGTGGCGTACTGCGGCTTCCCCAGCGTTCTGGACCCCAGCCTGGCGCCGGAGGGGTACTACACATGCACTCTATTTTCGCAGTACTTCCCCTTCGCAGCACCGCCGGGCAAGCTCAAGGAGCTCAGCAAGGTGATGGCCGATCGGGCGATCGACCGGATAGCGAAGTACGCCCCCAATTTCAAGGCGGCCATCATAGACAAGGTTGTCTTCACGCAGCAGTACTTCGAAAGCACCTACGGCGCTACCCAGGGTGACTATGCCAACGGCCTGATACATCCCGGGCAGATGTGGGACAACCGGCCCGTGCCCGGCTGGGGTAAATACACCACGCCGATCAAGGGCTTGTACATGTGCGGTTCCGCCTGTCATCCCGGTCCGGGCATAACCTGCGTGCCAGGCTGGAACGGCGCGCACAGGGTGCTGCAGGATATGAAGACGTAGAGCTTCCAGTCCTGGCGTTTACAGGCTGCGGCCAAAAATCGTGAAGGGGGGTACCAACATGCCCAAGGAGCGAAATGATTTCAGCGGTCCCATCGGTGACAGGGTGCCGTGGGAGGAATTCTCCGAAGAGTTCCTGTCCAAGATCATGGCCCTGTGGCAGGAGCAATGGGAGACATTTGCCAAGGGGTTGGTGAGGGTGGGATCTCAAATGGATGGCGTCGGCCGACAGAAAGCCGAGGAGTTGCTGGCCAGGGTCAAGGCAGAAGTAGACCTTCCGGATTTCGCCAGGGCGGCAGAAGCCTCGGCCAGGTCAAAAAGTGACAGACTTAAAGTGATGAGACAATGGCAGGAGCAATGGGAAGCGTTCACCAACGGGGTGGTGAGGGTAGGGGCCCAAATGGAAGGAATCGGCCTGCTGAACGGGGCGGAGCTGCTGGCCAGGACTATGGAGGAAGCAAATCCGCCGATCTTCGCCAAGATGGCAGAGGCGGCCAAAGTGAACGTGAACACGGTTGAGGGCAGGGTGAAAGCGGGCGGCCTGTGTATGGACAACATGGCCGACCACTATCCCGGTCACTACGAGGTGAAGAGCGACAGTGAGGTCATACTGCGGTACAACCAATGCGCGGTCATGGACAAGAATCTGGTTGGCGGTGATAATCAACATGCTCCGGTATATTTGCCAATACGTGGAGCCGCGGTACGCCATGACCATGGACAACTATCCTGGACAGCGCAAGATCAAGGTCGATCTCTTGAAGATCCCTGAGAGCTTCGAGAGAACGCCGGGAGAACCCGTCTGCATCTGGAGGTTTGCCTTCGAGGATTAGTCCCGACTCGAACCCGGCATCTCCGCCGGGCCATGCACCATCGGTGTTTCTGCGCCGCTTGCAGAGAGAAGGTGAACCGCGGAATACCCGGGCAACGTGGCGTGCCATGGCTGACGACCTCGCCCGGGAAGCATCAAGACAACGTTCCGAAGTAGAGCGCAGCGCTTCGTTACCCCCGTTCCTGGTCCCGGTTGCTCGAAATCGAATGGTTCACTTGCTTATTCGGTGGCGATATGCTACGATCAAGCCACTGGTTTCAGTTCGGGTTATCAATAGTCTGTAAGCCTCCCCAAGTGTAGTCACGGGCTCTGGATGACCACTACTCTAGCCAAGTATCTCAAGAAAGGAGGTCGTCACATGAGCTTTGTGGACAAGTCCCTCAAGTGCTCCGAGTGCGGTGCGGATTTCACCTTCACAGCCAGCGAGCAGGAGTTCTTCGCCGAGAAGGGCTATACCAACGAACCCAAGCGCTGCCAGGTATGCCGCGCTGCCAGAAAAGCCCAAAATGGCAACTCTTCTGGTTACGGCCAGTCCAGGCGACAGATGTACCCGGCAACGTGCTCTGATTGTGGCAAGTCAACGGAACTGCCCTTTGAACCCAGAGACGGCAGACCCGTGTATTGCCGAGAGTGCTACAGCAAGGTCAAACCAGCCACGCGATACTAGTCGCAACGAGCAGAGGGCGGGATCGCCCGCCCTCTGCTGTTCTTGTCCGGCAACCGCATCATTCCCCAACCGGCTTTGTGCCGGAGAGGAGGACAGCCCTCATGGATTCATGCCCTCTCGCCCATCACTGGATAATAGACACTCTGCCCAGGCGTGGCTCATACCATGCCACGTGCAAGGTTTGCGGCGAGGAAAGGGATTTCCCGGAAGACGCCACCCGTTTCAAATTCCGTATGACCAAGAACATGATCCCTCCCCCAATCGTAGAGCGGCTGCTCGGTCTGCCGGCAGGGG
>JAFGCL010000147.1 GCA_016932645.1 Dehalococcoidia bacterium | reverse complement strand
GTACCATCGAGCGGGAGTAACTCAGGCTGGTAGAGTACCTGCCTTCCAAGCAGGCCGTCGCGGGTTCGAATCCCGTCTCCCGCTCCAATGCCCCGCAGCATCATCCCCCACTTCCCAGCTACACCAGTGGTATCACTCCTTCCCTTAAGTAGGGACCAAGGTCTCAAGACACCTTGGCTACTGGCATGAGATACTCGGCATGCAGTCGACGGAGGGACAGGGTGTAATGATGAGCGGCAGGCACAATGACATGAGGCAAGGTTATCTGCTTGCCGCAGCCGTTCTGTGCGGTCCGGCAGGACTTGTGCTGTCGGGGGTTGGGGCATGGGGATGCCTGACTCTGGATCCCATGGACCACGAGCCGACGGCGGAGTTCCCCAAGGCTGTGTTTCTTGTGGGAGTTCTCACATTCGCCGTTGGATGGGGTTCGCTGGTAGCTTTATGCCGCAATGAGCGCCGAGCACAGCCGACGTACCGCTGGGACCTGGGCCGAATCGTGGCGATCGGGTGGGGGCTACTTCTCGTGACTGACCTGATTCTATTCGCTAGCTCCCCGTTCATCATGCCTTTGGTACATGAGATGCACGAGAGACAGATGCACCCGCCCTCGGAGGGGGATGTGTTCTACGCTGGCGAGGCTCCCTGGGGGCTGGCATTCGACGGGGAGAATTTGTGGGTGGCGAATAGCGGTGGCAATACAGTGACCAAGCTCAAGGCATCCGACGGAGAGATCGTCGGCACATACAGTGTGGGAGATCATCCTCACGCGCTGGCCTTTGATGGAAGCGATATCTGGGTGGCAGGATGGGACGGCGTGGTCAGGTTGAGCGCATCAGATGGAAGTCTGGTTGGCAAGTACAACAACGGTGTGGTGGGAGATGACATTGCCTTTGACGGGGTGAATCTGTGGATCGTGACGGAATCCATCGGCGCTGTCACCGTCTTGAAAGCATCTGATGGAAGCCTGGTTGCCAAGTATAGCATCGGGATAAATCCGCAACACGTGATGTATGACGGCGCCAATATCTGGGTATCTGGCAGCAGGTGTCTGCTGAAACTGAACACTTCAGATGGGGGTGTTCTGGGGTCCTATCCAATGGAATGTGATGTAGGCGCCATGGCCTATGACGGCACCAAGTTGTGGGTTACCCTTCCCAGGCTGTGCAAGATATGTGTGGTGAATCCATCGGATGGCACTGTGATAGGTACTTACGAAGTAGGCAAGGTCGGTAAGTACCATCCGGAGTCTGTGGCTTTTGATGGCTCCAACATCTGGGTGACTAGCATACCAAAGAACACTCTCATCGGATTCAGGGCTTCAGACGGAAGTCTTGTGAAGAGGCATCATGTAGGTCTCTACCCCGTGAGCGTTCTCTTCGATGGGACGTACATCTGGGTTGCGAACAACTACCATGACACCCTGACAAGACTGGAAGTGACCGGCTGACATGCGCACTTCGACCCCGGCTCGGTGATACAACGATGTCCATATCTTGTCTCAGTCGCTATTGGTTCGGTCAGGAAAGCCCCACACCATCCCCCTTAGGTCCCAGATGGGCAAATCAATAGGTGGCAGAGGACAGTCCATGGCATTTCACGAGTAGATAACTGGACGCCTTTCGCTCCCCTAGCCATTCGGGCTGCCACACCGCTTAGAGCCAGATACCTTCCAAGCAGGCCGTCGCGGGTTCGAATCCCGTCTCCCGCTCTCCACTCGCCAGGTAGCACCTTGACTGGATCCCAGGCCACTTCTACCAAACCCGTTCAGGCCCCGATGATCACGCTCAGTATCCTTGCTGAGGTCAGGTTGGTATAATGGCGTGGCCAGATTGAGCAGGAGTCAACGATGTTCTGTCAGAAGTGCGGCAAAGAGGCGATCGGCGGCGCGAAGTTCTGTTCGGGCTGCGGAGCAATGATCAATGAACAAGCAGCACCAAACAAGGGCCTACGCCGGGGGGCCTGGATACTTTGGGGTCTACAGTTTACGGCACTTCTTTTCTTCGTAGTCATGGCCAACCTGACACCCTCTTACGGTGGCAGTGAGGGTGAAGAGGACTTCAAGCTGGTCAAGTACGTACTGTACGTAATCGGGGCAGTATTGCTCCTGATCGCCTTCCTGCTTCGGTGGGCTTTCCGCAAATGGATCCGTTCGGTGGTGCTGCGTGACTTTCTTACGATAATCATACCTGGTGCCCTCTGTGTGGCACTCGGGATCTATGGGTTGATCATCTCCCAGACAAACGCGGATTCTGTCTCGCTTTATGTACTTGTCGGGATTGCCGGGATTTCCTTGGTCTTCATGCGGCCATCCAGCGCATTCCGGTGAGCTCTGCAGTGCGTTGCCGGACTTCCGGCTTGTTCCCCTTGACCCTTCAGCGCCAGATGATCACGGAGTTACCTCCAAGGGGGCTTCTCACGAGTAGATAACTGGACGGCTTTCGCACCCCTGGCCGTTCGGGTTGCCACACCGCTCAGAGCCAGATACCTTCCCAGCAGGCCGTCGCGGGTTCGAATCCCGTCTCCCACTCCAGCATCTCACATATTCACCCCACTGTCTGTATCCAAGCTGAGGTTGAGGTGGTATCATAACCACTGCACACTTTCTTGTTCGATTTCACTTGAGCGCGAAAGGGAGTGAAGACAGTGGCCCTTGAAGACCGATTCGGAAGATTCGCCGGTGAACAGAAAGCCGCAGCGGACCAGCACCGCGATCCCTACGAGAGAAATGTGGAGTCCATGAATAAGGTGGATTCCATCGTCTCCAGAGTCCTTGAAGCGTTCTGTCACGCTGTTGGCTGGAGCCTTAAGCGTAGTGACTGTTCCGACAGAGACAAGGGCGCGGTCTCGTGCAACTACATCTTGGAGCACCGGGGTTTCTGGCGTGAAGGCTATGTTACGGTTGACGTGGAAGTGACGCGGGGATATCGGTCGGATTCGGTCGAAGCCGTCACGGTTTATCAGGGCGCAATCGTGGGGACTACCGAACACGCACGAGATTTCGCATCGAAACTCGTCATACCTTTCAGCCAGTTGACGGAGGACGGACTGGCCACCGCACTGGAACAGCAATCTCGCAATCTTATCAGGCGTATTGTCCGCCTTGAGAAGCCCAAACGGCCGATCTCAGTTGAACATGAGAGGCTGCAAAGGACAGCGACTCTTGAAGACCGGTTCAGAAGAGTCGTTGAAGCAGAGGTAAAGGCAGAATGGGATCGTCAGCACCAGGAGGCTTACGAGAAGAATGTGGAGTCTCTGAAGAAGGTAGAGCCAATGGTCTCCGGATTCCTCGAAGGATACTGTTCAGCTCTTGGTTGGAACCTTGATCGTCACGACCACTGCACCCTAGCGACTGGCGTGGTCAGCTGCTGTTATCAGCTAAGCCCCCCCGGTCTTGATATGGGCCATGTTGACGTATGGGTGTCCGTGACTGACAGACAAGAACCTCAGCCAGAGCTAGTTGAATGTGTCGAAGTCGACGGTGGGACACAAGAGCGGACGCGCATACCTTTCACCGAATTGACCAAGGAGAGGCTGGCTGCTGCTCTGGCTGTACAGTCGGCCAATATTATCAGTCGCATCAGTTACCGCGATAAGCCTCAATAGCCTATCGCGATCATATGCGGCCAACATTTCTCCCCATCCCCCCTGCCCGTTCGGGTTGCCACACCGTTCAGAGCCAGATACCTTCCAAGCAGGCTATCGCGGGTTCGAATCTCCTCTGCCTCTCCTGGGCCCAATCTGCCATCTATTGAGTGCACCCTCTGCGCTCTGTGGCAATTGGCACCAAGCCCTGCTATCCTTCCGCTCGAGCACCCAGAAGCCCGAGCACTCCAGTATGGACCTTCCCGTTTGAGAACAGCAGGTCACTTCTCTCGGCGGTCCATTCTCCACCCCGCAGGTCCGTGACCTTTCCTCCTGCCTCCCGCACAAGCAGCACGCCCGCGGCCACGTCCCAGGGCTCGATCTTCATGGTGAAATACGCTTCCCCCCTCCCAGCTGCCACCCATGCCGTCTCCAGGCCCGCCGTCCCGAGCTTCCGGATATCCACCACCTTGGGGTACACCGCCTGCAGCGCAGCACCCGTTCTATCCCTGTCCTTCTCACCCCCTTCGCAGTAGAACAGGTAGCTCTGCTGAAGCTCAGCCGTCCCCGATACGCG
>JAFGCL010000146.1 GCA_016932645.1 Dehalococcoidia bacterium | reverse complement strand
TGTTTCTGGTGGAGACGGGGGAGAGTCGAACTCCCCGTCCAAAGGAACTTGCTTAAGATCTGCTACAGGCTTAGTTGACTTCGTATCTCGCCCGGCCGGCGTCAGTCAACCGAGGTCCAACCGGACCAGTCGATTTTTCTTAGACTACCCTGATCGACATCGGATAGCCGCACCTCGACATTGCGTCGCCCATCCCTGACCCATCGAGGTGAGGTCAGAGCGGACGGCAGCCGTTGTTAGGCGGCTACGAGAACAGGCTCTTTTTCGCCAGTTACTTGTTTGCCACTGGATTTGTGAGGGTAGTGGCACCTCAGCCTGCTATCTTGTCGCGCCTTCCTCTGTCGAAGCCACGCGTCCCCACTGTCAGCGTAACCGGCGCATTTTTAAGGAGCGCTCGATCTCTCGATCGCTTTGGCGCGCGGCCATGGCCTCGCGCTTGTCATACATCCTCTTGCCTCTGCCGAGGCCGATTTCCACCTTGGCCAGCCTCTTCTTCAGATACAGTCGCAGAGGCACCAGGGTGAACCTCTTCTGACTGGCCTTGAGGGCCAATTCCCTTATCTCATTTCGATGCGCCAGCAGTTTCCGCGGCCGTGTCGGCTCATGGTTGTAGCGGTTGCCGGCGTCATACTGGGCTATGTGGGCGTTGAACAGCCAGAGCTCACCTCTCTCTATCGCGGCGTAGGACTGGGCTATATTCGCCTTGCCTGCCCGCAGAGACTTGATCTCGGTGCCGGTGAGCACGATGCCGGTCTCCAGGGTCTCGTCAATGGCGTAGTCATGGCGAGCCTTGCGGTTCACAGCCAAGGTTTTCTCTGCAACCATCACAGCCTGATTATAGCACAGGGCATGAGAGACAGAGCGTGAAATGTGCCTGGAATCTGGGTTCACGTGAAGGTGGTTGGATAGGAAACGTTCACTTGTGCCACGTCAGACGGCTGGCCTATAATCAGCGTGTAGGGGAGATATCAGTGTCAACATTCCGCGTCGCTTACAGTTCTATATTGCTCGTCCTTCTGGTGCTCTTTGCGGGTCTGACGGTGACGGTCAGCGGCCAGAATGGCAGGCCGGTGGTGGATGTGCTGAGGGTGGATGGCACAGTGAATCCGTCGCTGGTGCGCTACATAAACCGCGGCATTTCGAAGGCGGAGAACGATGGAGCGGTGGCCTGTCTCATTGAACTGGATACTCCGGGTGGTCTGCTGTCATCAACAGAGGACATCGTCAGGCGTATCTCCGAAGCCAGTGTCCCTGTGATTGTGTATGTGCCGGAAGGGTCGTGGGCGGCTTCTGCCGGGGCATTCATCACACTGGCGGCGGATGTGGCAGCCATGGCTCCAGGCAGCGTGATCGGGGCGTCGACGCCGATCTCCAGTGGTAGTGAGGAGTTGTCTGACGACGAGAGAGCCAAGGCGGTGAACCTGGCCAGCCACTGGATTAAGGGCATCGCTGAGGATCACGGGCGGAATGAGGCGGCGGCCATGGCTGCGGTTACCGAGGCGGCGTCATTCTCGTCCAGCGAGGCTAGTGGCGCTGCCGACCTGTCGAGCTTTAATCGGGATCTGCTACGGGTGGAGCGGCTCAATCCGCCGCTGATTGATGATGCCGGCGCCAGGGACATTGAGGAACTGCTGGTGAGGCTGCAAGCGGGCATCGTGCTGGCGAACGGGGAGACGTTCAGTGTTCCGCCGGAGGCGAGGCTCCGCTATGTCGGGATGACTGCTATGGAGAGGTTCCTGTTGCAGATCAGTGACCCGACGATCGCCTACATACTGCTGAGCATCGGCATGCTGGGCATTCTGATCGAACTGCTCCATCCCGGTGTAGTGCTGCCGGGAGTGCTGGGTGGCGTCTGCCTCCTCCTGGGGGTATACTCTCTTGGAGTACTGGAGGCCAACTATGCAGGGCTGCTGCTGATGTTGCTGGCCTTCGCGCTCTTTGTGGCTGAGGCATTCACTCCAACGTTCGGGGCGCTATTTGCGGGAGGGATGGTTTCTCTGGTGGCTGGGTCGCTACTACTGTTCAGCGGCACACCCTTCGAGGTGAACCCGTGGGTGATGGGCGTGGTGATAGGCGCCATCGCTCTGATCTTCATCCTGGTGGTGATGGTGATTATCCGGTCTCAACGTCGGCCGGTAAACACGGGGCGAGAAGGTCTGATCGGACAGACCGCAGTAGTGCGTGCTCCACTCGATCCGAAGGGTACAGTTTTCGTTGAGGGTGAGATATGGAACGCCTTGATGGAAAGTGGGAGGGCTAACCCCGGTGAAGAGGTAGTAGTGACGGCCGTTGAGGGATTGCGGCTAAAAGTAGTGAAGAAGTCGAATTAGGAGGTGAGAAGGAATGGCAGCAGTATGGGCCGGTGTAGTTATCCTAGTTATCCTGGTGATTGTGGTGTTGGCGGCGGCGCTCAAGGTAGTGGCTCAGTATGAGAGAGGCGTGATACTCAGACTGGGGCGTTTCGTCGGAATACGAGAACCTGGTCTCAGAATCATCATCCCTTTCATCGATCGGATGTGGAAGGTAGATACCCGGATCGTCACCATGGATGTTCCTGCCCAGGAGGTCATCACTCGGGACAACGTGACCATCAAGGTAGACGCGGTGGTCTACCTGAGGGTCATCAATGCTGATGCAGCAGTGCTCAAGGTGGCGGACTATGTTCGTGCCACGTCGCTGATTTCCCAGACGACCCTTCGGAGCGTGCTGGGTCAGTCGGAGCTGGATGAGATACTGTCTCACCGGGACGAACTCAATGCCCAGTTGCAGCGGATTGTTGACGAGCAGACGGATCCTTGGGGGGTCAAAGTGAGCACGGTGGAGATCAAAGACGTACAACTTCCAGAGGGGATGCAGCGGGCCATGGCCGCCCAGGCCGAGGCCGAGCGGGATAGAAGAGCCAAGGTGGTCCATGCCGACGGCGAGTACCAGGCTTCGGAGAAACTGGCGCAAGCGGCGAGTGTCCTGGCAAAGCAGCCGGCGGCGCTGCAACTGCGCTACCTGGGAACGCTGAAGGAGATTGCCACGGAGCGGACCAACATGGTGGTGTTCCCGATCCCCATCGACCTGTTCAGCGCGTTTCTGGGAAGAGGCTCTGAGCCCAGGAAGTAGAGTCTGAAGCCAGCCGCGGGATCGCGGGAGTCCATTTGGCGGACGAAGGCCCTCAGCAGTCGTGCTGAGGGCTTTCTTATGTCTGTTGGAAGTTCGGTGCGTGCCAGCCATGGGGGCGTGGAGAAGGGTGAAGATCCTGTGCGTCTTTTCTGTCTCCGAGAAATGGGGGCGGTTGGTAGACATAAAGCCATGGGGCCAAGAGCGTGTTTGGTGCTGTTCGCGGCACGGCTTTCGGGCGGTTTCAGCTGGCGTGCAGAAGCCAGGCATCAAGGAACATAGCCAGGAAGATGATGCCGAGGTAAGGGAAGGCGGACAGCTTGTAGACCCTCCAGGCTTCCTTGGAGTTCGCGGAGAAGAGGAGGCGGACATTGGCGTATATCATGACCAGACTTAGAACGACGGCGGTCGCGAGATAGAACCAGTGGAGATGCGCGGTGAAGTAGAGGACGATAGATGCTGCTGCCAGCGGCAGGGTCAAAAGGAACAGCACTTTGACCGATTGCCGGGTTTCGCGGTTGAGAGGGAAGTATCGAACTCCGCCCTGCATGTAATCATCCCGGTTGGCGAGCATGACACTCCAAACGTGCAATGGGATCCAGATACAGACAAGAAGGCAGAGCACCAGGAGTCCGTAGCCGAAGCGGGGCGTTATGGCCAGCCAGGCGATCACCACAGGGGCGCAGCCGGATATCGAGCCCAGAAACGGGCACATGACGGTCTTCCGCATCACAACTGCGGCGACGGTGCCCACCGATCCAGCGACGAAGCACCAGGGATTGAGAAGCCAAGCCAGAGCGAGCCCGATGGCAGTCAGCGCCAGGCAGAAGATAAGGGCCTTTTCAGGGGGATCGATGGCCTTGGTGGGAAGGGGCCTGCAGTTGGTTCTGCGCATGCGAGCGTCTATGTTACGATCAAGGTAGTTGGTGAGACCGTTGACTCCGAGGCTGCCCAGTGTTATGGCTGCCAGGGTAAGAAGAAGACGGTCCGTAGCTGGCAGGCCATTGGCAGCCACCACCATGGCGCAGAAGCCGATGAAGACGAGTAGGCTGCTCTCCCGCGGCTTGGTGACCCGGATGTACTGCCAGGATGTAGCTAGCGTTCTCTTTGTGGCGGCGCCGATACTCATAAGCACTGACGTATCAATGGTATCACAACGATCAGGTATGATGGAAGCGGCTGGATCTTTCTTGAACGTGTGCCGTGATCGCCTGCAGGGTCGTGGGGCTGGAAAGAACGTACTGCGCCAGCCTCCTCTCCATATCCAGTCCCTCCTGAAGGCTCAGGCTGGCTCCTCTTGATACAGCTTCCTTGATGCACCTGGTGAGCAGGCGAGGCTTGGATGCAAGTTGGGTCGCCAGGCGTTCCACGGTCGGTATGAGGTCCTGGCGGGGGACCACCCTGTTGACGAGTCCTGCGGACATAGCCTCGCGGGCGTCGATCCAGCGGTTGGTAAGCAGCATCTCGAGCGATTTGGCGCGGCCGACGGTTCGGGGTAGCGTCTGCGATCCCCCTGCGGCGGGGATGATGCCGAGGGTGACTTCGGGAAGGCCAAAGCGGGCATCCTCAGAGGCGATCCTTAAGTCACAGCAAAGCGCCATCTCGATCCCCGATCCCAGCACGTAGCCGTGAAGGGACGCAATGACCGGCTGCCGAATGCTCAAGAACAGGCCCCAGACATCCCTCTCCCATCTCACCCGGCGGGATGCTGAGGGAGGGGGTGCGGTGAGGAACTCGCTCAGGTCGGCGCCGGCGCAGAACGCCCGATCCCCGGCACCTTTCAGAATTACAACGTCCACATCCGGGTCGTCCCGTATGGCACAAAGGACCTCGTAGAGCTCGTCCCGCATCTTGACGTTGTATACGTTCAGGGCTTCGGGACGGTTGAGCGTGATGTGGCCGATCGGCCCTTGCTTGTCAAAGAGTATGGTCTGAAAGCCACCGTCTAACTGGCCCGCGCACATAGTTCCTCGATACTGATCTCGTTGTAGTACTTGCCGATGTCGCTGAGAAAATGGGCGTCGCTGTTCTGAAGCAGAAGGAGATTGTGCTTCCTGGCAGCCTTCCTTATGGCTGCTTGGTCCATCTCGTCGTCATGCGTGGGATTGCGCAGTTCGATGCCGTGGATGGTATCGTCGATCTCGGAGGTGAGATCTTCAACACGAGGGTACCCCGGGTGGCCCACGAACCTGAATGTGGTGTCGCCGGGCAGGTAGAGCTCGACCACGTGGAGCTTCCGTTTGTCGACCTCCTGGCCGGGTATGATGAGCAACTGCCCTGGGAAGTGCTGGTCGACAATCTCCTTAACCTTGAACCCGTAGGCCTTGTTGTAGTGCTCGGTGATGCCGATGCCGTCAAGCCCCTTGGCTCTGGCTGCTGCGACGATCCGCTTCACGACGTCCAGAGTGGGTGTGTACACACATGTCGCCTCGCCGCAGTGGGTGTGGAGGTCGAGCTTCAATCCGGTCGCCTCCCGCTCATTCTCCCTTGAACGTGGGCTTTCTTTTCTCCCGGAAGGCCTTGATACCTTCGGTGCGGTCGTGTGTGGTGTGCAGTACCATGTAAAGGTCGCATTCAAGGCGCAGCGCCTGATCCAGGGTGAGATCCATTCCCTTGTTCACGGCCTCTTTGGCGTATCTGAGGGCGATGGGGGCTTTTGCAGCCATCTCCTCCGCCATCTTGGCGGCTTCCGGGGTGACGTCCTGACGCGGCACGACGCGGTGAACCAGTCCGATAGTAAGCGCTTCACTGGACGTGATGGATTCCCCGGTGAGGAGCAACTCCATGGCCTTCCCCCGGCCAATGACGCGGGGGAGTAGCTGGGTGAGGCCGTTGGCGAGGAGGCAAGCATTGGCAAAGTCGCCAACGCTGAATGATGCTTGTGCGGAGGCTATCCTCAAGTCAGTGGCGAGGGCCAAGGCCAGCCCGGCGCCCCGCGCGTCGCCGTTTATGGCTGCGATTACCGGGCACTCGATCCGCGAAATGACCTCAGCCGCATTGCTGCACAGAGCGAGATCCGTGAACAAATCGGGCGAAGAAGTCGGAACGGAGCCGTTGGTCGAGAGTCGGGCCGGGTCTTCGCCCGAACAGAAGGCTGTCCCGCCAGCCCCTGTGATCACGACAACCCTGACCTCGGGGTCCTGGTTGGCGTCCAGTGAGGCCTGGTGAAGGGCGGCCATCATGTTCATGTCGAGCGCATTGTCTGTTTCAGGGCGACTGAGTGTTATGTAGGCAACGAGGCCTTTCTTCTGGTACCGAATGGGATCATGAGTCATGACAAGACTGCTCCTAACACCAACGTTTCCAGGATAGCCTCGGCTCATTGGGGTGTCAAGGAGAGGCTGCGTTGGGACTGCGCACTGGCAGGGCCACATGGCGGAGCTATTGGCAGTGCTCCTTTTTTGTGGTACAACTGTGGCCAATATGCAAGCGGTGGATGAGTCTTTCAGGAACGCTGGAGGTGTGAAATGATGGACAGCTCGGAGATAGCGCTGCAACTTGTCGTGGCTGTAGTGGAGAAGATGCCCATCACGCGGGGCGACGCGTCGCCCAAGTGTACCGGCGAAGCGATAGGAGAGCTCTACGTGACGACCTTGCAGAAAGTGGTTCAGGGGCTCAAGGACGCTGGTTTGCAGAAGAACCCCTGAGACGGAGCCGGCGAGTCCTTCGGAAGAAATCACGATGTTCCTGTGAGGAGGTGCTATGCAGTTGCATGAACGACTGATGGATCTTCTTGGTCATGAGGTGTCTGTCACTTCCCGCGCGAATGGTGCGGTGAAGGAGATCGCTGCAGGCAGCCTGAAGGAAGTGGGCCCTGACTATCTGATAATCGGCATGACCCGTCGGGAGGAAGACGGGCAAGCGCAGAGCACGGTTGACTGGTGGATCAGGTCGGCCAAGGTCGTGGCCATAGTACACGCTACGGACTGTCCGAAGTGCATGGCGCCTGATTGATGAGACGCCGGGTGGGTTGCTGGTCTTCCGGTGGATACGTGGGCTAGAGGCGCTCTGCTACCCGGAGCTTGGCGCTCCGGCTGCGAGGGTTATCTCTCTTCTCCTCTTCCGAGGGAGCGATGGCTTTACGGTTCACGAGTCTTAGAGTGGGGGTGTGACCGCAGGTGCACACGGGCACCTCGGGTGGACACAGGCAAGTACTGGATTCCGTCTGCATGAACTGCTTGACCGACCGATCCTCGAGCGAATGGTAGCTGATCACTGCCAGCCTGCCTCCTTTGGCCAGAACGCGTACCGTCTGACTCAGTACCTCCTTCAGGTTGTCGATCTCCCGATTGACGGCAATGCGAAGCGCCTGGAAGGTTCTCGTGGCCGGGTGAATCCGGCCTGAGGTCATACCGGGGAGGTTCTCTATGGCGTTGACCAGTTGCATGGTTGTCCTGATAGGACGGGTGGTGACGATTCGGCGGGCAATGAGGCGGCTGTGTCTCTCCTCGCCATATTCCCTGAGGATCGCAACGAGATCTTTCTCATCGAAGGAGTTGAGGATATCGGCGGCGGTGGCTGGTTGATCGGTGCCGAACCGCATGTCGAGCGGTGCATCAAATCTGAAGCTGAATCCACGGTCAGTGTCGTCCAGTTGGAGTGATGAAATGCCCAGGTCGAGAAGGATGCCGTCAACGGGATGGAAGTCATGTGCACGGCAGATGGCCTCAAGGTTCCTGAAGTTGTCGTTGACCAGCGTTACTGCCTGACCATGCGGCAACAGCCTTCGTTGCGCAACACCGAGGGCTTTCGGGTCGGCGTCGATGCCCAGGAGTGAGCCGCCGGGTGAGCAGAACTGCAAGATGGCCTCGGCATGACCGCCGGTTCCCAGTGTAGCGTCGACAAACCGGCCCCCAGGCCGCACATTCAAGAGCTCAACAGTGGTTCGAAGGAGAACTGGCGTGTGGGGCACTGCCGCCTGGGGGCCTTCTAGATCCGGTCCTCTATGCCCTCGCTGATCTGCCAAGCCTCACTCTCCATCAGGTCGCTTTCGGCCTCCCAGTTGTCCTTGCTCCAGACCTCAAAATAGGTATTGATACCGGCGACGATGGCCACATTGTCAATGCCGGCGTACTTGCGCAACGGCGTTGGTATGGCCACGCGCCCCTGAGTGTCTAGCTCGGCCATGAAGGCGGTAGCGAAGGCGAAGCGATTGATTCTTCTGGCCTTGCTGCGGTTGGCGGACTGGGCCGCCATCTTGTCTGAGATACTCTGCCATTCTTCGACGGGGTAGACAGTGATGCATTTCTCCAGGCCTTGCGTCATGACCATGCCCTGGCGCAGATCGTCCCTGAAGCGGGGTGGGAGCGGCGTCCTGCCCTTCTCGTCGATCTTGTATTCGAACGTGCCCAGAAACATGTTCTCTGCCTGAGGGCTTTTCGTTGACATGGCGGCCCGCCAGCCGCACTAATCGAGGGAATTCCTGAATGTATGGCAGCGGAGTTGCTGCTCCATGAGCCGGTGCAGAGAGCTATGCAGCCTTATCTGCGTCAGAACATTGGCGCCTATCTGCGGGGGCATGTCCAGCAGTGCCTTGTCAGGTATGAGGCGCCTAGTGATTGTCTTCAGCTTCCGCAACATCTTTGTCCCTCTTATCCCATTGAGAGCGCCGGT
The DNA here is from genome assembly GCA_016932645.1 of Dehalococcoidia bacterium. Classification (GTDB taxonomy): domain Bacteria; phylum Chloroflexota; class Dehalococcoidia; order UBA2247; family RBG-13-53-26; genus JAFGCL01. The sequence goes on along the minus strand of JAFGCL010000146.1, from coordinate 375 downwards.
CTCAGGCTGCTTCTATATGCCCGGATGTCCAGCACGCATTCCCGCTTGCTGGCATCATCGGTAAGGCAGTAGAAAGGCAAAGCCCTGTCTGTGTGCTTGTCGACGAGGTTGTCCCTGACAAAGGAATCCAAGGCTTCCTCCACGTCTGTCCTTCTCTTGCAGCCTATTGCCCGGGCGATAGCGCCTGCGGTGAACTTGGCGTGCGGATACCTGCTCCAGAAACACAGCAAATCCAGTTTGAGCCAGGTGTTGGCGTGTTGTCTTGCGAATTCGAGGATCGTGTTGTTATCCATTTCCCCCGACACTGGCCACCTCCCTTCGAGTGGTCTCGAGGCCACTACTGAGCTGTCGGAAGTCGGTGCATTTTTTACCACA